>CAZDGB010000035.1:0-32165 GCA_964504645.1 uncultured Planctomycetaceae bacterium | reverse complement strand
CACTAAAGAGGACCGGCTGGTTTTTTACGATCGGTTGCGGCGACAAATTGCCACCGGAACGAAGGGCACGGGGATTCGGCCAGTCTTTGTGACTGACCCAGACAAACAGACGCCGCATGTGATCGGTTACCTCGAGGGGATGGCGGCCGCAGCCGGGCAAGTCGACCGCAGACAGGTGTCGTCGAAACCGCCGAAACGCGTTGATTCGACGGAGGACGCGGTCCATGAGGCGTTCTATCGCCTGTGCCAGTACCGGCGCAAGAAACCAAGCCGTAAGAACATTGCGGGATGGGTTCGCCCGTGCACTTTTGAGGAGGCCAAGGCACTGCTCGCGAATCTTCGGGTGGACCGGCACCGTTTCGCCGATCTGGATGAGGCGGTCAAAGTGCTCGCCACGGGGTTGTTCACCTCCGCGACTGCCACTGCAATCAACACGTTTGTAACCGGAGTCTTGACCGAGCGCGTCGTTTCAAGGGGTCACGCCGAATATTCGGTGGACGAGTTCCTGGCCGCTGTCGGAACGACGGAACTTGAACTGACGGTCACGGGGCGGGTGCGGGATCTGGCTGCGACCGGAGCGGCGTCGGGACTCCGTCCGAAAATTCGACAGATTCAATGGCGCGGCCTCGCGGGCAGCCCGGTTACGGCATGGACGCTCAGCGAACGGTTGCCGACCTATCAACGTGGGAAGTCGCAGTGCCTGGTGGCTGGCATGGGAGTCGGCAAGACGGTGGCCAGCCAGCAGGCCTTCGAGCACGAGACGGCGCTTCGGCATCCGAGCCGGACACTTCGTTTCGAGGCCAGGGCTCTCGACGAAGAACACCTCAAGGCCCTGCTGCGATTGGTCTGCATGTTGAGCGGCGTCGGCCCGACCTGGATCGCCATCGACGGCCTGGATGATGTCCCGCACGACATGCGCGTCCCATGGATCCCGTTTCTCGCGACGCTGATCACGCTGCCAAACGTGACACTGTTCACGACGGTGCGTCGTGAGGTCCTGTCGGTTCAGGATTGGCTGGCCGACCTGGTCGCTTCACTGCCCCGGATCGAGCTCGATGACCTGTCGATTGCGCAGGTCCAGCAATCGTTTGCCGACGTCGGATTGCCCGCGCCGACGAATCCACAACTGATCCGCGCCCTGCGAAATCCCTTCCTGCTGGCTCTCTATGCCAATATCGTCGCGCCAGAGGACATGCCGCTCGCCATCAGCGGAGAAGCGACGGCGTTCCGCGTGATCGATGAGTTTTGGGGCCGACGAGTGCGCGGCCCAAGCCTCGGGCAGCGGGCGATTGGGGCCAGTGACACGACCCAGGAGCGGAAACGCAAGGCCGCAGCGTTCCTTGGGGAGCGTACCCTGGCCGGAGAGTTGGCAATTCAACGGACGAGCGATGACCAGCAGGTCGCGGTCGGAATCGAGATGCTGCTGCGAGAGGGAGTGCTGCGAGAACTCGGAGCTGACGCTGTCGCTTGGACGCACGAATGGTTACGAGAGTATTCGCTGGTGAGTTCGATGCTGTCACTGGGGCCAAGCGCGGGAGCAGTCATGTTGGCCCGAGGAATCCTCTCTGCTTGTTCGATCGACGACGTGGCGAGGTCCGCGGCAACCGGGGGCATGAAATGGGTGCTGTCGAATACCTTGCTCGGAAGCGCGGCCAAGTACCTCGGTGAACTTTGGAAAGAACGTCCTGGTTTGGCACGCGAGGCGCTGATCGTGCTCCTGGAGGGGCCATCGTCGATAGGAGCCTTGAGCGGCTTTCCAGACGACCTTTTGGCTGAGGCCCTGACGTGGGCGGTCAGTCTCAATGTTCCCCAGTGGGGAGAGGAAGTCGCTGCATTGGGCGAATCCCGATTCCTCGGACCGGACGGTGATCGCTTGCACGCGATCGCCCTAGAATACGAATTGAAGATCGCCTGTCGTCCCGGCAGGCCATCGATCGAGACCGTGCGACGGTTGGCAGCCCGCGACATCAGGCAATGGGACGAGCAGCGCAAGGTGTTGCTCAAGACGGTCTTTGCATTGCTCGACAGCATCCTCGAAACTGGTGCCCACTCCGATGAAGACATCGCCAAGTGGCTCGTGATGGTCGCGGGAGTGTCGAGCCAGTCGCTTCTAGGGCGTGTCTGTGAAGCGATCGAGCGCTTATTGGCGAGTGGCGCCCACAACATTACGCATGCCATGTTCCGCGCAATGGTCGGACTTGGTGACACTCGGCGTGGCGATCAGTTGGCGCAAGCGATCGCCGAGCGCAACTTCGCCTACGAAAGAATCATCCTTAAGATTCTGCAGAGACCGGGGCTATTGGCCGCCAA
Organism: uncultured Planctomycetaceae bacterium; assembly: GCA_964504645.1. Classification (GTDB taxonomy): domain Bacteria; phylum Planctomycetota; class Planctomycetia; order Planctomycetales; family Planctomycetaceae; genus CAZDGB01. The sequence goes on along the minus strand of CAZDGB010000035.1, from coordinate 29,855 downwards.
TGTGGAGACTTGGGGCTCGACCGCTATCGATTTTCTCGCTGCCATCATCACTGGCAGGCAACGGAGCGAATGGCCATCGCGCCTGCGATTCATGTCGGCGATCGCAAAACACTTGGGCACGTCCCACGCCGATGATCGGGAATTCGCATCCAATCATGACGAAGATCCACGAGCGACGACGCTCGACGGCAATGACCATGATCATGCGATCGTTCATCTCAGGCGTGTTATCGAACAGGCGTACGAGGAATTGGCAGCTCAGACAGACGGATCACGGTTCGGCGTGATGGCAAACCTTGCCTCGCGCACGCAGTTTGCCGCGATCGCCGTCATTCCGCTGTTGGTGCTCAAGGATCTGGGCGGCAAACCGGAGACGAGGAAGGACTGGCATGCCGTTGAGGCCTGTCGCCTTTTGTTGATTCCGGTGATTGCCGAAGCGGTGTCCCTGGAAGAAGTACGGCGGCTAGTACGGCGGCAATTGGTAGATCGTATTGGTGCCGACATCAAGATTCTGCTGGCAGATGCGATTCGCAATTCGGATCACTCGCGCGAGGCGAAAATTCGCGAATTGTCGGACCTTCTCGATTGCAATGTTCTCTCCGAAACCGAGATTGAGGAGATCAAGACGGCTGAACAAGCTGCCTTGCTCTTTCAACCGGTTGACCCCCGAGAAGAGCCACTGTTTCGCATGGACCACCGTGCTGAGCCATTCGGGGACGATTCGAAAACTGGTTGGCCATATGCCGAAGATGAAGAACTGATTCGCACCATGGGGACTGGCGCGCCAGCGTCGGGTCCCGAGGCTCCGGCCGATCCCGATTCGGGCGAATTGTCGCGGCAACTTGGCGCGCTCAACGTCTTGTTGGGAAGGCCGGAAGCGACCGGAGACGCCTGGCTCGGAAAATTCTTAGGCTGGTGCGGCACGGCGGTCGCATCGCTGCGGGAGTTCGCCGAGTCGCCCCTCAAGCCGGGGACATCATTGACGGGTGAGGCGTGGCAAGAGACGCTCGACCGATGGGCGCCGTGGTGGCCGAGTATCTCCGACGCGTCACTGTCGCAACTCGTTGCGCCGGTCCCGAAACACCACGCGGACAAAGAGCTCGACGGCGTGCTGGCTTGGGGATCTGCCGATCCCATGTTCGGCGTGTCCCGTTTTCTCGACACCGTCCTGGCGATCGAGTCTGTGGAGCCGTTCGAGTCGCTTCAACGTCGACTTGTCGAGGCCATCACTTCTGAGTGGTCGCGTTGGCCGTCCTTCACAAGAGCGACCATTTTCTCCTTGTTCAGTCCGTGGTTCTTTTGTAAGTTCCCCGGATTCAGGGCGCTGCTGACCGAAACGGTGGCTAATGAGCAAGATCCCGTCGTCATGCAATATGCCGTAGAGCAACTTGTGTTGTTGCCGTCTGGACAACCTGCCCCTGAGCTGGCCGTCTTCGTGGATCGGGCAAAATCGGGACAATTCAGCGAGTCCTTAATTAAGGTCGCACAACATTTGGGGGCTGCGGCTATTTTCCAAGCTCGGCCCGCGCCGCCGACCGGCGTCGTAGAGCGGAAACACCTGCTCGACGCGGTCCTGCAGGACGATTGCGATAATCTGCAGGCTCGAATTGGCTTGCTGCGCGGCGTTCTGTTTGGAGCGAAGGACGCCGTCTGCAAGCTGGAGGCAGAGAAGCGCCAATTGTACCAGTCCTGGCTTGCCCTCGTGGCCACGATCGCAGGACGATGGCCCTATGGATCAGAGAATCCGGGTCTTGCCGACCAGTTTCCGTTGTACGCGATTCTCCAGGTCGTTGATAGCGAGCCATCGAGCGACGAAAGAACGCGGCTGTTCTTGGGCTTGGCTGACATATTCGTGACGCTCCTCGAGCGCGAGGAGCTCGACACCTACTGCCAGCTGCATATCGATCTGAAGGGGTTGATCACGGGGGAGTGCCCGTACCGCGACCGCAATGCACCGATTCGCGAAGGACTTCGAGTCACTGAAGCGTTCGAGGACAAACTGCTGGGGATCTGCCGGGCATCGGTGAGTCGAATGGTGCAGTGGGCCAAAGAAGGCAAAACGACAAATGACATCGCGTGGGGTTCCGGACTACGCGGCGAGGATTCCGTGGAGTTGATTCATCAGTGTCTCGACGTCAGCAAAGACCGTGGGAAGATGAAGCGATCACTGGTCCCGCTCGTTGATGACCTCGCTTCCGCTGGCCAACCGAGACTTGCCGCCGATCTCCGCTTGCATTTGCGGAAGGCCTGATTCCGGACCGACTCGAAGACGCGTCTCCCTCGCGTCTCGCATAGGGCCTACGAAAGTGTTCCGTCTTCAAACTGCTGATAACACGAACGGCTCTCGCCAGCCTCTAGATCACTTCGATTCAGACTTGCTTTGCAACTGGAGCGATCGCTCTTTCAGCGATTTGTACATTTCCGTCTGGGACGGAACTCCCACTTTCCGAGTCCCAATGTGAAGGACCGTGCGAACCGTTGTGGTCTGGGCTGAATTACGCGACTTTTCTTGCATTTCGTTACTCACGAGAACACTCCTTGTCTCCGCCCACAGGATCGAAGCGATCCTGTGCCGTATTCTATCGTCATTCTTGCGAGTTGCCAGCAATCGGCAGAGGCTCTTGGGTCTCTCTTGGCTGAGACGTACCGTTGTCCATCCAGGCTTGAAGCGTTTGAATGCGATCTCGAATCGTCGAGACCTCCTCTCGGAGAATTGGAGGTATGTTGTGGCGCTTTCGATCATCGTCGACAAAGCGCCCACTGACTTTGCGAGCAGCTTTCGGCAGGAAAAAGTCACTGAATCGCCGCGGTGAAATTCCACCGTAGTTGTCAATGCTCACTTTCTGGTCGTCTCGTTCCCCCAACGGGTCGTTGATTGCATCTGGATGCAGCGTCCGCGCAAGGCTTTTCTCGTAGGGCTCGAGATACACAACTCGCTTGATGCCCGCATCAACAATGTGCTTCGCGCAGTTATGGCATGGATATGTCGTTGTATAGAGTGTCGATCCCAGGATTCCACTTGTACCTACGCGCGCGATCGAGAGCATGGCCTCCATTTCAGCATGCACAGCTCGCGTAAATTCGATTAAGCCGCTGATGCGGGATTTCCGAAGCAGTTCCACAGCTTCCGCTTTCTTGCTTGCCTCGAGCAACCGGCCGTCAACGAGAACATCCACCACTTGTCGCGTGATTTTCAACTTCTCCTCATCGTTGTAACACTTGGCACCCCAGGCCCAGCAACGCCGATCACGATTGGCAGGAGATGGTCCATAGAGACCGCCACCAAACTTCGGTACATCGTTGTGGCCAGTTGAGAGGATCTCTCCGGTGGCAGCCACGATGGCTGCACCGACTTGACGCGATAGGCACGCTGACCGCAGTGATGCCTGATAGGCAGCGTTCATGCCGACTTCATTTTCCGTCGGTGAGACGACTTGAATTCCGAACATCAGTCGCGAGAGTCGAGCTGACTCTTCTTCAATTTCATCTTTTGTTGCGAAATCATTAGCAAAGAAGTAGTCGGCCTCCAGCACAGTCTTAACGGTCGCTTGGCCGCTCTGCAGGAGACTGTCGGTATCGCGTTTGTCGTCCCCCTCAGCGTCTTCCTCGGACAAATAGTTGAACATCCCCTCCGTAAATTCTTTCTTCTGCTTAAGGCGATTGAATCGCGACAGGTCGCTCGAGACGACTCCGACCATCCAGAATAAGTTGCCGAAAATGTTGCGAAGAAGCCGAACTTCTTCCGGGTGTTTGAGGCTGTCGACAACATAAGCCTTGCGTCTCATGTTCTCCGAGCCTTCTTCGATATCGGGCCGAATGAAATCCGTTACGGCGAGCGCCGCGAGAACCTCATTTCCATACTTTCGTCGGAGGGCATTCCCGACGAGTTGAAACTTTCTGACTCGCTTGCCCGCTTCATTACCAGAAACTATGTCGCAACTCTGCAAATCTTGGTCGATGCCCTCAAGATCTTGCTGTTCCAGCTGATTCTCGAACTGCTCAATCAACGCGGTGACGTCAACAATGTCTACGTCGTAAGCGAACGTTCTCAGACTCTGTAGGAGTTTATCTCGCACGAAAGACACACCGCTTCCAATTCGGCCGGCCATTCCGATGACAAGCGTCGACGATTGCTGCCGCGGAAGCGGGGCGTTCACGGATTGCATCTTTGAACACCTTCACAAAACAAAAGCCGATAAGATTTCGAATGTCCACATTATGCACAGATTGATTCAAGATGATGAAGGAGAACACTGGAGAACTTCGTCATTGAAAAGTCTTTCGTTCCCAAGTGGTAATGCGCCTTCCGCACCCCTTGCACTCCCGCCGCCGCTGCACCACCTGGTCCAGCCGGCCACGGGTGTAAACGACGCGCCATTTCCGCCCGCCACAACCGTCGCACACCAGCCCGCGGGCTTCATCGGTGCTTCGCTGCTTCGTCCCCGCCCGGGTCGCCATTTTCGTCACCTCATCCCTGCTGTCCGGTCCTGTCCGGTTTTCGCCGCAACCTGTTTCAGCAGCGTGCTTTGAAAAACCGGACAGCTGAAACAAACTCTGCCCTGTATTGTGCGGTTCCCGACCGTCGTCTCACGAAAAAAAGGCCCAGGAAGGAACCATGAAATTTTCACGGCGGCCTTTCGGCCACGGCTACGGAGTTCGGCCGATTCAGCCACGGAGGTAGCTCTGGCGCGTCTGCGCGCACAAGGCGCGGATGATCGGCATCCGCTCCGTTTCGCAGATAGACCCCTGCTGCGGGTTTTGCTGGGTTTTGCGGTGTTTCTGGCAACTGCTCGCCGTGCGATTTCGGAGAATACGTGTCTTGGACAGGCCCTAACACCAGTTCCTCCCGCGTGACGGCTATGGGAAACCCCGCAACAGTCCGCAAACCCCGCACGTCGATGGGCATGGCCTTTTCGACCCTCCAGACTGTGGTCCCATCCCGATTGGGTTTTCCGACGAGCCGTTCCCCATGAAAGACGCGATCGCGCAGCGACGCCAAGCGTTTGCCCAGCGTCTTGTTGGTTGGTAATTCATTGGGCTTGCAGCTGCACAAATCGCAGATCGCGGAGTGAAGCCCCGCGTGCATCTGTGGGTCGGCCTGGATGGCTAGAATCGCCTCTTGAGCCGTCATGCCCCGCGCCGAGGAATTGGCGAGTTTCCAGTACTTCAGAATCTCGCCCAATGTTTGGGCCGCAGTGTCGGAGCGTTGCGTAAACTCGATCCGGGTTTCCCACGGATCTTGCAACCCGCACCAGACGACGGCCTGTCGGACGAAGTCGGACCATTCCTCAAAGCTGCCCATTGACGGCAAGGGGATCTGTGGTCTGCCCGCGACATGGAACGCACGAAGAATGGTTAGGGCATCCGCCAGCAGAGCGGGGCGGTGCGTTCGGACGTGCTGTAGAAGATTGGGGATCTGGAAATCGTCGCGCTCTTCGGGCCGTTCCAGAGGGCTGGCCAGCCGAATGGGGATGGTCCGACGGCACAAATCGCCCACAATCGACGCATTGTTCGACGTCGCGCAAAACGTGGTATTCAGGCTGACTTCGACATCACGGCTCTGGCCCAATATCCGACCTTTGAATCGCGTTCCGGTCATCGTCGCATCAAGCGTCTGACCGCCTAATTCTCCTGTGACGTTATCGAGCAACACGAGCTCGTCGCCGGCCCGCGCGATCGCCAGCATGGACTTCCGCAGTTCATCATCTTCCCGAGGCAGAATCATTCGCGGTAATTCGAACCCGCAGTTGATCAGGCCGACGAGGTCAGCGAGCTTGCTTTTGCCCGAACCGGCCACGTTGGCGTCAATCAGAAAGAACGGGCAGGTAATCGTGTGCGGAAACGCGAAGCGGGCCAGCGGCGTCAACAAAAATGCCAACCATGCCGAGTGATGGGCGGGTGTTTCAAAGGGGAAGTCCGCAACGAGATGCGAAATTCGAGCGACCGCTGCGATGGCGTTCGCATGCGACGGTTCCGGACCGATGACTATTGGCTCCCACGGCCAGAACAGACAAAGTTGTGTCTGAAAGTCGTATCCAGGTTGCAATAAAATCGATCCATCGGGGCGGATGACCGGATGATTGACGATTCCTCGGAGATAGCGGATCCCGAGCCATTCACCGCGTGCGTGTACCGCCCGACTACACCATTCGGGGACATGCCTTTCGGCCGTTGCGACTCCATCCTCCGTCTCGATCTCCACATAGAAAGAAACATTCCGGCTGATGATCTCGCGGACCGTGGCCAGCGACAGCGGTGAAATTCGCGGCGCATTTTCTGGCCGATCGATTGCCTTATCCGCCGGCCCTCCCGCCAGCACCCGGACCAACTCGTTGTCCCGCTGAAATAGATCATCGTCGGCCCGCAACGCGTCGATGACTTGGTCGTTGATCGCGTGCTCTCGCGTGGTGAGCATAATTTCGATGCGGTCGCCAGCCGCCGTATCCGATTCACGTTCAGTTGAGGAACGCTGGGTTCCCATTGCTCGCTCGGCTTTGGCGAGGATCTTGGCGCGGACCTGATCTTCGGCCTTCTTCCAGGTTCGATCAAAGTAGTCCTCACCGCGCTCGGCGAATTTTCCAATCGAAGAGACCTGCGGCAAGATCTCTGTTGCCGTCAGTCCGTGTTCGACGCACCAGCAGCACAACCGGTAGTCAACTTCCGACCTCTCGCTAACCGGCGCCACGCGGCAAGCTGTGATCAGATCACTCAAGCGGTCGACGCGCTTACTGCTCATCCTCTTCCGCGCTGGCAGCGATACCGCGGCGACCTGCAGTCGTTTAGCACGCCCCGGTGACGACTCGGCAAATTGTCGAAAATGGTCGAATGAGTATTTGGTGCCGGTCTGTTCGACCATCCGGCAGAGACTTGGTTCGCGCCCGTTCTTTTGATCCTTTCGATTGAATGTCCCTGGCACTCGAAGGAGACGCGACAAATCGAACGTGTGGTCACCCCCAATTTTCGTGGCGATGCCTTGAAGTGCGTCTTGAACTTCTAGCGCCCGGGGCGAGAGCGGCTGTTCATTGCGTTGGATGGCTTTGCTGGTGACAGGATCGTGTAGATTTACGCGCTCGCCGTCGCCATCGAGGAAAAACTCGATCCGCCGCTTTCGGCCGTGCAATTCGATCCACTCATGTTCGATCGCCGGCGGCGGCCCGCAGTCGTCGATCAGCAATGGCTCCTGCAACACCCAATACAGGTGAACGCCATGCCCCGAACTGACAGTTATCGACGCTTTTGGCAGCCCTGCTTTTTCCACGCGCTGACACGCTTCTTCGACTGTGGCTTGGTCCACATCGGCCCACAGCACGCGGACTTTACGAATCTGCCAGGCTCGGTCGAACTGGCCTTTTCCGCCGAAACGTGGGCAAACGCCGAAGAACGTATTTGTCATTTCGCGTTCGGCGCGGCGGGCTATCGCACGGAAGAACTCCCTGGTCGTGTCCGAGGTGGATGCCCCCTCCGTGACGTTGACCATCAGATGGCGCGTTCCTTTGAAATCGACCTTCGAGTGCTTCCGCTGATTCTCCGTCCAAGTCGCCACGGGACGAATCAGTACCACGTCTTCGTGGGAGAAGATCAGCTCAAAGAACGCCAGGGATTCGGCGATCAATGCGTCGGGGTCGTTGACTGCCGGAAGCTGTGCCATGATTTTATCCGCTGTCATCCTTAGACATAACGCTTGATTGCTGTGGAATGCCTGCGTCTTGCACTCGACGGCTGCGCCCGTGGCACGACGCTTCGTCGCAGTTCGAAGTCCGCCAACGCCTGCGGGCTGACGCGATAGCGCGGCTTGATGCACCCCGGCCTCGCCAGATTGATCGCCGCCAATTCGCCGGTCCGAATCCAGCCGATGACCGTTTCCGGCTTGCAGGCAAGCCGGTCGGCGATTTGCGGCGGAGTCAGATAGCGGCCGGCGTCAGGCACGTCCACACTCCGCGGCCACTAAGTCGTCCATAGGAGGGACGCCACCAGCCGCGTTCAGCGATTGAATGAACTGGTCCAGTGCGTCGATGGTGGTGAAACGACGCCCACCGACTGTCCAAGTTTGGAGTCGGACACCACGAACGCCGCGAGTGGCCCACCGCCAAACGGTGGCGGTATGAGGCTTTCCCGGAGCGAAGTCGGCGGCTTGGGAGAGAGTGATTGCGTCCTGAAGCGTGATGCAAAGACTTGCAACCGGCATGAAGACTCCTCGCATTAGAAGGCGAACATCAGCATGTTCTGCCATCTAACACGAGAAGTTTTCCGTCGTCACGATCAATCAGGTCGCTATCGTTCCGCGGGAACGAAGGGAACGATAGCGGTACGAAATGGAAAGGAATCAGCTCAATTGGACGGAGGCTTTTTGCGGCTGCGGCTGGTGGCGAGACCTTCGCTGCGCATGGTGGATAGCAGGTTGCTTGCAGTCGCCGCGCTGACTTTTAGCTGATCTCGTAGTTCATCCCGCGTAATCTTCGGATTTTTGCGACAGGCGATCCGAGCGGCTTCAAGTTCATCCTGGTCTGGTACATCGCTACGAGGACGTGGCGACGGCTGCGAGGGCTCCACAGGTACAACGGGAGACACCGGTTCCTCGGGCGCGCTGCTTGACGACACCGCTTTCAATCCCAATTTAACGAACAACGCTTCAAGTTGCTGAGCGATTGCGATCGACCCGGAATCCCAATTGGCAACCGACACCTCGGATGGGTTCGACGTTGAAGTGGTCAGTCGCGTCATGCGTTTCAGGTGGCCTGATCCATGAGTGCTGGGCCGAAACGCCATAATGCCGAGTTTTAACACGAATCTGAAAACCCCAACGCGATCAATTGCAGGACCATCTAAGTCACCACGGGCAGTGACACCATCTTCGGTCAACTTCCATGAATCGCTGAGCGACTCGAATCGCACAGGCGAGCTGTTGCGCAAATCCGATTTGAACCACTCTTTGAACTGATCCCGTGCTTCGTTCCACATTTCTGCTAACACGGAATCCAGAGCCTGCTCGAACCCCAGGTCTCCCGTCAACACAAGCACTACTTCGGCAGAGAAGGGGTGCACCAAAGACCTGACCTGAGCTGTAATCTGACGTTCGACGAGACCAGCGGCGGTCAGAAGTAGCAACGCCTTTTGATCTACTGCGGACAGCTGATCAGGCTGAAACGGTTGAAGAGTTTCAGGGATTTGATGCAAAAGGCGTGAGACGGCTGCTTCCAGTAGCACCACATCCTCTCGTGATCTTCCCTCCGCGTCGATAGGGCTGTTGTCATCCAGAGTAGCAACCCCCATTTTTATTTGGAGAGCGAGAATTCAACCCACAAGGATGGGCGCTGGCGTTGTACGCGACGTTCAATTGAACCACACCGCAAAGCCAAAGAACCGTCCCTGAAAGACTCGACTCAGATTGTTCCAGGTTTCCGGTCGCGACAGCTTTCCTTGTTCCACGAAGGGCAACATTCCGGTGCCTTGGATCGCGAGGATGAGATCAAATGCTCGTGGCTCTTGAAAGAAGAGCTTGAGATTGACGCCTCGTCCCTCGGCGGGAACATTCCGGCCAGGTCCGAAAATGCCATAGTAGTCGCGCCAGAAGGGAACGAGTTTCCGACCTTCGAGCAGGTCCTCCATCTCAGCCAAAACGCCGTGCCAGCCATCGATCACCTGCTGGGTAACGGGAACGCGGAGTATCCCCGTCTGTTTTGGATTCGGCAACCATTCGCGGTCGTTGTCAGTTTCCTTCAAGATCAATTCCCAGGACTGCCGCGATGTTCGAATCATCTCCAGCAGGTGTTGGCGGGCGGCTTCGAGCCTTTCGGGTTCTTTCAGCGGCAAATTGACGAGATGTATCGCCGCTATGAAATCCACAATTTGCACGTCGAACCTCCGATCTTGGGCGTCACGCCTCTCCGGAAGATCAAGGTCACCCGCGCGTTTTTCAGAAGGAATATGCCGGGGATAGATCAGTTGTCCGCAATGATCAAAGAGCCGCTGGTGGTCGTATGCCAGGACCAAATCGCAAAATGACATCAGGAAATGGCAATAGCCACGAAGCCAGGGGACGTCACCCGCATCGAGTACTACTCGCATATCCTGCGCTTCCGCATTCGGCTGACGCCGGTTTGCCACTCCGAAAATCTGCAGAAATGTCTCCTTTTCATCCGATTGACCGTCACCCGTCAGGTCGAGACGGATCGACGCGAGGTCCAGCGGCAATTGGACTTCGCTATCCATGTCGACCTTGGCTAATTCGGCTTCAGCCCGAACAAGACGCGTCTGAAACTCCTGGAAGATGTCGCGGACCTGTTGGTAGGCTACTTCTTCCGGCTTCGGATTGACCGGAATCGGCACCCGTAACACGGGGATGTTCTGTGCCGCGTCACTCAGCGCGCCGAAGCGGTATTGATCCTGTCCCAACTTCTCAATCGCCGACAATACCTCGACGACCCCCAGCGCAAAGCGAGCCTGATCATGGTTGGGATCGTCGGAAAGGCGATCGCGGAGAGTTTTTCCAGCCGCGGCGAGATCACCCTGGTCGAGGTATCTGGCCACTTCGGCGGAAATATCCTCTGCCACGGCTGCAGGTTGTGCGACGAGCCAAATCACTCCCAGAAACCATAAGCTTGGCCGCCATTTCAATGGTTGGGACATCGGTTCATTCCTGTCAGTGAAATGTGGCGGATACCATCTGTTAAGCGAAGTGTTTGATTTGACAGTTTTCCGGTGATGCCGGTGAGCGTAACACTCGACCGCTGAGCTTTCCAGCAGCTGGATTTCACCAACTTGGCCTATCGCACTCGGCCGTGGCTACGATCATGACGGGTCCGATACCGCGCCGAATTTCCCTGTGATCTCCTCGGACGATGGGCGAGCCATCTGGCTGGCCATTTCAGCGACGCGAGAACCCGGTTGCCGGTGTTGTCAAAGAGTGCGAGCTGGTGGCGAACTGCGTGGGACCCGCTGAATTAGCAGGAATAAGGTTTCCGTCTGTCGATTTTCCTGGGTGAATGAAGCGATTGGGAATCGACTGGATCAAACCAGCAGTTCGCGAATCGGCTGGCCGCCGGAGGCTAGAAAATGCGGACGTCCGATCGCATCGGGAATCGTGGTGGTGGCAACATCAATCCCCAGACATTGATAAACCGTGGCGCAAACATCGCCAGTGCTCGCCGGCTTGTCTTTGACAAAGGCCGCCTGGGCATCGGACGCGCCGTACACCGTGCCGCCCCGAATGCCCGCGCCGGCGAACATGACAGAATAGCAGTGTGTCCAGTGTTCCCGCCCGGCATCCTTATTGATCCTGGGTCCGCGGCCCATTTCGCTGAGCACTACGACCAGCGTTTCGTCGAGCATGCCCCGGTTTTGCAAGTCTTCCATCAACGCCGTAAACGTCAGATCGAACCACGGCAGATTGTATTCCCGCATGATGCCAAAGTTCCGCCAATGCGTATCCCAAGACGCATTCTGCAACTGGAACCGCTCCCAATAACAATCCCAGGTCACATTCACGAATCGCACTCCGCATTCGAGCAGCCGCCGCGCAATCAGCGTGCTCGTGCCGAACAGGTATTCGCCATATCGCTGCCGTAACTGTGGTTCCTCGCGGCTGACTTCGAAAGCGGTTTTGAGCTTGGACGAGGTCAACATTTCAAAGCCATGTTGTTGCAAGCGGCTATAGCCAGTCGCTGCGGCGTCTTGTTCCGCGCGGCGAAACTCCGCGTCCAATTGGCTGAGCAGAGTCCGGCGACTGTCGAGCCGATCGATGGTGATTCCTTCTCGTAATTCGCTGTCACTTAAGACCGGCGTGCCGCGCAGCACTTGCGGATAATCCCGCACTTCCGGTGGCTGATCGACATGGGGATTGCACTGCGAAAACAGGGGGTCGTACCGTTCCCCCAGGAACCCCGCGTAAGGGCCGGGACGACGCACCAATTGCCCCCAGCCCAGATAGGCTGGCAAATACACATACGGCGGAATCTGCGAGGCGCTTCGATTCAGGTAGGACACCACCGAACCCATCCCCGGCGGATAGCTGGGGCTGATACTGTTGGTGTCGACATTCTTCTCGAGGCCCGTGTAACTCGGTAGGCAGTTGTGAGCCCCGGCGGTGTGATTGACGGACCGGACAATGGCCATCTTGTGCAGCCAGCGCGCCATTCGCGGCAGATGTTCGCAAATCTGGATGCCGGGAACGTCCGTGTCAATTGGCAAGAATTCCCCACGGATTTCCGCCGGCGCTTCGGGCTTGAGATCGACCATATCCTGGGTCGCCGCGCCGCCGAGCAGATAGAGCAGGATGACGTTCTTGGCTTTTCCGTTGAGTTGCGGCGGCGGCAATTCGGCCGAGGGCGCGACTCCGGGCAGACCGAGTCCGCCGAGGATTGCGAGACTGCCGGCTGTCAGTGTTTCCCGCCGAGTGATGCCATCGCAGCAGCGACGCGGGCTTCCCAGCATGGTAAGCATGGCAGCGACTTTCGGAACCAGCGAGTTATCACCCGATGCATCAACGGGAGTCTATTCGTAGGCGGAGTTCGTGTCAAACTGCCTGGGACGCAGTTGCATTCGGTGGCGCTTCACCCGACACAGCGACAATTAGCCACGAAGTATTGGCCGTTCGGACCACATCGTAGAGTGAACCAGAGTCAAGACCGGTCCAACACCGCGCCGAACCCCCGTGCGATCTCTTCCGACGAGGGACGAGCCATCTGGCTGACTACGACCCCGTCTCGGAGAAACACCAGTGTCGGCCAGAACTTCACCCGGAACGATCGTCCCAGTGGCCGCCCCGGACCATCTTCGACTCGGATGTGTTGCACTTCCGGATGTTGGACGAGCATACCGGACAGAAACGACTGAATCGCGTGGCAGTGCGGGCACCAACTGGCACCGAATTCCAGGATCACGGGCCCGTGGAGGCTTTCGATTTCTTGGCGAGTTGGCTCGGACATCTGACTATTCGCCGTTTCTCTCGCGCGTCAGTCCTTGCCTGGCAAATCCGAGTCGTCCGGGAGATCGTCCGGCGGAAGGTCGAGCGGCTCGCCATCGGTTGATTCTGGGATGGGCGGTACCTCGCTCGGTTCGGGGAAATCGGACTCCTTGATGTCTTTCAGCACGCTTTTCCGAAGCGAGGGAGGTAACAGCGAATACTTGCCAACGCCGTCTTCGCGAGACACCGAACATCGTCCCCAGAACTGTTTCTTGTATGGGTTGAAGAAAAAGAGGTGTTCGGGCCGCGACTTGTGGTGAATGACGAAATGGTGTTTGAAGCCGTTGAAGGATGGAGTCGGCTTGTAGAAATAAGGGCGAAAGTGATAGCCATGCTGTTGGTGCTTTTGCCAGCCGCCGTAAAACTGCCGCGTTCCGAACTTGTGCTGTCCGGCGACGAAATCGGCGCCAAGAATGTTGGAAACAAGCAGTGCGGACACGATCATCCAATGTCGGCGTGCGAACATGGCGTGTGCCTCCAGACGTGGAGATTGATTTCCGGCGGAGTTATCCCTGGATGGGGCGCCTTTACCCAAGATCCTGACGCACTCGCGTGCGAAGTGCTAGCCCCAGACACCGTGCGATCGAGGTTTCGTCCACACCAGATCCGTGTTCGACACTTCGCATTCACGGAAAATGCGGGTCTACTCGTGAAAGATCCACTCTCTGACGTGTTCAGCGACTCGTTCTAACCGGTCATCATTGATCCGCTGCCGATAACGAGCAGCCATGTCGTTCGCATGCGGGATGTGGCCCATGACCAAGTCGACAACCGGTTGGTCTAGTGTTTCGCCGGCGACCGTTTCGAAGGTCCTCCGTAGCGAATAGAAACCGACTCGAGGGCGATAGAGATCGCACGCCTTCAGCAGCTTCTTGAACATGAAGCTGACGGGGTTGTTGCCGGCCTTGGTCTTGGACCACCCGTGTCCCATCTTCGTGATGAAGACCAAGTCGGCGTCTTCGGGATCCTTCGGCTGGGGCCGCTTGCCGAGGACGGTCTCCAGAGCGGCGATTGTTTCCGGCCAAAGTTTAGCCCGACGCGGCACGCCGGTCTTGGGCCGCGGATAGATCAGCCAACCCGACTTCAAATCCAGCGCCGACCGCGGCAGCTGGGCCACGTCGTGATTTCCCAGGCCGCAGTTCACGCCCAACAGGATCATGGCTTTCAGCGGAACGTTCGCTTTCGCGAAGACTTGTTGGATTTCATCCGCCTTGAGATCGCGAGGGCCAATCTTGGCCTGTTCCAACCGCACCGTCTTGGCCGAGGGCTTCTTAAAGAACCTTCCGAACCGCATCGGCTGGTCGATTAACCCGTCTTCGTAAGCCCAGCGGAAAAACGACCGCACGCGCTGGATTTCATTTCCCAATGTCACTGCGCCACGCGTCTTTGCCAGGGAGGCGCGGAGCGATGCAAAATCTTCGGGACGAAGATCAGAAACGACTCGCGTATTCCCAAACGCCGTTGCAATCCGTTTGCCTGTGGCGAGCAATTCATCGAAGGTTCGGCATGTAATCTCGCCGCTGTCGCGGAGAAGTTCCTTTTGCGCCAGGAACGAGTTCACGACTGCTTCAACGGTTACGCTGTCCGGATCAATCTTCGGACGCGGCTCGCGACCCGCGAGAAGATCGTCTTTGACGCGAAGCCATTCCTCGAGCGCTGCCTGTGGATCGCGCCATGGACCAAAGAAATGGAACTTGCCGCGGACTTTTTTGGCCCAGCGCTTGGTGGCATGCGGGAAGAGAGGAAAGTCACGGTGTGGTTTTGCGGGCTTGTTCAACGTTCGTGAACGGGTAGACTGGGGCATGTGTCATCCCTTTTCCGGGAAGGTCGCGGACCAACGAACCAGAACCTACGATCTTCGTTCCACGAATCCAACGATGTCCGCCATAGTGTACAGGAAAATCGTCTTCAGTGACACCCGTCGGGTGTCAAATCGGGTGTCAGTGCCGAAAAAAGTGGACCCAACGTTAGTTTCGTAACTCTATACACACAAAATATTTGCTCCCGTAGCTCAGCTGGATAGAGCGACGGTTTCCTAAACCGTAGGTCGTGCGTTCGAATCGCGCCGGGAGTAGTTTCCCAAAGGTCCGTCGCCTCCTTGCAGGAGTTTGTCATGAGTCGTTGCCATGTGCCGGGCCGTGTGGGCCGATGGTTGTGCGTCTTGGGGGGAATGCTGGCGGCCGCCGGGGCGGCGGAGGGCGTCGAGTTTCCACAGAGCGCCCAGCAATGGCTGAACTCGCCGCCGCTGACGTTGAAGCAGATCGAAGGGAAGGGGGTCTTCCTCTACTTCTTCAACGAGCAGGATCCGGAATGCGCGCAGCGATGGACGGAGATCCTCGGCATCGCGAAAGAGCACGAGGACCAGCCGGTGCTGTTCATCGCGGTGAACTCCGGCGCGCAGCGGCAAGTCATCGAGCAGTATGCGCAGCAGGTGAACCTCACCTGGCCCGTGATCATCGATCCCGACCGTTCGTTCGCGAAGAAGTTTCCGATCGAGAAGGTCACGCCGGACAACGGCATGCAAGTCGCCGTCATCAACCCGAACGGCACGATCGGTCCCGGCTCGTGGCAGGCGCCGCAGGACTCGGTGCAGGACGCCTTGAAATTTGCGAAGTGGAATCTCGATCCGAAATCGGTGCCCGAAGCGCTGCGGCAAACGTGGTACCAGGTCGAGTTTCAGATGTATGCGGCGGCGGCGCCGGCGCTCAAGAAGGCGCTCAAGGCCTCCAAGGACGAACTGAAGACCGGGGCGGAGGCAATGATGGCGTACATCACGCCGCTGATCGAGGAAAAAGCGGCGGCGGCGGACGCGGCCTACGACGCCGGCGAGAAGTGGCCGGCCTACAGCGCCTACGCGGAACTGGCGGAGAAGTTCAAAGGCTACGAATTGCCGTCGAACGTCGAGGCCCGCAAAAAGGAACTGCAATCCGACGCCGGCGTGAAAGTGGAGCTCGCCGCGATGAAGACGTTCGAAGCGGCGAAGAAACAGTCGGGCAGCGCCGCCCAGAAGAAAAAGGCGCTCGCCACACTGAAGAAGCTCGTCAAAGACAAGCCCGACACCGAAGCGGCGGAGAAGGCGCAAGCGTTGATCGACGAATTGGAGTCGTGAGGAACCGAGTATGACGCGGCCTCTCGTTGTCAACCGGCGTTTCACTCTGTTTGCGCCGCTGCGGGCGCTCGGCGTGTTGATTCCGTGGGAAATGGCGGCGCGTTCGCAAGCCGATGACCGCGCCCATCCAGCGGAAATCACGCCGGCGGAGTTAGACGCGTTGTGGTCTGATCTGTACGGCGACGACCCTGCCGCCGCGAACGCAGTCATCCAACTCTATCGGCATGCCGGCGATGCGGTGCCGTTTCTCAAGCGGAAATTTCCGCCGCTCGAACTGACGGAGGACGATTGCCGTCTCTTGCTGGAGGAGTTGGGCGACGACGACGAGACGGTCTGGAAGCCGGCTTGGGAAAAACTCGACTATCTCGACCCGCGTCTGGCGATCGATCTTGAGACCTTGATGGAAGAGATCGTCGAAACTCCGGCCCGCACGCGGCTCGTCGAATTGTGCAGCCAAAGTCCGCCGGACTCGTTGGCCGGGAAGACTGTAAGCATTCGGAACGTTGGAGAAGAGGGGTTCAACTTCTTCGACGGCCGGGTGTCGTGGTGGGCGGAACACCGGATCGATCGCATCGGCGGATGGAACCGCAAAATGGCCTGGACGCGGGCTACGCGCTGCATCGCGGTCCTGGAACAGATCAACAACCTCGAAGCGTGGAACGTGCTGGAGCAGTTGGCCGGCGGACATCCCGACGCCTCGCCGACGCGATTCGCGAAGGAAAGCTTGGCACGGATCAAGAAATAGGCGGAATCTTCTACGGCAATTGAGGTCCGAGACTCCCTGAGCATTCCTTTCCAATTGACTTCCCCGGCTGCATCTCGTATCAACACTTGTTGATTGCAGTCTCTGCGAGAGGATTGGCCCGATGACTCCGCATCTCAACACCGCGCCTTGGAAGCATGAACGAGTCGCGCGGCGGGTGGCGATTCAGTCCGGCAGCATTGGCCTGCTCGGGCTGGGCATGAATCATGTCGCCGGGCTGCGGTCGCTGGCGGCGGAGAACGGGGCCGCGCTGCCGGTGAAGCACAAGGCCGTCATCTATATTTTTCTCTCCGGCGGCCTCACGCAACACGAGAGCTTCGACCCGAAGCCCGACGCGCCCGATTCTATCCGCGGCGAGTTTTCGCCGATCGCGACGCGGACGCCGGGGCTGTTTATCAGCGAACATCTACCGCTGCTCGCCGAACGGAGCCGGCACTGGGCGGTTGTCCGCTCGCTTACTCATCCGTACAACGACCACTCGACCGGGCATCACGTGATGCTCACCGGCCGCTCGGAAACGCCGATCGGCTTCGACGGCAACAAGCCGACGCCGCACGATTTTCCGTCGTTCCCGTCGGTCGTGCAGGGGGTCGTTCCGCCACAGAACAATCTGCCGCCGGCCGCGGTGTTGCCGGAAAAACTCGTCCATGTGACGGGCCGCACGATTCCCGGCCAGTTTGCCGGGCAGATGGGTTGGAAACACGATCCGTGGTTCATCGAAGCCAGCCGCTTCAAAGACACGACGTACATCCACGGCGCCTTGCCGGAATACGCGTTCCAGCGGTGGGACGGCGCGGTGACGCTGCCCGATTACGTCTTCGAGTCGCCGCGGCTCGAACTGCCGCACGAAGTCTTGCCGAGCCGGTTCGAGCACCGCCGCGTCCTTTTGGAAACGATTGATCAGCAACGGCGGGCGCTCGACGCCGCGGCACAGACGCGGGAATTCGATCGTCTGCGGCAAGACGCGGTCGCGTTGCTCACCAACGGCGGCGTGCATCGGGCACTGGATGTCCATGCCGCGCCGAACGATGAGCAGGACCGTTATGGCCGCAATTCGTTCGGCTGGTCGCTTTTGATGGCCCGGCAACTCGTCGAAGCCGGCGTGAGCCTCGTGCAGGTGAATCTCGGCAACAACGAGACGTGGGACACTCACGAGAAGATGTTCCCGAATCTGAAGAACTACCTGTTCCCGCCGACCGATCGGGCGTTGTCGGCGTTGATCGATGACTTGATCGCGCGGGGCCTGTTCGACGACGTATTGATCGTGATGGCGGGAGAATTCGGCCGCACGCCGAAAGCCTTCACGTTCCCCGGTGCGAAATCGAACTTGCCTGGCCGCGATCACTGGGGCGCCGTGCAATCGGTCTTCTTCGCCGGCGGCGGCGTCAAAGGAGGCACGGTGATCGGCGCGTCGGACAAAATCGGCGGCTATCCCATCGCCGATCCGCAACAGCCGGAGAACATGGCCGCGACGATCTACGAGGCGCTCGGCCTGCCGTCGACGGTCGTCTGGAAAGACCGCCTGCAACGCCCGCACCATGTCTACCACGGCGACCCGATCCCGGGACTGACGTGAGTCGCAAAGCCGCGGTTGGCAAGCGCGGACTTTCTTGGTCGGCGTCGTTCAGAAGACCGCGGATGCCATCCGCGGCTTTGGAAATTCGCTACAATGTCTTCGTGTCCTACTCTTGTTGCACGAATTTGACTGGACCTCTATGCGCGGACCTGGAATTCGACTCGATCTCGATGTGCGGCGGTTGTGGAGTTGTCCAGCGTGCGGCAGTCAGCGGCGGTTGTTGGGCGATGTGGCGTCGCCGCTGTGTTTGTGCCGGGAAGGGGGCGTCGTCATGCAGTTGACGGCGGATTCCCGCCTGCTGCGTCGAGCAGAACGCCTGACGCCGCTCCCGGTCGAGAAGAAGCCGCTCCCCGCCGGGTGGAGAATCCCCGAAATCGACCAGGACAACCCCACCATTCCGGTCCCGCGCCCGGCCCCCGAGCCGACGCCCACCCCCAACCCCGAACCGCTCCCGCCGCCCGAACCCGGCCCGATTCCTGCAACGAATCTCGTTTCACAAGATATTCCTGTAAAAGAGGTTGCGGATGAATTCGGCGCGGACATCGACGTGCCGGCAAATAACGGCGAGTAGGAGAATTCACTCGCTGATCGCGTGCGAGGCATCCAAAGATGCCGACACATCAACAACGGTTGACATACGAGCACCGGGACGTCGATAATACAGTTGTGTGAGCAAGATTGGCTTACGCGGATTGCACAGTCTGCGCAAGGAGTCTTCCATGACGGGTGTCTGTCGCGGGCCGGTGGCCCGGCGTGAGTTCTTGCGGCTCGGCGCTCTCGGTCTCGGCGGGTTGACGCTGCCGGAGCTATTCCGACGTCGCCAGGCCGTTGCGGATGTCACCGGGGCCTCGTCGCCCGACACGTCGGTCATCTTCGTGTGGCTGCCCGGCGGTCCGCCGCACATGGACATGTACGACATGAAGCCCGATGCTCCCATCGAGTATCGCGGGCCGCTCCGTCCGATCAACACCACCGTGCCGGGACTCGACGTCTGCGAGCTGATGCCGCTGCACGCCAAGCTGGCGCAGAACTACAACGTCGTCCGCTCGATCTCGCATTCGTTCGCCGATCACGGCGGCGGCCACAAGCGGTTTATGACGGGCCGCGAACCGAAGACGCCGGTCGACACCGTCAACGATTCGCCCGCCGTCGGGTCGGTCGTGGCAAAGATGTTCGAGCATCGCTCGGTCGGCGTGCCGAACTACTGCAACATCTGCGACGGCGGCCGCGACGGCGTCGACGTCTTCGCGATGGGCTCGGCATATCTCGGCCCCTCGTACGATCCCTACGCCGTGCCGGGCGATCCCTCGTCGAATCGCTTCGTGGTGCCGAACATCGCGCCGCAAGTCGACATCGCCGGCCGGCTCGACGACCGGGCGAGCCTGTTGAATCAGTTCGACAAGTTCCGTCGCGAAGCCGACCAACGCGGAACAATGGGAGCCATCGACCAGTTCCACGCGCGAGCGCTGGGAATCCTCACCAGCGACAAGGCGAAGAAGGCGTTCGACCTCAACTTGGAACCGCCGCAGTTGCGCGAGCGGTACGGCATGCACGCCTGGGGACAGCGGCTGCTGATGGCCCGCCGCCTCGTGGAAGCCGGTTCGACGTTCGTCACCGTCGTGCTGGAAAACCCGTATCAATCGGGCGTGCCGTTTCTCAAGCAGGGCGTCTACAACTGGGACTCGCACGCCGTCAACTGCCACCTGTACGACGACGCCCAGGTTCGCTTCCCGATCTACGATCAATGCGTGACGGCGCTGGTCGAAGACCTCTACCAGCGCGGCCTCGACCGTCGGACGATGGTCATCGTCACCGGGGAATTCGGCCGCACGCCGCGGATCGAAAACCAGGTCGGCACGCAGACCGGCGTCAAACAGCCCGGCCGCGACCATTGGCCGAGCTCGATGTCGCTCATCACGTTCGGCGGCGGCATGCGGACCGGCCAGATCATCGGTTCAACGAACTCCAAGGGCGAATATCCGAAGGACAAACCGCTCGTGCCGAACGACCTGTGGTCGACGGTCTACCGCCATCTGGGCATCGACCAGCACCACGCCTTCCCCGACTTCGCCGGCCGCCCGATGCCGATTTTGCAAACAGGCGAGCCGATTGAGGAGTTGCTCGCTGTGGCGTGATAGTCGCTGGCGCTTCGCGGCACATTCGATCAGCACGCCGTCTTCCAGCAGGGGACCGCGACGGGAACTCTACAATTCCCCGTCGATATCGAAGACTTTTGCGAGCGGAATGCTCAATCCGGGAAGCACAGGTTCGCCAGTGAGCAATCCCTCGGCCGGAATAGCGGTCTGCTGATCGACGGCGGTCCACACCTCCGCGGTTTTGGTTACGGGATCGATGATCCAAACCAGCCTCGTCCCGGATTGGAAGTAGTCGCTCAGTTTCTCGTCCATTTCTTCCGAGGTATTGGAAGGGCTGAGAACTTCGATGGCCAGATCCGGGAACAGGTCCGCGATCGGTTGGTTGCGCGGGTAATTTCCATCGACCGTCTGAGCGCGGGAGATGTAACTCACGTCGGGAATGCGAATGCGCCCAGGCCACAACCGCAGCATGCCGGCTTCACCCAGAATCCATCCCAATTTTCGCGGCAACACAAACAGGTTCAGAATCGTTACCAGCCGCATGCTCAGGAGCGATTCGAAACTGCTCATCGGTTTTCTCACCAGGACGCCGTCAATCAGCTCGTAGTGCAGATCGTGATGGACGTCGAAGCGTTCCACGTCGTCCTCGGTGGCGGCTCCGGGGGGCGGGTCGAAACAAAAGCGCCACAAAGGCATCGCACCGAATCGGCGGCTCAAGTCCGCGACCGTCCAAGGTGTCGAATCCAACGAGAGAGCCATCGCCAAGTCCTGCGTGCGGGTGGGAAAGGACTTCTCAAGTATCGCGCTTCTCGAGGAGCGTCGCAAGATCGCCTCGCGCAGTGCTCCCCCTTCGAAAAAAACCTGACCTGGGGCTGCGGGTTCGCGGTGTTTTTTTAGACGTTCACCGCACCGAGATTTCTTCCTCGTTCGACGCATCCACCGGCGGATCGCGAAATAGCGAATAGCTGAATGCGCCGAGCAGCGCTCCGCGTTCGACCTCGTGGCATTGCAGGCAATGCTTGACGGCCCGGATCGCACCGACCATTTCGATCCGGTTGAGCGTCGCGCGATGAACGACGTTCTCACCGGCTTCAAGTTTCGCCAGCGCCGATTGCTCGAAGTCATCCAATTCCCGCGTGACCGGCCGCTCGGCCAACTCGCTCATCCGCGGCAGCGACTTCGAGACATAGACAGCCGGCTCGTCGTGCATCAGCAGACTGACGAGTTGCAGGCGGGTGACTTTCCATGAAGATTCTTTCGCTTCTGGCTTGGGCGGCTCGTCGAACGCAAGCTGCGGCCGAACGAGGAAGGCGTGCGGCCTGAATCCCGCGACGCGGTCAAGTTTCGCCACGTGTCCGAACGAACGGACGTCGGCGAACCGGTCCTGGTGATACGCCAGGACGTTCATCAGCCTTTCCGCAGAGGGAGTTGAAGCCCACTGCGCCGTGACCTGCGTGCCTTTGGCAGTCTTCAGCGGCGCGGGGATATCCTCCGCAAAAAACGCGGCTTCCTCGCGAAGCACGATGTAGTGTTCCGGCGCATAGGAGAGATCAGGACTCCGTGAAACTCCAAAGCCCTGAGCCTCGACGAAATCATCGACACTATCCGCATGCAGGAGTTCCAGCGAGCGAGATCGTGCCTTCCCTAGGGCGAACTGCAAGGCATAGGGCGGCAACCGGCGACCGCGTCCGTTGCGTTCCGCCGGCCGTTCTTCCACGTAAGCCGTCAGATCAAGCTCTGCAGAGTCCGGCGGCACAGACGGCCGCTTCAACTTGGCCAGACGAGGCTGCAACGAGACGTACGGATACTCTTTCCGCAGTTTCTCGCCGAGCTTGGATCGCTCTTCGTCCGTCTGGGGCTTGTTGGCCCGTTTTTCGTCCGATTCGTCACTGAGAATCACTTTGAAGGGACGAACCCCGCGCAGGCCAAAGACATTCTGGTCGCTGAAGGCGCGCGGCCCTGGCACACCCTGCGGCCGCACGGCCCGTTGTTGCGGAACCGGCGCGGTGTCCTTCCCCGCCAATAGACCAGACGCGTTCGGCGACGTTGCCACGAGAAAAACCAACAAGCCGGCGGCGAAGGTCAGCCAGGCATATTCCATCCCCGAGAAATGCTTCCACATGGCTCGCCTTCCCGCTTGAGATGCGTGTCGTTACGGGAAAATCGTACCTCGGAACCGCAATTTCTACGAGATGAATTCCTATCGACCTCCCCGATCACTGGCAGGTTCGCAGTCTCTCACAGAATAAACCGGCTCAAATCGTCATCCCGCGTGATCTCCTCCAGATGCGATCTCACATACGCCGCGTCAATCACGACGCGTTTCTCCGCCGCGTCGGGGCCGTCGAAGCTGACGGTTTCCAAGAGCCGCTCCATCATCGTCGACAGCCGCCGGGCGCCGATGTTTTGCGTCGACTGATTGACGTGCCACGCTAAATCGGCGAGCGTTTCCAGGCCGTCGGTGGTGAACGTCAGTTCGAGGCCGTCGATCTTCAAGAGCTCGGTGTATTGCCGGGTCAGCGAGCCGGTCGGTTCGGTGAGGATCCGTAGGAAGTCGGCCTTGGTCAGGTCGGTCAGTTCCACGCGGATCGGGAAGCGGCCCTGCAACTCCGGCATCAGGTCCGACGGGCGCGAGCCGTGGAATGCGCCGGCGGCGATGAACAGGATCTGGTCGGTCTTCACCGGGCCGTAGCGCGTCTGCACCGTCGTCCCCTCGACGATGGGGAGCAAATCGCGCTGCACCCCTTGCCGGCTGACGTCGGCCCCGTGTGATCCCTCACTCGATCCGCCGCAGATTTTGTCGATCTCGTCGAGGAAGATCATGCCGCTCTCCTCGGCGAGCCGCAGCGCTTCCTCCTGGATGACATCCTGGTCGAGCAGGGCTTCGGTCTCCTGTTCGATGAGCTGCTGCCGGGCTTCTTTCACCGGCAATTCGCGGTCTTTCTCTTTGCGGGGCATTAACCGGTCGAACATCCCCTGCAGATCGACGTCCATCTGCTCGACGCCCATGTTCGAAAAGACCTGCACCTGCGGCTTGCGCTGCGTGACGCGGATTTCCACCATCCGGTCGTCGAGCGCCCCGGACTTCAGCAACTGCCGGAACTTCTCCCGCGTCCGTTGATGCCGCTGCTCGCGCTCTTCCTCTTCCTCGTTGGAACCCGACGATTGCTCGAACGGCACGAGCAAGTCGAGCAGTCGTTCTTCGGCCCGTTGCTCGGCCTGTTGTTCGACTTCGACGCGCTTCGTGCGGCGGACGAGATTGAGCGCCGCCTCGACCAGTTCGCGGATCATGCTTTCGACGTCGCGGCCGACGTAGCCGACTTCCGTGAACCGCGTCGCTTCGACTTTAACGAACGGCGCGCCGGTGAGATCGGCGAGCCGCCGCGTGATCTCCGTTTTTCCCACGCCGGTTGGGCCGATCATGATGATGTTCTTCGGCGTGACCTCGCGGCGGAAGTCCGCGGGGAGCTTCAGCCACCTCCACCGGTTGCGCAGCGCGATCGCCACGGCCCGTTTCGCCGCCGTCTGGCCGATGATGTGCTTGTCGAGTTCCGCGACAATTTGCTTCGGAGTCAAGTCGCGCACGTAAGGTCCTTATCAGATCCCTGAAAGCAGTGCAGATTAAAAAGAGAGCAGTCTTTAGAAAGAAGTCTTATCTGCGAAAATCTGCGAAATCTGCGGACAAAACGTCTTTGTAGTCTTGCAACGACGTCACGCCGGGAATTCCTCGACGATCAAGTTGTCGTTCGTGTAGATGTCGATCTCGGACGCGATCTGCAGCGATTCGCGGACGATGTCGGCGGCGGAGAGGCTCGAGTGGCGGATCAAGCCGCGGGCCGCGGCGACGGCGTAGGTTCCGCCCGAGCCGATACCCAGGATGCCGTCGGTCGGCTGCACGACGTCTCCCTGGCCGGTGACGAGCAGGCTGTGGTCGGCGTCGACGGCGATCATCATCGCTTCCAGCCGCCGCAGCACGCGGTCGGTCCGCCAGTCGCGGGCGAGTTCCGTCGCGGCCCGCGGCAAGTTACCGGGGTAGTTCTTCGCCTTGGCTTCGAAGCGTTCGAGGAGCGCGAAGGCGTCGGCGGTGGAGCCGGCGAAGCCGACGAGCATTTTCTTGTCGAGAATCCAGCGAATTTTCCGCGTGTCGGCTTTGAGGATGCTGTTGCCGTAGGTCACCTGTCCGTCGCCGCCAAGCGCGACCCGGCCCTGATGGCGGACGGTGAGAATCGTCGTCGAATGGGTCGTCACTTTCGAGTCGCTGCGCGTCATGGTTCCACCGTAACACCGCTATGGGAACGGGACAAGGCGCTCGCTGGCGCTTCAATACGCGAGAGTCGATTGCGCCGCGAAGCGCAAGCGAACGGCTAAGTAATCCCTTCCCAGTTGCGGTTTTGCTCGATAAACGCCATAGTAGTCTCAAGCATTCTTGTTTCCCGTCGCGTGCTGAGCGCACCGATGTTGCCTGACGAAGCTCAGGCCGTTTCGCGGGAAACCCGGCCCTTTTGAGGCGCGTTCATGTCCGCTCCCGACAACCGTACTCCCCGCGACGACGATTCGTGGGGCAAACTCGCGTCCGAACTGCTGGGGATCAACCTCGGCGGCGACGAGCTCGATCTCAGCGATCTGGAACCGCCCCCGCCGCCGGCGGCGCCGCCCATGCCCGTGCTGCCGTCTCCGCCGCCCGCCGCATCCGTGAAGCCGGCCGGGGAAATCACGCTGTCGGACATGGATTTCGAGGCCGACGAGCCGGAGTTGGACGACGAACCGGAGTTGGAAGTCGACGAACTGGAAACTGAGGACGACGACGAGATCGAAGACGAAGGCCCGGCGGAAGAATTCGACGCCGACGAAGAGCCGGTCGAGGAAGCGGCGGAGGCGGGCGCGCCGCCGGCCGCTGAAGCCGATGATTTCTGGGACGCATTGGAATCGTGGGACTGGGAAAAAAGCGACGAGGGAGCCGCCGCGGCGGGAGACGCCAGTTCCTCGCGGCCGCGCGGCCAAGGGGGACGCCGACCGGACCGGGATCGTTCCGGCTCGGGCGGGCGAGGGCGATCCGATCGGGACGGCGGACGCCGCGAGCGGCCGCGCGAGAGCGGCGGCGGCGATCGGCCGCGCCGTTCGCGGGACGAATCGCGCCGGGAAGCCCCTCCGCGTTCGGAACGCCGCGCCGAGCCGCCGCGTCCGCCGCGCGAATCGCGGCCGGTGATGAGCGACGAATTCGGCGAAGGGGTTGTCGAGGAATTTGCCGTCGAGGAAACGCGGAGTTGGGACGAGCCGGAAAGCCGTCCGTCGCGTGCCGAGCCGCGTTTTGAAGATGCGCCGGCGGATGATTTCTTCGATGAGGAAATTGCCCCCGAAGGTGAAGCCGCAACCACGGAGAGCGACAAGCCGGAAGCCGTCGAGGACGAGGGTCGTCCGCGTCGCCGCCGCCGTCGCCGGGGTCGCCGCCGTGGCGGTTCAGGGGAAGAGCGGGCGACACGCACGCCGGCGGGAGAAGAGCCGTCGTCGGCCCCCGCCTCGTTTGATGAGCCGGACGACGAGCCTGCGGAGGAGGAGCAGCAAAGCTCCGAGCGGGACGATTTCGATGCCGGCCTCGAAACCGAAGAACCGCGGGAATCTCGCGAGCCGCGCGGACGCCGGCGTCGCCGTCGTCGGCCGGGGGATCGTCCGGCCCGCAGCGAATCCGAGACGCGGGAGATCACCGACGCTGGGGAGCGGGAAGAACTCGACGTCGAAGAAGAGCCAATCGCCGCCGTCAGCTACGAAGACGTTCCGACGTGGGAAGACGCCATCGCCTGTCTGCTGAAGGGCACCGGCGACAGTCGAGACAGCCGTGGCGATCGCGGCCCGCGCTCCGGCCCGCCGCGACGCCGGTGAGTCGATATCGGATAGAGGATGGCGGAGAGCGGTTGGGAAACACGAAATGACACTGTCTTCCCATCCGCTTTCCACGATCCGATATCCGCTATCGAAAACCTGCCGCCTCGTCACGCTCGGCTGCAAAGTCAACCAGTACGAGACGCAGCTCATCAAAGAGGGATTGGAGCGTAACGGCTATCGCGAAGCCGAGGACGGCGAACCGGCCGATCTGTGCGTCGTCAACACCTGCACGGTGACAAACAACGGCGACTCGCGGTCGCGGCAGGTGATCCGCCAACTCGCCAAGCAGAATCCCGGCACACGGACGCTCGTCACCGGCTGCTACGCCACGCGCGATCCCGGCGCGTTGCGAAAACTGCCGGGCGTGTTCGAAGTCGTCCCCGACAAGCGCGAGCTGCCGGACATTCTGCAACGGCACGGCATCCATGACATGCCGACGGGGATCAACCGTTTCGACGGGCACAAGCGCGCGTTCGTGAAAGTCCAGGACGGCTGCATGCTGAAATGCAGCTACTGCATCATCCCGTCCGTGCGGCCGCGGTTGGAAAGCCGGTCGCCCGCCGACATCGAGGCAGAAGTCCGCCGGTTGCTCGATTACGGATATCAGGAAATCGTGCTGACGGGGATTCACGTCGGCCATTTCGGCGTCGACACGACCCGCGGCAAATCGGGCCGGGCGCCGTTCCGGCTGTGGCATCTCTTCCGGCAGTTGGATCGCATTCCCGGTCCCTGGCGCATGCGGCTGTCGAGCATCGAAGCCGCGGAAGTCAACGACGATTTCATCTCCGCCGCCGCCGATTGCGAGCACCTTTGCCCGCACTTCCATCCGGCACTGCAGAGCGGCTCGAACAGCGTGCTGCGGCGGATGCGCCGGCGTTATTCGGTCGAACGCTTTCTGGAGAAGGTCGCCAGCATCCGCGACCGCCTGCCGAACCCCGCGTTCTCCACCGACATCATCGTCGGATTCCCCGGTGAGACCGACGACGAGTTCCAGGCCACCTTAAACGCTTGCGAGTCCGCCGGCTTCCTCAAAATCCACGCTTTCCCCTTCAGCCCCCGCACCAGCACCCCCGCCGCGACGATGCCCGGCCAAGTCCACGGCGAAATCCGCCAGCAGCGCATGCAGGCGCTGGAACGACTGGAGGCGAAACTCGCGGAACGGTATCATCGATCGCTCATCGGCAACCTCTCGGAAGTTCTCGTCGAAGGTTTCTCGCCGGTTCGTCCTGGCTGGGTGCAGGGGACCGACCGGCGGTACGCCACCGTGGAATGCCCCGGCAGCGCGGCGGATTTCAACCGGTTCGTCGCGGTGCGGGGATTGTCCGCCGAAGCGAAACGCCTCGTCGGAGAACGCGTCGAGTGATTCGATGAATCGCAGTTCCTTGCGGACGGCACAACCATGCCCGCGCCGGAATTTCAATCCGCTTTCCTGACGCTGGAAGAACGCGATCCCGCCGTGGTGGCGACCGTCACCCGGGCGCAACTGTCCGAAGAGGAGAACATCGAGATTTTCGGCAAGGACTTGCTCGACCTGGTCGACCAGTACGGCTTCCGACAAATCGTCGTCAGCTTGCAGCACGTGACCTACATCACCAGCGCCGCGTTGGGGAAGCTGATCACGCTGCACCGCCGGCTGCATCGCAAAGCCGGCCGCCTCGTCGTCTGCGGCGCGCTCGCTTCGGTGAAAGACGTCCTGCACGCCAGCCGGCTAAACGATTACTTCACTGTCGCCGATGACGTCCCCGCGGCGCTGGCCCAGATGAAATAGTTTCCTTCGAGCGGGGTGGAGAAATGATCGTTTCGTGAGCGCTTTGTTCATCGCCCTTGAAGGCATCGACGGTTCCGGCAAGGGAACACAGGCGGCGCTGCTGAAGGACCGCCTGATCGCCGCGGGGCTGCGCACGGCTCTACTGAGTTTTCCGCGCTATCAGCAGACGGAGTTCGGCCGGCAGATCGGGCGGTTTCTCAACGGCGAATTCGGCGGACTCGATGAAGTCGATCCGCTGTTGGCCTCGCTGCTCTTCGCCGGAGATCGGTTTGAATCGCGATCGCTGCTGCGCGAATCGCTCGCCGCACATGATGTTGTTGTCTGCGATCGCTACGTGGCATCGAACATCGCCCATCAGGCGGCGAAGCGCAGCGGCGCGGAGCGCGCCGCGTTAATCGACTGGATCGAGCACTTGGAATTCGGCCTGTACGAACTGCCGCGGCCGCAGTTGACGATCTGGCTCGATCTCCCCGTGACGCAGGCCCAGGAATTGATCGCCCGAAAAACGAAACGGACGTACACCGACAAAGCGGCCGACCTGCAGGAGGCCGACGGCGACTATCTGGAGCAAGTCCGCGCCGTTTACGCCACACTCGCCGAGCGCGACCCGACGTGGCGGCGCATCGATTGCCTGGCCCCGGTTAGCCGCGACGCGGAGGCTTCCGTAGCGGAGCGCTCCTTCCGCGACGTCGACGACATCGCGCGGGAAATTTTTCAGATCATCCACGAGATTGCGAACATACCGCGATCCGCGAGTTCCACATTTCTTGACCTCGTCTCCTCCCGAAAGGCTTGGCTGGCGGACACCCTCCAGCCGTGGTGTCGCACCGCGACGCGGAAAGAGCTCTTGCTCGCAGAGCAGGAATGGACCGACATCGCCGGGAAAGTCGACCCGGAAATGACGCTCTGGCGCTGGGCCTGGAGCCGGTTTCCGGGCCTGGTGCACGAAAGCCTGGGCATCGAGGAGACGACGGAGATCGTCGTCACGCTCGCGAGCGGCCAGGAAATACGCGGCTTCCCCGACGCCCGCCAGAGCCTGCGCGGTCAGTTGGTGGTGTTAACATCCGGTGCGAGTGGCCGCTTCGCCAACGCCGGGCCGTTCTCGCTCGACGACGTGCGCAGCGTCCACCGCTGCGCCACGATTGACCCGATGCCCCGCGGGGTTCCATAATCGGAATCGATCAAACCCCGCCGACAGCGTCGGCGGGAACGCTTCTGCGAAGCGTCGCAAACGTGATGCGCCGCGTTTTTGTTTTCGTCTTTTGCTATTCCTTATTCGTTAGAACACCATGCCCGCTGCCGCCACTTCGCAGGTTCCCGACGCTCAAGGCCGCTTCGGCGAGTTCGGACGCCGCTTCGTTCCCGAAACGCTGATGTTCGCCCTCGAAGAGTTGACGGCGGAATATGACAAGGCGAAGCGCGATCCGGAGTTTCAGCGCCGGTTCGAGGAACTCCTCCATGCGTTCGTCGGGCGTCCGAACCCACTCTACTTTGCCGAGCGGCTGACGGCAGCGTGCGGCGGCGCGAAAATCTATCTGAAGCGCGAGGACCTCAATCACACCGGCGCGCACAAGATCAATAATACCATCGGCCAGGGACTGCTCACTCTTCGCATGAAAAAGACGAGAGTCATCGCCGAAACCGGCGCCGGCCAGCACGGCGTCGCGACCGCGGTGGCGTGCGCGCGGTTCGGTTTGCCCTG
>CAZDGB010000034.1:0-32260 GCA_964504645.1 uncultured Planctomycetaceae bacterium | reverse complement strand
AACCATTTTTCGGCATCACTTCCATCTGGTTCGCCTCGAAGACTCGGCAAACCCTACACTCAAAACCAAATCCTCTTGCGCCGCGAGTTGATGAGTTTCACGTATTTCGGAAGGGCCCCATGCGCCGCATCGCCGTTCTCGTTTTGATCTTCAGTGCCGTCGCTTCGAATTCAATCGCTTTCGCGACCGAACGTCTGCTGTCCGATTACACCAACGACGACGGCACGCCGCCGGACGGTCGAGTCTTGCTGCGGGACGATTCCTCGGCGTTGCAAAAAGCGCTGAACGCCGGGCCGGGCGTCGTCCGCATCGGGCCGGGAACCTATCGCTTGCATGCAGTGACGATACCTGCCGGCGTCACCGTGGTTGGCGCCGGTCCCGCGACGATTTTGCAAGCGTTCGATTCACGGCCCGTGTTTTTTCAGGGGAATGTCGCGGCGTGGCGGCTCCGCGACGTGGTGATCCAAGGCGAAGCCACCGGGCCGTGGCAACGGCGGGCCGATTACGGTGCGCACGGCCTAGTCATCGAAGGTTGCTCGGGCTACGAAATCTCCGGCGTCGTGATTCGCGATTTCGACGGCGTCGGCTTGCAGATACGCCGGACCAACCTGGGTTCCGCCGGCTTCGCGAACGGCGGCATCTTGTCGCAAATCGTCGCTGCCCAGTGTTGCATCGGCGTCCGCTTCGATACGCGGGCCGAGTACATCACCGCGTCGCAGCTCGATTGCCATCGCTGCGTCACCGGTCTGGTGATTCATGCCGGCAATACGAACATCGCGAACTCGAACATCGGCAACAACGTCGACGGCATCGTCGTCGCCGACCGCGAGAACGGCTCGCACGGCAGCCTCACCGGCTGCCTCGCAAACCACAACGAACGGTATGCCTTGTGGTGCGACCGCGCCGAGAACGGCATGGCGATTTCGAACTGCTGCTTTTTCTACGGCACGCTGCGAATCGAAAACTCGCGCGGCGTGAACATCACCAACGGCCTGATCAGCGCTTCGATCCAAACGCTCGGCGACCAATTCAACCGCATCGCCGGCAACCACATCATCCCGCTGTCGTTCCGATTCGATTTCGCCCCGTCGACGCTGCTCGAAGGCAACTTCACCAAAGCCGGTCCGTGGGAACACAACCGGTGAAGAATCTTGCCACGGATGACGCGGATACAAAAAAAATGGGCGACGAAGCGAGAAGTGAGTTGATTTGATTTTCCTCGTGGCCCATGTGGTTCATGGCGATTTCATTTCCGTGTGATCCGTGACATCCGTGGCAAAAAAAACTTTCCACGCGTCAGCTCAATAAACCTTCTTCTCCCACTCCGGGTCGAAGCCGGCGCCGGACTTCGCGATGCTCGCTAGGTCGTTGTAGCATTCGGTGAGGAGCACGGTGGGGATGTCGCCGAGCGGAAGATTGATGGCTGGCGCGTAGCGCATTTCTTTGGGCGCCGATTTCTGGAAGCTGAGCGTCGTCATCGCGACTGGGCGGTTTTCCTCCGGCAGGCCGTTGCCGCTGAAGCCGAGATGCACGACCAGTCCCATGCCGGGGAACGGTTTCAAATACTCATAGAACCAGCCGCCGTCCTCGGCCTGGCCGCGGGTGTAGCCGGCTTTCGTCGCCATGCCGCGGAGCTTGAACGCTTCCAGCGTGTAACCTTGGAATTCTTCGATCGCCGTTTCGGTCCGTTTGTCGGCGGGCAAGGAAAACGCCGCGCGGCCGAACTGCTGGAACAGCGGCGTGACGTCGTAATCGGCCTGATGCTTCCGCCACGCTTCACCGACGTCGTGCGCCACCTGGCAGCCGTGGACGATGCGGATTTTCGCGTCCTCCGGAATTGAGAACTCGTTGTCGTCGGGATCGGTGAACGTCCCGTCGTCGAGCGGACGGAACGTCGCCGTCACTTGGTCGCCGTCGCACACGGCCCAGATCAGCCGCTGGCACAGAAACTTCAGCAAGGGATGGCTGAAGAGATACCGCCGCCAGTCGTCGACTGGCCAGACGCGTTGCGTGCACATCGCTTCGTACAGCCGGGTCGCTTGCAGGCCGGCGAACTGCTTGAGTTCCTTCTTCGCCGCGGAAAACGCGGCCTTCGACGCTTTCGCCAAGTCGGCGTCGTCGTCCTGGCGCGAATCCGGCAAGTTCTTCAGCACCTTGCCGGTTGAGTCCGCCAGCACGGCTTCGAGTTCGCCGTTGATGCGGACCGCGAACGCCCGCGGGCCGTAATTCAGTTCCAACGTGCCGTCGTCGTCGAAGCCCGCCGTCGGCATGGTGCGGTCGGCGAGCTCATCGAGCGTCCAACCTTTTCGCTCGGCCAGGATATTGACGTATTTTTCGGCTTCTTCGCGAATCCCTTTCGTGCGGAAGCGGTTGGCGATCGAGAGCAGATATTGAATCGCCGCCGGCCGGTCGATCGCCGAGAGCATGGCGATCAGCGCCTTGCACTGCGCGGCCCGGTAGCCGAACCATTCCTTCAGATAGCGCTGCACCGGCAGAACGGTCGCATCGCCGCCGCACGCTCCGGCGACGGCGAGCACCCCTTTCTCGGACGATGCCGAGCCACATTCCCGGCACAGCGCCTGGAAGTGCTCCTCTTCCACCTGGGCGAGCGAGTTGTTGTAGCTCGGCGGCGGCGCCATCTTCTGTTGCACATAATACTGCAGCGCTTGCTGGTAAATCTGATACGTCTGCGGCGCCCGCTTCTTGGCTTCGGCCCGCGCCTCGGCGTCGGTGTGTTTGCGTTTCAAATCCTGATCGAGCCACGCCGACAGCACGTACTTGCCGAGCGATTCCCGTTCGTCGGGCCGCATCAAATCACAGTAGCGCCGCAACAGCGGACCCGCTTCTGACGATTTCAACTTGTAGTTCTGCACAATCAGCCACGTGATCACTTCGGCGGGAATTTCTTTCTTCGTGTCCCGCCAGTGGACTTTCGGCAGACCGGCCCACGGAAACCAGTGGAGGGCCTCGGGAATTCCTTTCTTCAGTCCCTTCGCGACATCGGCCTCCAGCTTGTCGCGGTCAAGATATGGCTCCATCGGCACGCCGAGTTTTTCCAATGCCGTGAGAATCTCGTCGAGCGCCGCGTCTTGTTTCTCCTTTTTCGCGGCGGCGTCGAGCGCGGGAACCGCCGATTTATCGCCGACGCGGCCCAGCCATTCC
This sequence comes from uncultured Planctomycetaceae bacterium, assembly GCA_964504645.1. Taxonomy (GTDB): domain Bacteria; phylum Planctomycetota; class Planctomycetia; order Planctomycetales; family Planctomycetaceae; genus CAZDGB01. Next base: position 29,098 of record CAZDGB010000034.1, on the reverse strand, counting down.
GCGGCGATCATCCGCGTCTGAAAGTTCCCGCTGCCGAGCGCCTTCGTCAGCCGTTCGACGAGATCGGGCAGTTTCGCGGCGACTTTCTGCGCCCGCAGCCGGTCGGCCTTGTTCGTACTGATCGATAAATCCCATAACCGTCCGACGAGTTGCGGCGGCACATGCGGGAATTTCGCCAGGATGCGGATCGCCCCTTCGACCTCCTGTTGCTTGCGCCACTTGCTGGAATAGTCACCGCCGCTCGGCGGCTCGAACGCCTGCTCCAAGCGGCCGATCTTGTCGGCGAAGAACGGCAGCACGACGTCGGACTCCCAATCGAACGGCTGCTGGTAGCCGCACAAGATATGCTCGACCAGCACGTCGTCCGGAAGTTTGATCCCCCGCAAACCGTCGGCGATATGCCGCAGCGTGATCTTCGGCTCGTGCGTGCGGCGGAAGGCGTTAATGCGAAACTCGGAGGTCCAGTTCAGCGAAGGGTGGCCGCTCGCCGGGCCGTGGATCTCGTGGATCATTGCCAGGAACCGCAGCACGTGAATCAATTGACAATCGGGGTGTTCGAGGAATGCTTTCAGCGGGCCTTTGGGATCGGTGCCGTGGATGCGGCTTTGGGCGATGGTTTTCTCGAAGAATCCCCAGACGTCGCCTCCCTCCGCCAACAGCCGGCACGCTTCGTCCTCCGTCTTCGGCACGAGCGAATCGAGTTTGTGATTCGGATAGATGTACGTGTTCGGCTGCTTGTTTATGAATTGCTCGTTGTGCCGCTGCGCGAAGTCGTTGTATTCGTCGAACACACGCTGCAACGGCTCGCGCAACGCCGGCGTGATCGGCGCCTTGTCCGGTAGCGGGACGTGCGGCGGAAATTCCGGCAACTCGACCTCCGCGACACGCGGCGATGAGAGATTGGTCAGCACATTTTCGAGAACTTCCTTGATCGGCGCCGATTTCTCTACGGCGAGCAGTTCCTCGAAGAAGGGTTGGACTTCCTGCCCGCTTAACCGGCCCAACAGCCGGATCGCATGCTCACGTTCCGAGCGGCTGCCGCTGCGGGCGATCTCTTCCAAGGACGGCCGAGCCAATGCCGCGTGCCTCGCCAGCAGGCTATCGGCGACTTCGCGGACGCGCTTCGAATCGCACACCGCGCCGGCGATGATCTCCGTCAGAAAGGCTTCGACCGGAGGCTCAGGCTGCGCACGAGCCAGACATTCGACCGCGAACAATCGCTGGTCGGATTTGCCTGCCATGAGGAACGGCACGATCAATTCACGATGCCGCGCCCATAGGCTACCAATTTCGGCCACGCTTGTGACCAGGTCGCGAATGCGCGTCCGATCCCACATCGGCCCGTTCGGCAGCTTGAATGGCGCGGTCACAAACGGTCCCGCTTCGCGTCCATCGGCCTTCAACATAGCCGCGATCAGCTCGCCAGTGATGGCCGTTATCCGGGGTGCGGTGGTGTAATGATGCGCCGTGGTTCTGGTTCCTTCCTGCAGCAGGATCTCCAGCCACAGCGCCTGCTCAAAATCGGCCTGACAGACGAATCGGTCCGGCGGAAGTTTCCGCGCGGCCGCTTCGAGAACCTTCGCAAGCCGCAAGTAGAACGCCGGCTCGACCGGCTCGATCGGGGATAGAAAATCGCCCCAGTTGCCGTGCACCAGCGCCGTGCCGTAGGCATGAGCGGATTGCAGATTCAAAGTGGTTGCCGCGTCCGCATGCCGGGCGAGTTCGGCGAGAGCCGCCTCGTCGTCCACGCCGTCGACGACGTACTTCGCGAGTCGATCGTGCAGGTCCTCGCCCAAGTTCTTGAGTGGCGCGAACAGCTTGCAGAATTCTTCGAGCTTCTTTGCCGACAGCCCGGTCTTGTTCTCCACCGGGCAGTCGAGTCCCAGCGCCTGCTTGATCTTTTTGCCGATCGACGCCATGCCGCGGTTCTCCGTGGGAACATCCGAGCGAATGCATTTCCGAGCCGGAAGCGTCAGCGACGATTCGACGTGCGGAGCCGCCGTCGATCGCGCCTGGGATCATAGCCCGGTCAGCGACTGCGTTCGAGCGTCGGACCCGGCAGGACGCGGAAAGGCATCGCAGAAGCAGCAGCCACGCAGCGCCCTTCAGCCGCCATCCATCACGGTCGTCGTTGAAAGGCAGCTTGGTGCCGTACGTTTACGGCTGCACTTGCTTCACCAGTTTGTGCACCGTAGCCGTGATGCGGTTTTCGATGTCGCCGTCCCAACGCAGCGCCGGGCGGCCGTACTCGTAGAGGTTCGAGCCCCCTTCGTAGCCCCCTTCTTCCCACACGCGGCGGCTGGGAATGTACGAGATCATGTCGTCGGCGTATCCCATCACCCAGGTCGACTCACCGAACTCAGCTTTGAACTTCAACGCGTAATCGACGACCGTCTCGGCCCCCATGCCGACGAACAGCGTCTCCTTGCCGAGTTGCCAGGCGTGAATCGGATAGGGATAAGCCGCTTCGAACTTGCGGCCCTTCTCCAATTTCTTCAGCAGCCGACGCGACCATCGGCCCTTGATGCCCTGGTCTTCGGTCAACGCTTTGAGTTCGTCCGGCGTCATCACGTGCAGATACGGCAAGTCGCAAATCTCGAATGCCGTCTTCAGTCCGGCGGAGACCGGCGACATCTTTCCTTTCAAACCTTCCTCGACGCCGACGGCGAGCATCTTGCCATATTTTTCGCTCAGTTCGATCTGCCGGCGCGGCAGCGGGTTCTGATCGCCGCCGCACGTATTGACGAACATCGCCATCGCGCCGGGATGCGCCTTTTCGATTTCGACCTGCGCGAAGCCGGGATAATCGCCGTTGATGGTGTTGTAGCTCATCACCGTCGGATGGCAGGCGTAGCCGAAGAGGATCGCATCGAGCTTGCCGTCGGGCCGCGTGACGGTCAGCACCGGGACATTGTGATCGACCGGGCCGACGAGCATGTTCTTCTCGATGAGCATCGGCACATCGGCCTCGCGGTTGTTCCGGCGATTGACGGCGAACGTGCAATGCCCCATGCCGGTCGCGAGATTCGCGGGGGCGAGATTCTTCAGCGCTTCGCCAATCATGTCGACGGCGCTGGCAATCATCTTCTGTGTGTACTCTTCGACGAGTTTTTCCTGCTCCTCTTCAACGGGGTAGTAGTCGATCAGATCATCACCGAGCCGCGGGCCGCAGTGATTGTGTGAGAATGTGAACATGATCTGATGGCGTTCCAGACCGAACTTTTCCTTCGACTGGGCGAAGACGGGATCGCTCATGACTTTCGGCACGCCCTGGAAATCGCTGGTGATGAGCACGGCTTTATTCCCTTTGTCGTCCTCCAGGGCCAAAGCTTTCATCCAGATGTCGTGCAGCTTTCCGTCCGGCGGCCGCTTCGATCCGTACCCGGCGAGCCACACCGGGGTCTCCTGAGTGATGACCCGCTTGGCGAGCCCTGCCTTCCACACGGGTTTATCGGCCGCCGGAGCCGGCGCCGACGAGAATGTGACGATCACCGTGAACAAGCAGGCAAATCGAAGGCCGCAAGGCGACATGGTGAGTGACTCCAAGATTGATGGATGAACATTGCGGCTGATTATGGTGTGCCGTCCAATCTCCGCCAACCGTAACGGCGTTGGGGCGACGGGTTGGAGGCTCTGCGACGGCCCGGAACATCACGAGAGTCGCTTCACACTCACCCGACCTTCCGCAAAGCCTCCAGACCCGGTCCCCCGCGCGGAAAACGAATAAGTTCAGTTGCTTTCCGTCTCGCGATGGTGTATCCCTCCAAGTCACGTCTGACAAATCCGAATGCCGAAGTATTCCGAGAGTTGCGAGTCAATCGCTGCCGGCGATGGGGTGGTACGCATCGCCCCTGGCCCGAATCGGAAGGTGGAACGATTCAATCTCCTGGTGCGTCCTTGGAGAAGGGCCGATGAGTTCCGATCAGTGGGGTGCGCTCCCGAACATCTCGGTGCCAGTCAACCTGGTGCTGGTGGTGGAGGACGATCCGGCTTCGGCGGAGGAAATCAAGCTGCAGCTCGAGCAGCATCACGTCAAGGTACGGGTCGCAAAGGACGGCGGGCAGGCGCAGGCCACGTTCAGCATGCACAAACCCGATTTCGTGATCCTGGACCTGATCCTGCCGGGCGAAAGCGGCTTTGAAATCTGCGAGCGGTTCAAATCCGCCGATCCCAACGTGCCGGTGCTGGTGATTTCCGAGATGGACCGGGAGGATTCGCGGGAGTTGGCCGGCCGCGTCGGGGCCGACGCCTACCTCGCCAAGCCCCTCGAAGCGGGCCAACTGGTCGAAACAGTGCGGGACATCGCCGAGAAAGTCTGGCGGCGGACGCACGGCGACGCGGACGCCGAGACGACGCGCATCCGGTTCAATTGCACCTGCGGCAAGAAATTCAAAGTCAGTCCTTCGCACCGCGGCAAAACGCTGACGTGCCCCCAATGCGGAGAGCCGTTGACGGTGCCGCGACGGTAGCGCCGAAATTTTGCGATGTTGATATAATCCGCGATTGGCGATACAGAAAGATTCTGGCGCATCGTCTCCGTCGGAGATGTCTCACACCATGGCGGAACTGATCATTCAATCCGGGAAACTGCGGGGCAAACGTCTCGTGCTGCCGGACAAGGAAGTTTTCATCGGCCGCGATGAAGACTGCCACGTACGGCTGGCTTCCTCGCTGATCAGCCGGAAGCATTGCGCCCTGCGCAACTCGCCCGAAGGTTTATGGGTCCGCGATCTGAACAGCCAGAACGGGACGATCGTCAACGACGTGCCGATCACCGAGCCGCTGCTGCTGAAAGCCGGCGACATTCTGCAGGTGGGCGCGGTCCTGTTCCAGGTGCCTGTGCAGCGTCCCATGGTTGAAGCCGTGCCGGTGAAAAAATCGGAGACCGGCGAACCGATTTCGGATGCGGACATCGCGAGTTGGCTGTCCGAGGAGCAGGCCGGGGCCGTGGCCAAGCCGTCGGATACGACGATCATCAAAAACCCGTCGCCGGCGACCACGATGGTGAACGTGATCCCGGATCGGGCTACACCCGCGCCGACGCCGCTGCCGGCGACGGTTTCGCCCCCGGCCGAATCCGTGCGCCGCCCTCCGCGGACGATCAAGGAACAAGCCGCGGAAATCATCCGCCGCCACTGGGCCGCCGTCCGCGGCGAAGAGCCGCCGGTGTAGATTCCAGGGCCCGATTGCGGAGTTTGAAGCGGACATCATGCGCATCGTTGCCGGGGAATTTCGCCGACGGAAACTGCTCGCCAATCCAGGACAGACGACGCGGCCCATCACCGATCGCGCCAAGGTGATGCTGTTTGATCACATCGGCGATTTTCTCAAAGGCCGCCGCGTCGGCGACTTCTTCGCGGGAACCGGTTCGCTCGGGATCGAGGCCCTCAGCCGCGGCGCCGACCGGGTCGTCCTCGCCGAGCAGGATCACAGCGCGTTCGAGCTGCTCTGCGAGAACATCGAGCATCTCGGCGCGAACGATCGGGCGCTCTGCTGGCGCGTCAACGCGTTGCGGACGTCGTTCAAGCCGAAAGGCTCGCCGCCGTGGCATCCCTACGGCTTGGTGTTTTTCGATCCGCCTTACGAGTTGACGTACAAGATTAATCCGAAGGGCGAAGTCTTCGCCGCACTGGAACGGCTGGCCTCGGCGGAAGTCACCGAGCCGGACGCGTTGCTGATCGTGCGGACATCCCGCGACGCCGACGTGCATTTTCCCGCCGCGTGGAGCGTTTCGCAGAAGATCGAAATCTCCAGCATGGCAATGTGGTTCCTAAAGAAACCGGTTTGACGCTTGCAAACTGGGCAGAACCCGGCCGCCGCGATATCGTGGAGCGGCAAAGCCCGTTGGTCCGCCGTGCGGACCAATTTTGATCCATGAATTACGATGGTCCGCACAGCGGACCCAACTTGAGGACTCCCATGTCGATCGCTCCGCCGCGAGGCTTGTCGAAGCAGGCCTTGGACACGCCCGCGTATTGCCTCGATCTGAATCAGTTCGAAGTCAATGTGAAGTACATGGCCGACGCGATCCGCGCGGCCGGAAAAGCCTGGCGGCCGCATGCCAAGGGGCACAAGGCTCCGGCCATCGCCTGGAAGCAACTGCACGCCGGAGCGATCGGCGTCACCTGCGCCAAAGTCTCCGAAGCCGAGGTGATGATCAACGCTGGCATTCCCGACGTGCTGATCGCCAACGTCATCGCCGGCGAGCCGAAGTGCGACCGGTTGGCGACGTTGTGCAAATCGGGCCGGCCGATCATCTGCTGCGATCACTACGCTCAGGTCGAGCCGATCGCCGCGGCGTGCCGGCGATGGGGCGTGCGCTGTCGCGTGCTGGTCGACATCAACATCGGCCTGAACCGGACCGGCATTAGTCCCGGCCGCGACGCGCTCGAACTCGCCCAGGCTATCGACAAGATCAAGGATCTCGAACTCGTCGGCATCATGGGTTACGAAGGCCACTTGATGAAGATGCAGGATCAGGACGAGAAGCGGCAGAAAGTTCGCGAATCGCTCGGCATCCTGAAGACGGTGCGCGACCAGTTCCGCGAATCGGGCTTAAACTGCGAGATCGTCAGCGCCGGCGGGTCGGGGTCGCTCGCGTTCTGCAAAGAGGCGGAAGGCATCACGGAACTGCAATCGGGCGGCGGCATCTTCGGCGACCCATTCTATGTCGATGCCTGTTACCAGCCGGGAATTCAACCCGCTCTCACGATTCTCGCTACCGTCACCAGCCGCGGCGCGCTCGACCGGGCGATTCTCGATTCCGGCCGCAAGACCGTGAACCCAGACATCCATCCGCCGCGCGTCAAAGGGTTACCGGATGCCGAAGTCGTGGCGCTCAGCGCCGAACATTGCACGCTGAAGCTCGGCCCCGAATCGCAGCGGCTCAAGATCGGCGACAAGATCGAACTGTTCGTCGGCTACGCCGATTTCACGTCGATCCTGCATGAAGAATTCCTGTGTTTCCGCGGCGATAAGCTGGAGTCTGTCTGGCCGATCCTGGGCCGAGGCAAATTGCAGTGATCCCACTCAGGGTAAACGGTGCAGCAGACATCGTAAGGAGGCGAAGATGTCACAGATTGTCCAAGTTGGCCCGTGGAAGTGCGGTTCCCAGCAGCCGCTGCTGTTTATCGCCGGGCCGTGTGTCATTGAAACCGAAGAGTTGATCCGCCGCGTGTCCAGCGAGTTAGCGGAGCTTTCGCGGAAGAACTCGTGGCAGATCGTTTTCAAATCGAGCTTCGACAAAGCGAATCGGACGAGCGTCGACAGCTTTCGCGGGCCGGGTCTGGAAAAGGGACTGGACATCCTGGCGAGAGTTCGGAAAGAAACGGGGCTGCCGCTCACGACCGACGTGCACGAGCCGTCGCAGGCCGAACCGGTCGCTGAGGTATGCGACATCCTGCAGGTGCCGGCGTTTCTGGCGCGGCAGACCGACTTGATTGAAGCCGTCGCGGCGGCGGCGGCGAAACACGGCCGGACAGTGAACGTCAAGAAGCCGCAGTTCACCGCGCCGGAAGACATGGCGCATGTCGTGAAGAAATGCGCTGCGTTCGGCAACCCGCAGGTGTTGCTCACGGAGCGCGGCACGATGTTCGGCTACGGTCGGCTGATCAACGACATGCGATCGATTCCCGTGATGCAATCGTTCGGTGTGCCGGCGATCTTCGACGCCACGCACAGCGTGCAGATGCCCGGCGGCGCGACCACGGGAGGGAATCGAAAAATGGTCCCGTTCCTCGCGCGGGCCGCCGTCGCGTGCGGCGTGGACGGCGTCTTCCTGGAAACGCATCCCGACCCCGACCGCGCTCTCAGTGACGGCCCGAACCAGATCGCGCTCGCCGATTTGCCGAAGTTGCTCGATCAACTCGTGCGGTTACGCACGTTGGCCTACGAATTTGCATCGTAGCCCACGAATAAGACTGTGAACCCGCAAGCGTTCATGGGAACACCCACGTTGCGATCAACGCCGGTGGGTTCGCATGTTGGAAACGTATTCCGTGATATGGCAAACTGTTCCAACGTTGGCGCGGCCGATTTCGTAATCGGAAGACGGGCTTGGTCCGTTTGCGGTCAAGGTGTTATTGCAAGGCTAGACTCCGCCAGAAGTTCCGTCGCGGAGGGGAAGTGCGAGTGACATGGTTCTGCTCCGTGGCGTGCTGTCCTGGGCATCGGTCGTCTGGCTGATTTTTTCTGTGTCGGGGTGCACCGGCAAGCCGCCGACTCCGGGAACGGGAAGCAACACGAGTGTGGGAGGGAGCGCAGCAACCACTTCTGACGCGCTTGTCACCAGCGCTGCCGACGACATGCTGACCAGCGCAGTCTTCCAGTTGCAGCCGGAAAACCTGGGCATCGACGCCGACGTTTCCTCCGCGGCGGCTGTGCTGAGAAACTGGCGCGAGCAATCGCCCCTCTTCTCCTCGGAGTTGCCGGGATTCACGGAAGCCGCGCTGAAGTCGATTCCGGGCGGCTGGTTGACGGACACACAACGAAAAGACATTCTTTCGCAGGAGTTCATGCCGGCGGATGCACTCTTCATCCGCAACGCGCTACTAACATCTACCATGGCCCGTTACGCGGCTGGGGACGGCCAGGCGGAACTCGACCGTGTGGTCAATCTTTTCGATTTCACCATGCGGACGGTTTCGCTGCAGCCGCCGAACCTGCCACAGCTACCGTTCCCGCTTTACGAAATCATTTTGACGGGGCAAGGTACGCCCGACGACCGGGCCTGGGTTTTCGCCGCGCTGTTGAAGCAGCAGGGGATCGACACGGTCATCCTGCAATCGAAAGATGATTCGGAGGCGAAACTCGTCGGCGTGGTTCTCGACGGCGAAGTTTACCTGTTCGACGCGCGGCTCGGCGTGCCGATTCCGCGCGGCGACGATCCCCCCGCGGCCCGCATCGCGCGGCCGGCAACGTTGAAGGAGATGGTGGAACATCCCGACTGGTGGCAGGCGTTGACGATCCGGGCGGACCAGCCTTATCCGTGGTCGTCGGAGCAACTGCGGAGCGCCGACGTCTTCGCGTATTCGGCCCCGGAATCGTGGTCGACGCGCATGCGTCAACTCCAAAGCGTGCTGCCGTCGTCGTCGCAATGCGTGCTCTATGATCCACTGGGGGAAGCGGTGACGGAAGGAGTCTCCATCGAACCGTTGCCGGCGCGGATCGCGAAAGGCAACCCGGAGTGGACGTCGGACAAGCTCAAATTCTGGAATCACCCGCTGAACCTCGTGGAGCGGGCAAAGAGCCTGGGTCAGCAGGTGCAGCAACTCGTGGTCATGTTCGAGCGGTTCAAACTGCCGTTCGAGGTCAAAGTGGACGAGCAGAAGAAAGTTGCGAGCATCAAACCGACGCTGCAGCACATGAAATGCCGCACCGAGCAGTTGCAGGGGAAGTTCAAGGAGGCGACCAACCACTTCCTCGCGATCCGGCATCTTGCCGTCGAAAACCTGCCGCGCGAGCTGGCCGGCGATCCACAGCGGGCGCAGCAGTTGCGGCAGTTCTATGCCTGGGCAGCGTCCGACGCGTCGTTCTGGAGCGCTGCCTGCAAGTTCGAGCAAGGCGATTATCAGGCCGCTGCGACGGCGCTGCACGATTACCAGGAGCGATTCGCCCGTATCGGCGGCGATTGGATTTCCGCGGCGAAATACCTCGAAGCACTCGCCTTGGCGCGGACCGGCAAATTCGACGAGGCAAAAAAGGTCGTCAACAGCCTCGGCCCGGACGACCCGCACCGAGCCGGACTGGAAGTCCTGATGAAGCGCTGGCCGGCGTCGGAGCAAAAAGCGCCGGAGAAAACCGACTCCGACGAGAAGAAACCGGACAGTGACGCTCCGGCCGATGCCAGCAAAGCGGAGTAAATTCCAAGTTCCCCCGCTCAGCCCGTGACCGTCAGATCCGGAATGTGGTTGAACGCGATCCGCGTCGGAGCTTGATCTTCCAGGTGATGCATGCCGCCAAAGTAGACGGCGTGAGCGCCGAACCGATCGTTGACGGCATCCATCGCCCGCGATAGCTCGTTTCGCTGGCGATCCTCTTCGAATAGGCAGCCGGGCGTGTTCCGTTCGGACGTCAGATCGCTGAAGACGACGCCGACTTTCAACACCTTGCCCGGCGGCTTGCGCCGCCAGAGATCGTTCGCAGCGTGAATGAACGTTAGCGTGTCCTGCGTCGGGGAAAGATGCGAAAAATTCCGCCAGTAGCCGCTGCCGAGATACGAAATCTGCACTTCCACCGATTTCGCCCACAGCCTGAGATGCCGCAACCGCACGGCGAGCTTGTGCACCAGCCGGATGAGAACGCCGCGCGCCAGGTCGTCGCAGCGGAATCCCGGGGCCAGGACGTGCGAATGACTGACCGAGCGTCGCTGCGTCGGCGGCTCCGGCACGTCTTCGCCGCGCAGCTTCCGCCACCACGCCGCTCCCAACACGCGGCTTCCCAGCGCCCGGCACAACTGGTCCTCCGAAGCCTGGCAGAGTTGCTCGACCGTGCTGATGTTCCACCGTTCGAGCCGGTTTTTCGTCCGTGCGCCGATGCCGTAGAAATCCGTCAGTTGCAGATCGTACAGCCGCCGCGGTAATTCGTTCAGGCCGATCAACGTCAGGCCATCGGGTTTGTGCATCTCGGCGGCGGTCTTTGCCAAGAGGCGGTTCGGCGCAATCCCAACCGAACACTGCAGCGCTTCGCCCACTTGCGTCCGAATCGCCTGCTTGACTTGCCGGGCCAGCGCTTCGGCGTGAGCGGGCTCTCGATCGGTCCCCCACAACCGGCAGACCATCTCGTCGACCGACATCACCGCGGTGACCGGCAGGCAGCTTTCCACCGCGGCGACGATGCGGTGATGATGATGGATGTAGATTTCAGGCCGCGCTTCGACGAACCGGATGGCCGGGCACAACCGCCGGGCCTCGGCGACGGACGTTCCGGTGCGAACGCCGAACTTTTTCGCCTGGTAACTCGCCGCGAGGCAGCAGGTCGTATCGACCAGCATCGGCACGACGGCGACCGGCCGCCCCCGCAATTCCGGCCGAAGCTGCTGCTCGACCGATGCGAAGTAGGAATTCATATCCACAAAAAGATAGCGCAATCCTGTTAACATGGAATGTATTCTAATGTATCGTAATTTTAGGGCAAGGAGCCGGAGGGAATTTCTGGCGGAGGGGCGATACACATTAACCAGTGGAGAACACTTGCGGAGCAAGTGCACTACATTTTTGGCTGCGGCTCGATTACAGCCCGAGCCAGCCGTTCAGAATCGCCCACGATGCGATCGCGACGGCCGCCATGGCGGCACCGATCAGCCCGATGCGCTGCCAGCCGGATACGGATCGCGAGCGGTGGTCGCCGATCCGCTCCAGACGGCAGCGCTGCCGGTTGCCGAACTGGATTTCGTCGCCCGGATGCAAGACGTGCTTCTTGATCGGAGAACCGTTGACGCTGGTTCCGTTCCGGCTGTCGAGATCGCTGAGCCACCAGCGGGAGCCGTCGAACTGAAACTCGCAATGCCGGCTGGAGACCGCCGGGTCCGTGAACTGCAAATCGCATTCGGCGCTGCGTCCGACGAGCAGGCGCTGGCCCTCGAGTGCGACGCGGCAATCGACCTGCGGAAAACGCAGCAGGAACGTCCCCGGCGTCCTGGCGATCTCTTTCCTCACGGCGGGACCGGAGATTCCCGCCGCGCGGTGGCTTTGTTCCGCGGCCGCATCCAGAGACGGCGGCAAGTTCTCGTCAGGGCTCTCCGACTTCTTGTGAACCGCCGGCGTGACGACGGACGGAGCGGCGCCCGGTCGGGCCGTGGAGCGGCTGGAGCGGGACGATCCGCTTCGGCTCTGAGACAGCGTCGCCATTCGCTCGCGCGCTTTTCGCTTTCGTTCCTTCAAGACCGCCTGGAAATCGAACTCGACCGGTCCCGGCTGGGCCCACTTCGACAACGCGGCGGCGCAATCGGCCGCCGTCGCGAATCGGCGGCTCGGATCGTTGTCCAACATGCGGGCGACGATTTCGGCGATGCCTTCGGGAATACTCGGCACGTAGTGCCGCACCGACCGGAACGGCACGTGTTGTTGCGACAGTGGGCGGACTTCGCCGGGATTCAGCCGGGTCAGCAGCGCGAACAGCGTTCCGCCCAGGCTGTACACGTCGGAGCGGGCGTCGGCTTGGAGACTATTTTCCAATTGTTCCGGCGCCGCGAAATCCATCGTGCCGACGCTGTCGTGCCCGAAGATCATGGCGAAGCTGAATTCATCGCCGGCGTCGCCGGCCTGCGCCATCGACAGGCCGAAATCGACGAGCCGCACGCGCCCCGTCTGATCGACGAGCAGATTCTGCGGCTTGACGTCACGGTGAATGACTTGCTTGCGGTGCGCGTGCTCCACGCCCAAGGCGGCTTGCCGTACGAACTCGCACGCCTGTTCCGCCGGGATGCGATGTTCTTTCTGTAGTTCCATCAGGTTCGGGCCGTCGACCAGATCGAGGATCGTATACGGTAATCCGCCTGCCAATCCGAACGAGCGCGTCCGCGCGATGTGGGGGTGATCGAGCTTCAACCCGACGCGGGCCTCGTGCTCGAACCGTGCCAGCATTCCCTGATCGTTCTGCAGTTCGTCGCGCAAAACCTTCAGCGCGACCGTTTCGCCTGTGACGTTGTGCACGGCGCGATAGACCCAGCCCATGCCGCCGAGTCCGAGCAGGTCGATCACCTTGAAATCGTCGAAGAAGAATCCGCGGGCGCGGCCTTCAAACAAACGCTCCGCCTGATAGAGCGTCAACCAGCCCTGCAGCACGAGTTGCCGCAGCGCACTCGCGTCGGACGACGCATCACCCGGAGCGGACGACTCTGCGAGAGCCGCCACCTGTTCGGCCGAAAGCAAACGGCTCAACTGGAGCGCGCGTTGCAAATCCTCGCTGATCGCCAGGAGTTGGGGCATATTGCCATTGTAGGCTGGGCCGTTTCGACCGCCAATCAAACGTAGAGCAGGCGGCTCTACGTTACACCGGTCATTCCCCCTTGCGGATGAGGTCCGGATATTTCGACCGCACGCGGGCGGCTTTGGGGGCGGCGTGGCCCTGGATGTACGGCTGGAACGGGTTTCGCCGCGCGAAGTCCTGATGGTACTCTTCGGCCGGATAGAACTCCTTCAGCGGCTCCAGCTTCGTCACGATCTTCCGCTTGAAGACCTTCTTCTCCTCCAGTTCGGCAATCTTGGCTTTGGCCTGTTTCTCCTGCTCCTCGTCGGCGAAGAAAATCGCGGAGCGATATTGCCGGCCTTCGTCGTTCCCCTGGCGGTTCAACTGCGTCGGGTCGTGGGCGTCGAAGAAGACGTCAAGCAACTGGTCGTAGGTGATCTTCTCCGGATCGTACGTCACGCGAATCGCTTCGGCGTGGGCCGTTGTGCCAAGATGGACCTGGTCGTAGTTCGCCGTCGATTTGGTCCCGCCGCAATAGCCGCTGTCGACATCGACGACGCCTTCGATCTGTTCGAAGGCGAACTCGGTGCACCAGAAGCATCCGCCGGCGAAGATTGCCGTCGCGGTTTTCTCAGCGTCGCCGTCTTTCGCTTTGGCGGCGTCGGCTTTCTTCGGCGCGCCTTTCGGCGTCTTCGGCTCCGCCCCGTGTGAGGGTAGGCCGATCACGATTCCCAAGATCACTAGCAACGCAACACGCATCATGGTCGAGATCCTGTTCGATAGAATGCGTTGGACAATTTGAGCCATTTTGATTTTCGCCGTCCGGCGGATGGTTGTCAAACTCCGAAAGCCGTTTCCAAAGCTGCCGATGGCATCCGCGATTATTCTTTCTTGGCGTCGTTCAGAAGACCGCGGTTGCCAACCGCGGCTTTGAGCGCTCGACATTTCGGCTGGTGCTCGCTTCACCCCGCCGGGAATTCTCGTCATGATTATCGCGTCTCCTTCTTTCCACTCGAACCTCGACCGCCGTTTGTCGCTCTGATTGCGCACACGCGAAAGGAACTCGGTACCGATGCCGTGGAGTCGAAAAATTCCCTTTCAGGTGGATGTGGCGGGAATCATCCACATCATGGGGATTTCGCTTTACAGCCGTCCGGAAGCGGCGATCCGCGAATTGATCCAGAACGCGCACGACGCGATCCTGCGCCGTCGCCGCAAAGAATTGAACTACAAAGGCCGGATCGAAGTCCGCCAGTCGCCGGAGGCGAACGAGTTGGAATTCCAGGACGACGGCATTGGCCTGAATGCCGACGAGGCGGAACGCTACCTCGGCACGCTCGGCATCGGCATGACGGGCCTCTTGAAAGAAGTGCTCCCCGGATCGTCGAGCGTTTCCTTGAGCGAATCGGGCGGCGATGGGTTGATCGGCCAGTTCGGCATTGGCCTGTTCAGCGCGTTCATGCTGGCCGACGAGATGACGGTCATCAGCCGGCGCATCGATGCCGACGAAGGGATCTGCTGGCGGGCCGGCAAAGAAACCGAGATCGAACTCTCATCGCACGAAAAGGAAACCGCCGGCACGATCGTGCGGCTGAAGCTCAAGCCCGATTGCGCCGACCATCTCCTCTCTGCGGAGACGCTGGAAAGGATCATTTGCGACTACGCCGATTTCCTCTCAGTGCCGATCCATCTGAATCAGTCCGCGGCGCGGGCCAATGTCTCGCAAGCGGCGTGGTTGGAAGCCACCGTTGAGGACGACGCTCTCACGGAGGAACTGCAAACCTATTTCGAAGAGACACCGCTCGATGTGATTCCGGTCCGCATCCGCCAGCCGGTGGAGTTGACGGGGGCATTGTACGTTACGCCGCAGCGCACGCCGGGATTCGCGGGAATCCCCGTGGTGACGGCGACCGTGCGGCGGATGGTGATCTCCCGCCGCGTGCAGGACCTGCTCCCCGATTGGGCGTCTTTCTTGAGGGGCGCGATCGAGTTTCCCGCCGCCACGCCGACAGCCAGTCGCGAAGACCTGGTCCGCGACGCCCGGTTCCTGCAGGCCCGCGCGGCTCTCGACCAGACGATCCGCAAACACTTCGAGGAATTGGCCGACAACAAGCCGGAGGTGATGGAATCGGTCCTGGCGTGGCACCGCTATTCGTGGGCCGGTGCCGCATTAGGCGATGCTGAACTGCGGAAGCTCCTCGCCCGCACCTACAAGTTCCAAACGACGGCTGGACCGCTGACGTTCCAAGCCATCGCCAAGTCGAGCGCCGCGGACCCGGTGTTTGAAGCCGAGTTCGACGCCGTCGTGTGGTATCACACCGACCGGCGGCAGGAACGGTGGATGAACACGCTCTTCGCGCAGAGCTCCGTTCCTTGCGTGCACGCTGTAAGGAGTTTCGAGGAATCGCTGCTGGTGGCGATGGTCGGAGACCAGGGCGACGCGATGGACGTCCGGCTGGCATGTCCCAGCGCGAATGGATTTGCCGATCAGATCCTGGGAATGCGCGACTTGGAGGAAGCGGACGCCGCGTGGCAGGACTTTCTTTCCTCCACCGGCGCGAAGATCCACTGGGCGTCGTTCCGCGACGATCTGCCGGTCCTCGCGTTTTTGAACGAACATCACGAACTGATGAAGACGCTGGAGGACTTGAAGCAGCAGGGCGTCGTGCCGGGGGGCTTTCAGCGGTTGATCGACGCCCACTTCAGCGAGGGAGACACGCCGCAGAACGAAGTGATCCTGAACCGGAACCACCGGCTGGTCGGCCGCGCGCTGGAGCAGAGCACGGCGACGCCGCTCGCCTCGGTGCTGCGGCTGTTAGTCGTACAAGCCCTGGGAGCGGCCGGCGCGTCGATCCCCCGGCCCGTGCAGCGCCAACAAGTGGAAGACCTCGACTGGATCGCCGAAGCCCTGTGGGGACGAAAATAAATACTGTCTCACGCAGAAGATGGTGAGGAAATACAAGAAAAAAGGTCTCTCGCAGAGAACGCAGAGGCCGGAGAGAGGAAGAAGAGAGTCAGCTGATTGTCAGATTCTCGAACAAATTCCCCACCGTCTTTCCCTTTCTGAATTCCTCTGCGAGAGACATGCCTTTCTGAATCCCTTTCTCTCAATGGAGCCGCGAATCATGTCTGACGGCAACGATCCGACGACGGGCGATGAGAGCGATGTCGACGAGCGGCTGGGCGAGTTGCGGCAGAGGTCTTACGACCTGGGTCAGACCGGGCAGTTCCGCACCGAGATTCGCGTCGCGACGGAAATGCGGCGGCTGGCGAAGACCGAGCATCGGTTGATGCCGTACATGGAGTCGCTATTCAGCATCATGGGTTCGAGCAGCGATTGCCTCGATCCGCGGACCCGGCTCGATTGCTCGCTGGAACTGATCGGCCTGTTGGAAAGCGACGACCAGGCGCGGACGATCGAAGCGAACTACGACGAAGGGCATTACAGCTACACGCAGTCGTGGATGACGGCGTGCGCCTACGACAATCTCGCCATCGCGACCGGCGAGATGAAGGGCTACAACTCCGATGGCATGCATCAGTGCATTTCGGACGGCATCGCCGTCTGCCATCGCACCGGCAAATTGCAGTGCATCACCTGCTTCCGCAAATACGCTATCGACGTTTACACGGCGGCGGATGACATCGAGATGGCGCTCTCGTTCGCCCGGCGGGAAGTCGACGCCCCCATCAATCCGGCGAACGACCGACGGTTCACCAATCACCGCGCGTTGTGGGAGCTGCTGGTTCTCACCGGGCAGTTGGAAGCCGCCACCGAGACCATTCGAAAATCGTGGGAACTCCGCAACACGCATCACAACCCGGCGGAGGCCCGCCGCAATCTGCGCAACGCGATGCGGGAAGTCGCCGCGTTGATGGGTCAGCCCGAGATTTTCGCCGATTTGCAGAAGCAGACCGAGACCGATCCGCCGCTCGCCGCCGGGGAATGCCTCGCCGATGAGATGGCTCAGGCGTTCGCGGGAGCGATTGAAGATCTGTGCCGCGGCGAGCAGGCCAAGGCGATTGCGACGATCGCTCAATGGGATAAGCAACTGCTCCAGCGGGACTATTTGCACGAGTGGTTCCGCGCGCGGTTGCGGCTGATGTGCGCCTACCGTCTGGCGGGCAAGACGAACGAGCTGGCGCGGCTGGCGGAGCCTTTGCGGGAACGGGCATCACAGTGCCGCGATTGGGTCACGATCCGTTTGCTGGATCGCCTGCTCGATCCCGCGACACGGCCGGCGCCGCTCTATGCGCTGCACGATTTCAGCTGTGGCCCGTTCTCCGACAAGGACCCGCACAGCGCGCCATCCGCCGCAGAAAGAGCGTCCGCTGCTCCCTCCGCGACGCCGGACGCGAGCGCTGCCGTCGAATCGAACGCCGATGTTCCGCTCCCGTCAGAGTTGGTCCAGCGCGTGGGGAAACAGATTGCCGAGATTCCCGACGGCGATCCGGACGGCATCGAACAGCGCGTGCGGGCCGCGTGCGAGTCGATTCTCGCCGTCGTACCGGAAACGCTCGCCGACGACCGCGAAGCGTGTTGGCTGCTCTATTTTCTCGGCATGGTCGTGGGCGAGCCGGACGCCAAACAGGCCTGGGACTGGGCGATGCAGGTACATGGCCGCTATCCGCAAGTCCCGGCGGTGATGAATCTCGTGGCGCATCTCGGCGCGTGCCTGCAGGCGCGGGCAGAGGAATTCGCCGCCGAAGCCATCGACGACGCCTGGATCGAATCGCAGTTCCGGCAGTCGCTGGAAATGGACTCCAAGGCGCAGCGCGGCTACTTCCGCGCCGGGCAGTATTTTCTCGGCAAGGGGAATCTCGGCGAGGCCGAACGTTGCTTCGCTCGCAGCTTCCGCTTGAAACGGGACGATCAAGCCGTGGCGATGGCGCTCTCCGAAGTCTACGAGAACACCGACCGGCAACGCGATGCGTTGGAAGTCCTCGACCTCTGTTTGCGGGAAGGGGGCGAAGGGAGCGATCTCCTCTACCGGGCCGGCATGCTGGCCCGCGGGTTGTCGCAGGCTGAAATCTCGCTCGCCTATTTCGACCGGCTGGAAACGATTTCCCCCGGCACGCCGTTCGTGCATTACTATCGGGCGTTGTCGCTCCTCGATCTGGAGCGGCCTCAGGACGCGCTGGATGCGGCGCGGAAAGAAGCCGAACAGAATCCCGACGGCGAGATGGCCACGCAATTCATCTCCGCGATCGCACTCGGCCAGTTGAAGCATCCGAGCTTCGCCGAACAGGTCGAGAAGTTGCTGCAAGTCCGCGTGTCGACGATCGACAACCTCAGCCGCGGCGGGTTGTCGAACCTCCACTATCGGTTGTGGCAATCCGCCGCCGCGGCCGAAGAACCGCAGCTGCAATCCAGGATCGAAGCTCGCTTGCTGGAAACGAATCTCGCGCCCGACGAGTTGTTCCAGTTCTATCGTTCCCAGCAGCCGGTCGAGGAAGGAATCGGCTTCTTCCAGGTCGAACTGCAGCAACCGCTGGACGGCGGCTGGAACGAGTCGTTCGCTGTTCTACCAGGCGAAGAGGATTGGCCGTGCTACCACGTCGTGTGGGAGGTTCTGGCCCGCGACGAGGACGCCGCCATCGAACTTGCGCAGCAATGGCAGCGCCGCGCCTGGGGTCAGCCCGCGGAGGTCATGAGCCTGAATCAGAACGGACAGTACAACGATTCACCCGGCGTGATTTCCCAATCCGGCCGGTTCCCGCCGCCAAGCGAGGAGGATGAGGAGTAAGCGAAATCGAATCGCGCACGCGCAGCTCTTTTCTTTTACGCCGCTTTGCGTTCCTGCGAGCCCCCGGCATCGCGGCGTTCGCCTTGTCCGCGAAACAGCGAGAGATACCAATCCCACGCATCGCTGACGTCTGCCGGGCGACGGCGGAGAGTGCGGTCCAGACGCTGTTCCTCGCGCCGCGCGACGAATTCCACAAAGTCCGCGGCGGAGGGGCAGGTATTGTCGTCGGAAGAATTGGCCCGGGGTTTCATGATGTCCGGGTTTTATTCATAACTCAGTCGCTGACTAGACCAGTCAGACGCCGTGCGGCGAATCCGCCTGAACTTGCGCCTTAACTTCCCGAATTCGCTCGAGAAGCTGCTGATTCTGCCGGTCGTCAGCCCAAAAAAAAACGTTAACACGATCTCCAAGATCGTGGCGAGCAGTTCCCCGATTGCCGCTGCCGAGAACTCAGCGGTCTGATCAGCCCATCGTCTCTTTTCGTCAGATATGATCCCGGAGATACGCGGCCATCGGGCCGGCGGATCACGCGAACCGCGGAAAATCGGTTACGGCGTTTCGCTGGTCGCTGAGCGGCCATACGTCTGGTTGAATGGCGCGTCGTGATCCAGCGTTTCGAGCGTCAGATCGCCTTCGTCGCCGGTCCGTCCGTCGTCCGTCGGTTCGCCGCGATAGCGTTCGATGGGCGCTCCGGCCTGTGGCTGGCTTTCTCCCGCAGGTTTTTTGGACGAATTCCGCTGGGTTTGATGCTTCGTCTTTGTGGATTTCGTTTTCATGATCTCGGGTTCCTTAGGGGGAAGGTTCGTAATCGTCCATGTCAATTGGCAAGTTCCGTGCCCAACGTCCTGGCACTCGGTTGACCACGGCATCGATCCGCAGAAGAATCAACGCAGCCCCCTTCGCAATCGAGGACCTTTCATGGCGCTTGTTTCCGATCGAAAAGGACGCTCTCCAGCCCGAAGGTCGCCGGCCGTGAGGCCGCGCGTCAAACTCTGGCTGGAATCGGGCGGCGAAAGCGTCTTCTGCCGGGGGCTGGCAGAGATCTTGAATGCCGTCGAGAGTACGCATTCGATTAAGGCGGCGGCGGCAGAAGTCGGACGCAGCTATCGCTTCGTCTGGGCGCGGATCAAGGACGCCGAAGCGGCGCTCGGCGGGAAACTGGTCGCCGCCCACGTCGGGGGCAGCGGCTCGCAGCGAAGCGAACTGACGCCCCTCGCCCGCGACTTGTTGCAGGAATTCGAGCGAGTCCGCCAAGAAGTCTTCCAGCTCGTGGACAAGATTTTCGGCGAACGCCTGCAGACGACCCTCAAGAAGCATCGCCGCCCGTAGGGCCTTCGATCAACGCTTGCGGGTTCACACCACCGAATGCTTGCCGTCCCGCCGGACACGACGTATCCTGCCGCCTAATCGCACCGTATTGCAATTTGCTCGATCGGTCACATTGCTCCTCAGCGGCGGAGGGACCATGTCTTCCATCGTCTTGCCCCGGCATCCTGGTCTCACGGCGACCACGCGGCTGCAGGGCATCGCGTCCCGCAACGTGCCCACGCTCCTCGAATGGGCCATCCTGCTACAATGCGGCGTCATCGCGGCCTGTTCCTCGACGTTTCTCGATCTGGGAATTCAACGCGTGCCGGGCCATGCCATTCTTCGCGTCGTCTTTCCGTTCGCGCTCGGATTGGCGGTCGTTCCGCGGCGCGGCGCCGGCTGCGTGATGGGCGTTAGTGCCGCACTCACCGGCGCGGGCCTGCAATACGCCGGGTTCCGCGGCGAGGGCCTGGGCTTCGGCGCGCTGACCAGCCTGATCGCCACCGGCCCGCTCCTCGACTGGACGTTGCGCCGCACGCACGGCGGATGGCGGCAGTTGCTCGCGTTCACCCTCGCGGGGCTCGGCGGCAACCTGCTGGCGCTCGGCGTGCGCGGACTCGCCAAATTCGCCGGCTGGGAAGCCGCAGGCCGTCGGCCGCTCGGCGAATGGCTGACGCAGGCCGCCGGCACTTACATTCTCTGCGGAGTGATCGCCGGCTTGATCAGCGGCGCGGTGTTGTTCTCTGTCCGTCCGCGACGCGACGACACCGTTCTACAGGAGCCGCCGGCATGATCTTTGTCGGCATCGACGATACCGACACGCTGGAGACGCGCGGCACCAACTACCTGGCCCGCGAGATCGCTCGCCGCGCCGCCGACCGCTGGACTTGCCGCTGGATTCTCCGCCATCAACTGCTGTTCGACTCTCGCATTCCGTACACGTCGCACAACGGTTCGGCGTCGCTCACGTTTGAGCCGCGGGGCGACGCCGGACTGGCGGACTTGATCGACCTCTGCCGTCATACGATGCAGGAATGGTTCGTTCCCGGCAGTGATCCCGGTCTGTGCGTCACGGAAACGGTTCCCGATGAGGTTCGCGAGTTCGGCCTCCGCTGCCAGCGCGAAATCGTGACGCAAGCGGAACCCCGCGCACTGGCCGCATCGGCGGGGATTTCTCTCGAAGGCCTCGGCGGCACAGAAGGGGGCGTCATCGGAGCGCTTGCCGCCGTGGGTCTCGCCGTGACGCGCGACGACGGCCGCATCATCCAGTGGCAATCGTGGCCGGACGATCTCTCGGGTCCGCAATCTGTCAGCGAGCTGAAGGCGCGGGATGTCGCTGTCCGGGAAGAGCATCAGTCGACCGATTTGCACAGCGGCGTCGTCGACGTCGGCAAGCATCTGCGTCCGAATCTGCGCGGCGGCCGCGCCGTGTTGACCGTCCGGCGGACTGCGAACGATCTGCTGGCCGCCGTGAAGTTGCCGTAAACATCCTTTCGGGAGCGTTCACCATGAGTTCGTCGCCGCGCCGATCCGCTTCGCGGGGTTTCACGTTGATCGAACTCCTCGTGGTGATCGCCATCATCGCGATTCTGATCGCGCTGTTGCTGCCCGCCGTGCAGCAGGCGCGGGAGGCCGCCCGCCGCGCGCAATGCAAGAATCACATCAAGCAGATTGCGCTCGGCGTGCACAACTACGAATCGGCCCATTCGGCGTTTCCGCTCGGCGTGTTGGGAACGTCGGGAACCTCGTCCAACTCGAACCCGTTGACGACGTGGCAGACGCTGATTCTGCCGTACGTTGACCAGGCGCCGCTCTACAACCAATACAATTTCAACGTGGCGTACGACAATTCGATCAATGCGCCGACCGTGGTTTCGATCGTCCCGGTGTTTCGTTGCCCGTCGCAGCCGCTCGAAGGGGTGGTCGACAACCGCTACGGATTCAGCCATTTCGCCGGCAACGCCGGCACATCGCCCGGCGCCAACGACGGACTCTTCTTCCCGTTGTCGTCGGTGCGGTTTCGCGATTTGACGGATGGCACGTCGAACACGATCTTCTGCGGAGAGATCGCCGGCGAGATTCGCGGCTGGGCGCGCGGCTCGTGCAACGGTTGCAGCTCGTGCAGCGGCGGGGGCGGCAGCCAGGGCTTCGCTCGCGCGGTGCTCCGCTGGTGGAAGGCGTTCCCCGCCTGCGCTCAAGGGGGCTTCAACCGTCCCGTGACGACGTGCTGCGAGAACCTGTTCCAGTTCTCCAGCCCGCACGTGGGCGGCGCTCATTTCGGCCTCGCCGACGGTAGCGGCCGCTTCGTCAGCCAGAACATCGACACGATGGTCTATCAGGCCCTCATCACCCGCGCCGGCGGCGAAGTGCCGGGTGAATTCTGATTTCTACGGCCCGACGGCGCCGGTCGGCAGGTATTTCGTTTCCAGATATTCCTGGCCGTGCGTGGAGCAGAAGTACCGGAGCGCGAAGAGTCCGATAGCCGGATTGCGATGAAAGCAGAGCGTGGCCTTCGCTCCACAGATCTCGCACGCGGCCTCCGCGGGCGGCAACTGGTCCTCCAGTCCGGTCGCGTCTTGCATCAGATCCGTATAGGGAACATCGTCGTTCATGCCTCCCATGATCCCGTGCGCAGCGAAGGCGTCAATTGCGAGTCGCAGGTCTTACGGAGTATTCAGCGGCGCGAAAGTCAGGAAAAGCCCGCTGTTTCGACTCGGGCCGATCGCCACAGAGCGAGATTGGCCTCGCGATGAGAAGAGGGAGTCTGGAGTTGAACCAGTTTTCCGCGTCGTGCGAACGCAGTGAGAAGCCGTCCTCCCCACCCTCGGAGCGTGAACCGCTGCCTTGCTGGTCCCCGCAAAGCAGCCGTGGAGAGTGTGACGGCGGAAAACAGGCCATCGCAAGAGGCGGATTTCACCTTACGATGTTTCAAGTTTTGACGCCGCTCAGCACCGGTCGGTCGCGCCGAACAGGCCGTTTTTGACGACGGTAGTCATCAGCGACACATCGGACCCAGCACCCGGTCGAACGCCTCCGCCTGGCGCACAAAACCCAAATCGTTCGGATGAGAACTGTCCACCGTGCCTTCCGTATCGTCCCCCAGAAGATCGGGGCCGGAAATGTAGTGCACGTGCTTGACGCCGGCGTCCAGCAATTCTTGATAAGCCTTCTTGAGCGCGGCCTGGCTGGAAGCGTTCCGCTCGCGCGGTCCTTCCAGAAGCCAACTGTTGGCGTAGTTTCGGTCTTCAACCAGGACGATCGGCGTCTCCGGGTGTGCAGCCCGCAACTGCGCGACGAGCGGTTTCGTCCGTTCCGCCACCTGAGCCGCGTTCATGTTCGGCAGGCAGTCGATGACGAAGATATGGGCGTCGATCTCCGCCAGGAGGTCGCCGACTTCTTTTTCCATCACGCCGTTGCCGGAAAAGCCGAGGTTGATCACCGGCCGCTGATACTTTCGGCCCAGAATCGCCGGGTGGCACATCCCCGGACGCGACGCACAGGCTCCATGCGTGATCGATGTGCCATAGAAGACGATGGGCCGCGCGCGATCCACCGCGTAGGCTGGCGCTCGTTGAATTTCGGCACCGGCGGGCACGCCGAGGCTCACCTCCGTGACCCCGTTGTAGAGCGGCAGATACAGTAAAAACTCGCGACCGGTTCCCGGCAATCCGGAGACCAGCGTGATCTGATTCGTCTGTTCCCGCGGGACGCCGCACGTCACCCAGCGCCATTGGCCTCGATTGTTCTTGGCATAGAGATCGAGACCGCTGACGCCGGTTGCCGGCATGTGGGGCATGGCGAGATTGGCGCTCGTCAACGTCCAGCGTGCCTGAATCTCTTTCGCGTCAGTGACGAACCGCACCGCCATCCCGGCGGAGTGCCGGCTCAGGTTCCACACGGCCTCGCGCACCACTCCTTCCGCTTTGCCCGGCAATCGGTCGAACGGCGATTTGACGTCGCGCCAACCTTGGCCTTCCACACCCAGTTGCCGCACGTCCAGCCAGCGGACGCCATCCGCTTCCGTGAATGTCAACTCCTCCGCGGCACGACTCGGAATACCTGGGAGAACACACAGCGCCAGCGCTGCGAAGGCGACGCGAACCAAGCGGCTCATGACACAGGTCTCCTGATCGGGACAGTTCGATGCAAAACTCTCGCAGCCTGTTACCTCGCCCGCCGCTTGACGGCGTACCCATACGGCGTCGGCCAGGACGGTTCCGCGCCGAGTTCCTGTTCCGCCTTCAGCGCCCAATACGGCTCCCGGAGCAATTCGCGGGCAAGAAACACCAGGTCGGCGTCGCCGCCCGTCACAATCTCGTTGGCGTGGCCGGCCTCGGTGATCAGACCGACCGCGCCTGTCAACAAGCCGGCGTCGTGACGGATCGCTCGAGCCGACGACCTCCCAGCCTCCTGCCGCGGGGGCGAGAGCGGCCCCACCCTTCCAGGGCGAATCGCAACTGGCCTTCCTCCCGGCGTGAGCCAACTGAATTCCGGCGACAGCCCCCTGAGAGTGGACGAAGCGGACGATCCGAGCCAGCGGCTCGATGTGCTGGTCGCCCCAGATGCCCATGTCGCCCGGCGTGATTCGCCCCTCCGGCGCCACGGCGGTTGCCTCAACGACAACCAGCGCCACACCACCGACGGCCCGGCTGCCCAGATGAACCAGGTGCCAGTCAGAGGCGAGCCCGTCTTGAGCGACGTACTGACACATGGGCGACATCACGATTCGGTTGCGGAGAGTGACGCCGCGAATCGTCAACGGGGAAAGAAGATCGATCTCCGGGACTTCCCGATCATGGTCAGTGCCGGCGGGACAGCCGTTGCCTGTGGCCTGGGGGGCAAGACCGTCGGATCGATTCGCTGCGGACTTCGCCATCAACTGATCTCCATCGACGGAATGCGCTCGGTCGTTTTCCGCCGTCCTGTGGTCTTGACTTGGTTAAAAGCCCTCGGAAATGAACAAAGGGTGGCTGCAAGGGCCTCGAAAGCGGTGGATTTCGCTCAGAAAGTCGCGTTTTGTCCTCGGCGCGGTGCGCTTACTGTGAAGGTCGAAAGTCTAGCAGACGCCGCTGGCGAGTCGCCAGCGTTCTCCGGCTCGGTCGATGCGCTCCTGATTCGGCATCTTTAATGCCGGGAATCGCTTCATTCTGCGGAGCGGTCGTGGTTTAAAAAGTGCTAGTTGATGTCGCGGTATTCCTTCCATTCAAAGACGATGAACGCCAAAAGGAGACAACCGACGGCGATAACGCCGAGCGTCCCATACGCCTGCGCTGGGGGAATCGTCTCGAATCCGCGGGGAGTTTTCAGTCCGGTGCCGGCTCCCAAGTCGTACAGCAGCGACCGGCCGTAATAGTTGATGGCCAGTTGCTTGATCGAGCCGGGAAGATTGCCGACGAACAGTTCGACGAAGAGCGCGTACACCAGGGCCAGCATCGTCGGATGGCGGAAAGCCACGGCGAACAAATGAAACAGAGCCATGTATGCGACCGTCATGCCGAGCATCGCGGGCCAATACATCTTGAATGCCAACATTCCGACCGGTCCGGCGAGTCGGCAATACACCGCGAAACTTCCCAAAACGAGTCCGCAGCCGAGTGGAACAGACGCGAGAATCTTGGCGAGCAGTACCTGCCAGCGCGGGATGGGGCGAGTCAGCAGCAAGACCAGAGTTTGCTCTTCTCGCTCCGTGCCCAAGGCCGTCGTCCCGAAACCGAGCGCACAGATGGGGATCAGAAAACAAGTGAAGACAAAGACCAGGAAGTTGCCGAAGGCGTCGAAGGCCGCTGCGGGCGGCGTGATCTGGCCGAACCCGCGGCGCAGCACAAAGAGACCGCAACCGAAGACCGGTAGGAAGACCATCAGGGTGTTCACGGACCAGAACAGCCGCGTGAACGACAGACGCAACAGGACGAGGAAGGCGTTCAGGGACTTCACGAGGGCCGGCGCCTCCCCTGTTGCAGATACTCGAAGACGGCTTCTGCTCCTTCGTCGAGACTCTGCATCTGACGAATGACATGCCCGCGCTCCAGGACGAGATCTTGAATCTGGGCGTAGAATTCAGCCGCTTGTCTCGTGCGCACCTGCAACCGGTTTCCCTGCACCTCGCACCCCTGCACCGGGCCGAGGGCGATCAGATCGCCGGCGAGACGGCGGGGATCGTCGGCCGTGATTTCAATCCGCAGCGGGCGATCGTCGAGCAGCCGGCGAATCTCCTCCAGGCTGCCCGCAGCTATCAGCCGGCCGCGGCCCAAAACCAGGATCCGATCGGCCAGGTGTTCGATGTCATTCAAGATGTGGGTGGAGACGAGAATGCTCTTGCCGTTGTCGGCCAGGCGAAAGAGTAGATCGTTGATTTCTCTGCGGCCGCCGGGGTCTATGCCCGTGAGCGGTTCATCGAGCAGAATGACCTGAGGATCGTGCACGAGAGCTTGAGCCAGCTTGAAGCGTTGCCGCATGCCGTGGCTGCAACCGGCGATCCGTCGTTGGGCGCGATCGGCCATGCCCACCTCGCGGAGCACCGCGTCCGTTCGCCGGTAGACCTCATCGCGCGGGAAGCCATGCAGAGCGCACATGGTGCGGACGAATTGCTCTCCCGTCATTTCCTCATACAGCTGGCCGTGATCGGGGCAGAAGCCGATCAGCCGCTTGGCGGCGGTGGACGCGGCGCGCAGCGTGCCGATCCGAACTTCACCCTGCGTGGGCCGAAGTTGTCCGCTCGCGAGCTTCAACAGCGTGGATTTTCCAGCCCCGTTAGAGCCGAGCAGTCCGGTAATCCCCGGACCGATCGTACAAGTGAGGTCGTTCAAGCCGATCACGGCGCCATAGAACTTGGTGACTTGAGCGAACGTCAGCTCGACGGCAGCCACGGTTCGGGAAACCTCACTCATCGCATCAACCATCACGGTCTGAAACGGAACGGATCGGCCGACCACGAATCGTAATCGCAATCGTCCTGGCATTTCCATCAATGCGAGGAATCAGTACCGAGAGCTTGGCAGGTCGGGTACAGTGAGTGGCCCGATCAAGTTGAGACGCAAAAGCTGCGACGGACGCAGCCGGGTGATTGCCTGAAATCATCGGTGTCGAGAGTCGATCGTGATACTGGATCTCCATCAACTGTCTCGGACTTTCGGTCGAGTGCAAGCCCTGCGCGAGGTGACGCTGCGGCTGGAAACGGGCACGGTCGGACTGGTCGGGAACAACGGAGCCGGAAAATCGACCTTACTGAAGATTCTCCTGGGACTGCTGCCGGCGTCGTCAGGAACCGGCACGATCCTGGGATGCGACATCCACGACGCAGGGCTGAAACTGCGAGGACGAATCGGATACCTGCCCGAGGCAGCAGCGACGGTGCCTCTGCTCAAAGGAATCGAATACGTGGCCCTGTCGGGCGATCTGTACGGAATGCCGTACCGCGATTCCCGGCGACGGGCGCACGAGGTGCTGAACTACGTCGGGCTGGGGGAATTGCGCTATCGCCGATTGGATGAGTATTCTACGGGAAATCTCCAACGGCTGAAGCTGGCAGCGGCGCTCGTGCATGATCCTGAACTGCTGCTGTTGGACGAACCAACCAATGGACTCGATCCCGCCGGTCGGCAATCGATGTTGACGCTCCTGGAAGATTTGATTGCCGAAACGGGAAAGAGTCTGATTCTCTGCACTCACGTTCTCAAGGATGTGGAGCGGCTATGCGAACAAGTCGTGGTGCTGCACCGCGGGACAGTGGTGCAATCGGGACCAATCGCCGGGATGACGAGGGCGGCGGAGAACAGGTTTGAGATCGAGTGGCGCGATGCCGATGCGGAGTTTTTGCAGAAATTTCGTCAGGCGGGCGGGAGCGTGTTACGCGGCGAGGGCTCGTCGGACCCCGCGGCGCTGGTGGCCTTGCCAGATAACTGGGACACGCGGCAGTTATTCGCGTTGGCGGCGGAGTGCGGAACCGTCATTACCCGGTTGCGTGAGGACGAGGAAGATCTCGAAGAGTTGTTCCTGCGGCTGACGCAAAAGCCCGAGGATATTTCGCTTACCGCGTAAGAACATCGCCAGCCTCGCCACGAAAGTCGGAGACACGGACCACATGGGCATCGACATTGCGAATTACCATGGCTGGCACGGTGAGTTGCGCCGGCCGATGCGGGGCGTCTTGTCGATCGCGCGAGTAGCGTTGCTGCAAGTGATGCGGCGGAAGGCCTACTGGCTGCTGTTGGGGCTGGGATTGGCGCAGTTCATTCTCTTCTGGTCGGTGATCTATGCCGTCACGCAGTTAGACCTGCCGGAGAACGCCAAGCGGACGATCTTGCGGCAGTTCGGATTCAGCGCGCAGACGGATGACCTCCAGGACAATGGCTACCTGGTGTTTATGGAGCGGCAGAGCGTGGTGGTGATGATCCTGTTGGCGTTTTCCGGCAGCCTCTTGGTCGGGACCGATTTTCGACAGCGGATTCTGCCTTTTTATCTCTCGCGGCGGATCGGCAAACGGCACTACATTGCCGGCAAACTGCTGGCCGTCAGCAGCTTGATCCTGATGCTGACGGTGATTCCCGCGCTGGCGCTGTTCGTGGAGTACGGCTCGCTTTCCTCGGGGTGGACCTATTGGTTGGATAACTACCGGATTCCGGCCGCCGTGGTGGCCTATGGCGCGGTGCTTTGTCTCGTGAACAGCGTCTGGCTGGTCAGCCTTTCCGCTTATCTCCAGCGGGCCGCTCCGATCGCGATCACCTGGTCCAGCCTGCTGATCATGCCGGGGCGGTTGGGCGAGTTCTTATGGAAGGCCAGCGACAACGAATACTGGCGTTTGCTGGATTTCTGGCGCGACATGCGGCTGACGGGACACCTATTTTTTGGAAAGTTCCGCAAGGACATGGATCGCGAACTGGCGTGGTGGGCGCTGGCCTTGATCGCGGCGGCAACCTTGTTGGCATTCCTTGCACTTGTCCGGCGCGTGCGCGCGGTCGATGTGGTGGAATGAATCGTCGCCGGTTTGCAATTGATTACGGTCGCACGCCGAATCGCGCCGCGTGTCGCACAGAATCGGAGAATGCAAAACCCCCCTTGGTTCCGGGGGTTTCTGCGATGAGCGATGGCCGCTCGGGGACTCGAACCCCGACGCCTTGCGGCACAGGATCCTAAATCCT
>CAZDGB010000033.1:0-32706 GCA_964504645.1 uncultured Planctomycetaceae bacterium | reverse complement strand
CTGCACGCGGGCTGGAGAACCACGTCTGGACGATTCGCGAACTGATTGAGGAATCGGCGAAATACTGAGATTGTCGATCAGCAGAACACCCCGGATAATCTCCGGGGTGTTCTCGTTTGACCCAAGACTTAAGGCAATCATGATTCTCGCGGATACTGGCCTAGCCTCATATCCAGCGATGCCAACATGGTACATGGCGACATTCTGTGTCGGCGTAGTTGTCTACACGGTTTCATGCCCGCTGTATTGGTGTTTCAAGACAAGGCCGTCAGCCGCTGGCTACTTCTTCGTCCTGTATCCATTCATGCTGCTAACCGTCATGGTCCTGCTGGCGCGCCTTTTCATGTCCTGACAGCCCGAATTCCTGACCCCCGTTATTCAGACACGACCCGATTTCCGTCTTGAATCTGCGGAAATCTGCGGACCTTTTCCGCCCTCCGCTCAGAGAGCGGTTCACAGCAGTTCCGGAATCGCCTGGCCGTGATCGAGGACCGCCACCGGACGACCTTGCAGATCGAGGAACGACCGGTCGGTCGCCACGCCCAACTGCTGGTACATCGTCTTCAGCACTTCGTTGAAGTGCACCGGCCGGTCGAGCGGGTCTTCCGCCTTCGACGTGCTGGTCCCCAAAACTTGGCCGCCGCGCAGGCCGCCGCCGGCGAGCATCACCGAGAACACGTTCGACCAGTGATCGCGGCCGGCGGCCGCATTGATCAGCGGCGTGCGGCCGAACTCGCCGAACAGCGCCACCAGCGTCGTCTCGAGCAGACCGCGCTCGGTCAGATCGTCCAACAGCGCCGAGACGGCCTGGTCGAGTTCCGGCAGCCGGCGAGTCTTCAGTTGGCCGAAGTTGTTCTGATGCGTGTCCCATTCCTGGTTGTTCGAGAAGTTCACCAGCGTGAACGTCACACCCGCTTCCGCGAGCCGCCGCGCCAAGATCACCCGTTGTCCGAACGTCGAATCGCCGTAGCGCGTGCGCGTCTCGGTCGATTCATTCGAGAGATCGAACGCCTGCCGCGTCCGGTCGCTCGCCAATAGTTCCAACGCCTGACGATTGAATTCGTCCACGCCGGCGATCGAGCCCGACGCATCCAGAATCCGCGGCAGATCGTCGAGGTTCCGCAAGAGGCTCAGGCGGTCATCCAGCCGCTGGACGGCGATGCCGTCCGCGAGGCTCAGATTCTTCGGCGGCGGAAACGGCGCCGTCGCATTGGCCGGCGTGGCGCCTGACTCCAACGGATCGTACGCCGGGCCGAGATATGTCGCCGACGCATACCGCACCCGGTCGCCGAGTTGGCCGCGATCCGGCACGCAGACGTACGCCGGCAAGCCGGCATGGTTCGCGCCGCGCAGCTTCGCAACGATGGAGCCCATCGCGGGGCGGATGTTGCGATTCTTGTTCGTCGTGTTCGCACCGGGATAGTCGAACCCGGTCAGCGTCCAATGGATGGCGGCTTCGTGGCTCGGCGTGCCGTGATACGCGCTGCGGATCACGCTGTAGCGCTCCGCCCGCTGCGCGAGCAGCGGCATGTGCTCGCAGATTTCGAAGCCCGGCACCGTCGTCGCAATCGGCCGGAACTCGCCCCGATACTCTTTCGGCGCCTCCGGCTTCAAATCCCATGAATCCAGATGCGACAAACCGCCCTGCAAAAAGATGACAATGACTTGCCGCGCCGCATTCGCCGCTGGCGGGTTCGCAGCCCCGATTCTTGGCCAATAAGCCGCACTCACCCCCAGCGAGGTGGATTGCAAGAATCGTCGGCGAGCGGCAAGATCAGTCATGGCGGGACGACCGGCGGGTGGTCTGCGGGAAGTTCGGCGTTCGCCGACCTCTATTTACTCTATTCTCCTTTCGGCGAACGATCAACAACAGATTTAGATAAATTGATTCGTTCGTCACAAGAGGACGCTTCATGAACCGTCGTGAGTTCTCGCAGTTCGTCGCGCTCGGGGCTGGTTCGCTGGGGACGCTCGCCACGGCGGCGGACAAAGATGCCGATCAGGACGCCGAACTCCCGACGCGCGAGAAACCGCAGCCTCTTCAGCCAGCGAGCGTCGCCGACTATCAGGCCCTCGCGCAGATCGTGTTGCCGAAGCCGACCTATGAATACATTACGAACGGCTCAACCGATCAGCTCACGCTGGCGGA
The DNA here is from genome assembly GCA_964504645.1 of uncultured Planctomycetaceae bacterium. Taxonomy (GTDB): domain Bacteria; phylum Planctomycetota; class Planctomycetia; order Planctomycetales; family Planctomycetaceae; genus CAZDGB01. The sequence continues at coordinate 30,557 of CAZDGB010000033.1, read as the reverse complement.
GAACGTTGCCGCCTTTGGTCGCATCAAACTGCTGCCGCCATTGCTGCACGGCGTGAATGAAGTCGACACGTCGACGATGCTTCTCGGCCAGAAGACGTCGATGCCGATTCTCGTCGCCCCGTCCGCGGCGCACAATTTTTATCACCCGGACGGCATCTTGGCGACGGCCCGCGCCGCGGCATCCGCGGGGACGATCCTCGGCGTCAGCAGCAGTTGTGGGCACACGCCGGAGGAAATCGCCGAGGTCAGCACCGGGCCGAAATGGTTCCAACTGTACGTCCCGAAAGACCGCGGCGTCGGCAAGGCGATCGTGCAGCGGGCCGAGAAGGCCGGCTACTCGGCGATCATCATCACGGTCGATCTCGGCGAGCGCAAAGACGCCGACCTGCGCAATCAATTCGCCTTGCCGCACGACATGCTCCGTTCGCATCTGCGCGGCTTCGGGTTTTCGATTCCAGACACCATGTCGGACGCCGAGATGACGAAGTTCAATCTCGCGGCGTGGGACCAGGCCTTCACCTGGAAGATTTTCGATTGGCTCCGCTCGTTCACGAAGCTGCCGCTCCTCCTCAAAGGCGTGCTGCGGCCCGAAGACGCCAAGCAGGCCGTGAGCCTGGGACTCGACGGCATCGTCGTCTCCAATCACGGCGGGCGCCGCCTGGACGGCGTGCCGGCGACGATTGACCAACTCTCGTCGGTTGTCGAGGCCGTCGCCGGGAAAGCGGAAGTCTTGCTCGACAGCGGCGTGCGGCGCGGCACCGATGTCTTCAAGGCGTTGGCGCTCGGCGCGAAGGCCGTCCTCGTCGGACGCCCGGCGGTGTGGGCCCTCGCCGCGAACGGCGAAGCGGGCGTCCGCCACGTGCTGCAACTGCTGCAGGAAGAACTCGTCTCTGCCATGCACGCCTGCGGCTGTGCGGATGTGAACAGCATTTCGCGAGATCTTCTAATCAAACCAGAGACGCGAACGTAAAATGCAGTCGTTGAAATCCGATAATTGAGATTTGAATTTCGATAGTCGAAAGGCAACCACCATGCGCTGGGAAGGCAACGAGCAGAGTCAGAACGTCGAAGATCGTCGCCGCAGCCGCGGGCCCGTCATGGCGGTCGGCGGCGGCATGCTGCTGATCATGCTGGTGGCGATGCTGCTCGGCGTCGATCCGCGGAAGATCAACCAGATCATGCAGCAGGGGCAGGTCGCGCAGGCCCCCGGCGCGCCGGGCGAAGAACGCGAGCTGACTCCCGAAGAAGAGAAGCAGAAGGAATTCGCCGCGACCGTGCTGCGGTTCACCGAAGTCGTCTGGGACGAACAGTTCCGCAAGGCCGGCCAGACGTACGAGCCGCCGCGCGTCGTCCTCTTCTCCGAGCGCGTGGAGACCGGCTGCGGCATCGCCCCGTCGGCGGTCGGCCCGTTCTACTGCCCCCGCGATCAGACCGTTTACCTCGATCCGACGTTCTTCGACGAATTGCAGCACAAGCTCGGCGGCTCGAAGGGGGAATTCTCGCAGGCGTACGTGCTGGCCCACGAAATCGGCCATCACGTGCAGAAACTGCTCGGCTTCAGCGAGATCGTCGACCGGGCGCGCGATACGCCGCAATTCAACGAGATGTCTGTCCGACTGGAGCTGCAAGCCGATTACCTCGCCGGCGTCTGGGCCCACTACGGACAGGAGAAATTCAACTTCATCGAGCCGGGCGACGTGCAGGAAGCCATCACGTCGGCGAACGCCATCGGCGACGACCGTTTGCAGGAACGCTCGACCGGCTTCGTCTCGCCGGAGAAGTTCACGCACGGCACATCGGAACAGCGCGTCCGCTGGTTCAAACGCGGCCTGCAAACCGGCGACTTCGAAGGCATGAAGGAACTCTTCGAACGGGACTACAACGAGTTGTAAAACTCATCGAAACGCTTGCGCTTCGCGGGCCATCGACTTCCCCCTCCTCTGGAGCCCCCATCATGACCGCGACTCGAACATTTCATTTCGGCGCTATTGTCTTCTGTCTCGCCTTCGCGCCTTGCGCTTTCGCCCAGCAAAACACCGACCGGCAGAACGCACCCCTCGTCGCAGACGGCGTCGTCCGGCAAGCGTTCGAGCGGGCCGGCGCGGTTTCGCTCCTGGAAATTGAAGTCACCCGCGCCGAGGTCCGCAAAGCGTCGGCCCGCACCTCGCGCGTCCCGCTGCCCGCGCCGGGTGATCTGATCTATGTCCATCTTCCGGCGACGAAAGATAAATCCGCAAAGACGCCGGCGGAGGAGGACGAGATCCGCGTCTACCTCCAGCCGCGCGAAGCAGGCGGCTGGGAAAGCGTCTCGCTGGAGCGAACCGGACAAAAAGCAGAATCACCCGCGGAAGAGTCCGAAGCGGACAATACCCGCACCGTCAAAAGGCTCGGACTCTCGACGGAATTGATCCGCAAGAACCGCGCCGCGTTGCGCGTCGTTAGCGTCGAACGAGGCGGACTGGCCCAGGCCGCCGGACTCGAAGTCGGCGACCTGATCATCAAGATCGACAACGACGAGATCAATTCCGCCGATCAGCTCGAACAGCAAGCGGCCGCCCGCAAAACGCTGGCGCTGGTCGTGGTCGATGTGAACTCCGGCCGCCCCACTCTTATTGCGCTCGGACCCAAAGGCAAAGCCGCCGAGACTGGTTCCGAAGACGAAGGGCTGGCCCCGGAGCCGCCGAAAGTCAAACTCGGGTTGTCCGCCGAGCCGGTGCGCCTCGGCACACGGAGCGCGCTAAAAGTCATTCGCATTGATCCCAACGGCCTGGCGGCGAAAGCCGGGCTGGAACTCGGCGACATGATCGTCGCGGCGAACGGTGTGCCGACGACCGGCGTCGAACAGATGATCGGCGCGCTCCGCAAGAGCGGTCCGACGCTGACGCTCACCGTCCGCGACAAACGGACCGACCGCGATGTCGACGTCAAAGTCCCGTTGCAGAAAGAGGCGTCGCCGCAGCCCGAAGAAGCCGAACCGAAGACCGACGCGAAAGAGTTCGCCAGCGACTGGGGCGCGGTCACGGAACTCGCCTTCCACGACAGCGACTTCGCCGTCAAAGTTACTGAAGTGAAGCCCGGCAGCGCCGCCGCCCGCGCGGGATTGAAGCCCGGCCTGATCATCGTCGCCGCCGACGGCAAACCGGTGCTGCACCCCAACGACTTGAACAACGCCGTCCGTCAAAGCAGCGGCGCGATCAAGCTGACCGTCGTCGACCCCGACAGCGACAAGCAAAGCACGTTGTCGGTGAAACTGCGGTGAATCAGCAATGGCGGAGCAGATGCTTTACATTTGTTGCCGTTGAGTTGCGATAAATAAAAATTACAGGTAGTCTGCGGTGATTTTTCCGATCCGGAAGACTGGCCCGGATTGAGACCTCGGGTTCCGGGCTTTCCTCTCTCAGAGGTCACGGGAACGCCGCCATGAGTCGCACCTCCAGTCGCGCTTGGTTTCTTGTCGGTCTGCTCGCGATCGGTCTCGCCTTCGCGAACGTATCCCACGCCGGAAGTTTCTGTTCCCCCTGTCCGTCTTCCCAGCCCGCCCCGTCGTCCAGCAGCAGCAGTTCGAGCAGCTGCGCTCCGCCCAGTTGCTTCAACCTCGGCTTCGGCTGGCTGCTGGGATTGCTGCTCGGCGGCTTCGGCTGAGACCCGTCGTTCATCGCGGTTTTACAGACAATTCCGCAAAAAATAATCTAACGTTCATTTGAATATTTGCGACGTCGTCAGCCTCGCGTTCATTGACTTTCGCAACTCATGCGGGATAATCAATCCGTACCAAGCGGCCAAGGGGGTCGCGACACGGACGGTTCGTCCAAACGAGTTTACAGTCTGAAGGAAACGTTCCATGAAGATGACTCGCCTGTCTCTGCTGGGTCTGGTGGCGATGGCCGGTGTGGCGATCGCGGCGGAAAAATCGCTGTCGGTCGGCGATCCGGTCCCGCCGTTCAACGTCCGCGACATCACCGGCCCCAACAAGGGCAAGACCCTCTGCTATCGCTGCAAATACGGCGATCAGCCCGTCGTCACGATCTTCACCCGCAAGGTCGATCCGAATGTCGTCTCGCTGACCAAGAAAATCGACGACCAAGTCGGCAAGAACTCCGACAAGAAGATGGCCTCGTTCCTCGTCGTTCTCACCGACGACGCCGACGCCACCGAAACCACGCTCGCCGAAGTCGCCAAGAAGGCCGGCATCAAGAACGTCCCGCTCACGCTGATGGAAGGCGCCGCCGGACCGGAAGGCTACGGCATCGAAGAAGGCGCTGAGACCACCGTCATGATGTGGGTCGACGGCGAAGTGAAGGTCAACAAGGCCTTCGAAAAGGGCAAGTTCGACGCCAAGGCCGTCGACAGCCTCGCCGCCGAAACGAAGAAGATCCTCGAATAGTTTTCGCGTCAGCGCGACAAGCATTCGCATCACCCGCCCGCCGTCCTTCGGGATGGCGAGCGGGTGTTTTTTTGCGCGGCGGGTGGCCGGGGCTGGACCGACCAAGGGGAGGGAAGCCCCGGCGAATCGCGAACAACCGGGGCTTCGCCGCAGCGGCTCCAGCCCCGGCCACCCCTCCTCAAGCCTCGGGTCTCAAGCCTCAAGCCGATTCACACGAACAGCGGCGCGATCGGGTCGCCGCGATACACGCGGTACGGCCGCCCGGCTGCGTCGTGGAATTCGCGATCCGGGCCGATGCCGAGTTGCTGGAAGATCGTCGCCGCCAGGTCGGCCGGCGTGTACGCCTCGGTGATCGGCAAGCCGCCTTGCGCATCGGTCGCGCCGATCACGCGGCCCGGTTCGATGCCGCCGCCGGCGAACCAGCACGGGAACACGTCGCCCCAATGATGCCGGCCGTCGGTGAAGATTTCGCCCGACGCGTTCTTGCCGCCGACGGCGATCGGCGAAATCCGCGGCGTGCGGCCCATTTCGCCGCACATCACCACCAGCGTCTCGTCGAGCAGGCCGCGGTCGGACAAGTCGTCGAGCAGGCCGCTCAAGCAGTGATCGATCGACGGCAGCAGCTTTCCCTTCAGATCGCGGAATGCGTTTTGATGCGTGTCCCAGCCGCGGAGATTGATCTGCACCATCCGCACGCCGGCTTCGACGAGCCGCCGCGCGACGAGAAAGCCCTGGCCCCATTCCTCGCGGCCGTAGAGGTCGCGGGTGGCGGCGGATTCCTGCGTCAGATCGAACGGGTTGTCCTTGCCGGGCCGCGTCGCCGTCAACAGCCGCAGCGCCTGTTGCCGATGGGCGTCCCACGCCAACGGGGCTTCCTGTTCGAACGCCGTGTCGGCGCGGCGGCGGAACTGATCGAGTTCCCGCAGCAGCACCGACCGGTTGCTGAGTTGCGGAATCGACAATCCCTGGGCCGAGCCGAGATCGGGGAGATGGAACTCGGGATTGCGGCAACTCGTGTTGTCCCACCAGGCGTTCGGACCGGGACCGGCGGCCCGCGCGGGATCGATCGGATCGTCGTGGCTGAAGCAATTCGGGCACGATCCGGCGGCGTCTTTCGCGTTGCAGGTCGCCGCGAGATCGACGCCCCATCGCGTGTACTGCGGGCCGAGAATCCCCGGATCGCGGCCGGGATACTTCATGAGATTCTCGCGCGGAATCTCCACGACCGCGGGCCAGCCGACGTTCGGGTCGGTCGGCGCGGCGTACGCGATCAGCGAACCGATGCTCGGCCACGCCAGGCGGCCGGGCCGCGGCGCGCCGATCGTCGCGTTCGTGTCGCCGACGGGCATCTCGGTCGTGCCGGCGTGCAGTAGGTAATGGCAACTGGTGTGTTCGTTGCGGAACTGCCGGTCGGCGACGTGGTGCATCGTCCGCACGATCGAAAACTTGTTCGTCCGCTGGGCCAGCTTCGGCAGATGTTCGCAGAAGTTGACGCCGGCCAGCTTCGTCTGCGTGACGCCGTACTCGCCGCGGATGACTTCGGGCGCTTCAGGCTTGGGATCGACCGTTTCGTGCTGCGATGGCCCGCCCGATTGAAAGATGAAGATCACCGACTTCGCGCGGCCCGTCGCCATCGACCCGCTCTGCGCCGCATGCGCTTCCATCCGCAACAAATCGGCGAGGCTCATGCCGAAGAGGCTCAGTCCGCCGACCTGCAAGAGATCGCGGCGTCCGATCGACGGATGATCGGCCCGGCAACACCCGGCACGACGCATAGCGGCGACTCCTGGAGACTCATCAACAAATCTGGATGAGTGGAGTATAGCTCAGAGCGCGACGCCAGGAAAAGCGCGATCCCCATTTTCGCTCGCGCTGCGCGGAGGCCCGGCGCAAAGTCCGCGCCCTATCGGGTCGAGTCCGCCATCACCACTTCGCGAATGTCGGGCCGCAGCGCCCAGACGGTCTCAGGCCGGCTCGCTTCGGACAACGTCAGCGCCGCCACGAAGCCGATGGCCATGCAGGAACCCACAATGAGAAGTTCCGTCATCATGCCAACAATCCGGTGATGCCCCCGAACAGCCGCTATGTATCAACATAGGTCGATCCTGGATAGAGGAGTTCCTTAGAATTCAAATCACCTAAAGGGTTTATCACAGACGTACAGATACCGCGTGCGCCGGTTATGCCTCTCCCGCGTTCCGTCCCAGCCATTCCGCCGCGATGTCCAACGCATAGCGGCACATGATCGGCACCAGCAACGCCAGCAGCAGAAGTCCCGCCAGCGGCGAACCGACGACGGCCAGCCAGAGGCTCGCTCCCCACGCGACCAGATTCATGCCCGCGAGTTTCGTCCGCGGTGCGAACCCTGCCCACGTCTGCGGCAGGAATCGCCACGCCGCGTCGGTGCAGACGACCATCGGAATCGACAAGAGCAAGCCGATGTACAACTGGCACGGAATCCATTCCCGCGACTCCGCGGAGAAGTACACGACCACCAGCAGAAAAAAACAGCAGACGACGATCTCCGGAACGGAGACCCGGAGAAAGGCGCGGAGTTTCGCCCGCAGAATGTCTTTCGGACCGCAGGGCAACAAGAGCAGCCCCGGCAGCGTCTGCTCGCGGATTTCCTGCACCCACAAGCGTTGCGCCGAATACGCCAACGTTCCCAGCATGCCGAGGAACATGAGGAACCCGAAGAACGTTAGCACTCTGGCGGCGGCTTGATCGCCGGTGGCCGCCATCAGCCAGAAATACCCCAGAAAGAACAGGCCCAGAATCGTGAGGGCCCATTTGCCGGTCATCATCTCGTTGCCGCCGAGCGTGAAGTGGTAGTCTTTCCATTCGATGGCATCGCCCTGGACAGGCGGCACTTTGTATCCCGGACGCCAGACAGGGATGTTCGTCTGATGGGCCTGGCCTTCCGGGGCGATCTCATCCAGCGGCTTCTCTTCCCGCGGCGCGACCATCTGCCGGCGGATCGATTGCGCGGCGATCCACAGGCACCCTCCGACCGTGGCCGCGTGCAACAGCATCGGCCAGGCCAGCACCGGCCCCGCGAAGCCCGACGTGAGGATGCGTTGAAATTCTGAAGGAATCATCGCCCGCGGCGTCGAAATCGAAGCGGCCCGGACTCGCAAGCCGCCGGCCACGATTTCATCCAACACCAACATGGCGATCTCGTAGCCATAAAACATCGCCAACGCGGCCGGAACGATGGTCCACGTGCGCTGCAACCCCGCCGCGGCGAGCACCGTGAAACCGGCCATCACCAGGAACAGCCACATCAATTGCCACACAACGGCGGCGACCTGCAGCGGCGTCACGCCGCCGAGCGTCACGCACAACAAGAGGCACGGGATTTCGAGCAGCAACAGCGACAGCGCGGTAAGCCACGTCGGCACCAGCTTCGCCAGCAACAAATCGAACCCCGACACGCCGGTGATCTGCAGCAGGTCCCAGTTGTTGCCGACCCACTCGTCGCGGAACAGATTCCCCACGCCGAGCACCGCCAGCGCGATCAAACCGAACGCGCTGGTCCAGCCGAGGCTTTGCAGCAACATCAGGCCCGGCGCCGCGCTGCGAGAGAATCCGGCGGACGCGCTCCAGAACGTGCAGAACAACAGCACGAGAAACCCGCCCCGCCACAGGTGAGGCGTTTCCCGCCGCGCATCGCGATTGAGCAACACCCCGGCAAGCAACCAGCGCGGCGAGAGGAATTGCGGCAGCATGAGACAACCATTCCGAGGGGAAGTTCCAAGTTCCAAAAACTAAATCTCAAACAAGCTCCAAATCCCAAATTCCAAAGAGGACCAACGGCGTCTTTTGGAACTTGGCTTTCTTTGGAGCTTGTTTGGAACTTGAGATTTGGAACTTGGAGCTTGGCTTATGTCCGGCAGCCCATCGTCAGCAGCACGTTGGCCCACAGCGCCTGGTCGCCGGTTTGAATTGTCAGGACGTGATCGGTCGATTTCACGGCGTCGTAGAACTGCCACTTGTCGATCGGCGTCAGTTCCACCGGCAGACTTGCCGCCGCGACGATCCGGCGGAACTCGGCCCATACCGGCGGGTCGCCGTGAATGGCGTAGGAATCATCCGCCGGGACGCCCATCGTGTTGATCTCGTCGACGGGCAGCGCCGTCAGCAGCGTCTCCAGCACCTGGGCCACCGTGACGACCCCGGGCGCGAGATTCAGGCTGATAAGCTCCGCGTTCGGCCCGCGCATCGTCGACGCCGGGTAATTCCCATCGGCGATGAGCACTTTCGCATGATGCCCGGCCCGCGCGAGGATAGCCGTGATCTCGGGATGGAGGAGGCGGTGTTTGAGCATGGAGGTTGAGGGTTCAGAGTTGATGGTTGAGAGTTAAGACAGTCTCGCAGGTGAGTTTGTCATAGTGCCTTTCCCATCCGCGATCCGATATCCGCTATCTCCCCTGCAGCGCCTCCAGATGCCGCACGAAGTGCTCGCGTAGAATCTCCGTGTACGTTGCCGGATGCTCGCGCAGCAACTGTTTCACCTGCGGGCCGAGTTTGGCATCCGTCAGCACTGAGCCGAATGTGCAGTGCAAAATCTGCCGGCCGGGGGACGTGAAGCCGCGGCCGGGCGGGACGTCGGCCCAACGTTCGAGGTAGATCGCTTCCAGAGTCTCCAGCGAGGTGACGTCTTCCGGCGGGTGAACTTGCGAAAGCGTCGCGGAGACGTGATACGTCGCCTTGTCGGTGTCGTACCGCTGCCGGGCAAAGTTGATGATCTCGGTGAAGAGGCTCGCATCGTGCCGCAGCACGCAGCGGAGCGCTTCGAGGTAGCTCGTGCCGGCGGTCTTCACGTGGAACAGGCCGTTCGTGGCTTTCGCGAGAAGACCGTACATCGAGAGTTTGTCCGACCCCGAATGCAGGCTCAGCTTGTACGGGCCGAGCATCTTCGCCACCGCGGCGTGATCGCCGAGCGACTTGTCGAGCGCCGCGAGGTCGCCTTTGAAATCGACGCCCTTCTCGAAGTCGCCGACGAAACGCGGCGCGAGGCTCACGAGCTTCATCCCTCGCGACAGGCACTGGTCGGCAATGATGTAATGCTCGGCGAGCGTTGTCGGCTGCTCGGTCTCGTCGACGCTCAGCTCGATCTCCCACACTCGGCCCGCTGGCTCCTGCACGTGCCGAATGTGGTCCGACAGAGACACCGCGTGGTTGATGGCCCGGCCGTACTTCACCGCGGCGCGCAGGCAGGCCTGCTCGCTGAGATCGATCTTCGTGCCGGTCGGCAGCGCAATCCGACGGCCTTGATAGCGATCGATCCACGTCACCTCGTTCGCCACCGCGGCGAACTTCTCCCGCAAATCGGCTTCGGCATAATCGTCGGCGTGCTGATCGACAAAGCCCGACGGATCGAGCGTGAAGAACGTGAAGCCGACGGCCGCCGTCGCGTCGATGTCGGCCAGCGTCTTCAGGTGGTCGGCGTCGGCCCCGATCGGCCCCGTCCAGCCCGACGACTTTGCACCATGGAGCGCGTCATCCATCACCTGTTTCGGCGTGCGGTTGGTGCGGGTCATCTCGCGGATCGACTGCTGCGGGAAGATCGCCGCGATGCCGGCGCCGGCGGCTTTCATCGCGGCGACATGCCCCGGCGTCGCGAGCCCGAGCCGATCGCCGAAGCCGAAACTGGGCTGCATGCCAAGGAGGGAACAGGAGGAAGTCGTCGAAGAAGTCAAAGCGGAAACTCCGTGGTCTCGGAGGATGGCTGGTGGGTCACTGTTTCATCAATCTTAAGAATTTCCGACGCACCGAGATAGGGCACGCGTCACAATCGGTTTCGGCGTCAAAATCCCGCGAATCGCCCTACGTTCCGCATTTTGTCGAGCGGGGTTTCCTGCCGGCCGATAACCAACGGGATCCTTTGCGCACGGAATTGATTTTCAGGAACAATGGACACCATGGCGGGACGAGTGGCATTGCTGATTCTCGCCACGACGCTGTTCGCGGCGGCGTGGTCGTCGGACCAGGAACCGGTCGCGGCTCCGTCGACGTCCGCACCCGTCCGTCCCTATCAGCAGGAATCGGTGCGGGAAACGACGCTGCATCGCTGGCGCTTGCAGCCGGCGGAGAACGTCGCTCACGATTCGCGGCCGTGGACGCCGGGCGAGGATTCGCTGGCGTCGTACCTCGTCGTCGATTCCCAAGGCCGCACGGAACGCGTCGTGCTGGAACTCGAGACCGACGACGACGCGGCCCCGTTCGCCACCCAAGACCATTTCATCACCGAGCAAGACGGCCGCCGCCGGCACTGGATCCGGCTCTCGACGTCGCGTTCGGTGAAATCCACGGCGCGATAACGTTCTCAGAAACCCGGTTCTGCTTTGATAACCGGCTTTCGCTTTCAAGCGACAATGTCCAAAGCAAATCCCGGTTAGAAGACGAACCGGGATTCTGATCAACGCAGCGCCGCCGGCAATCCCGTCTCAATCGTCGGATACCGCAGCGTCACTCCGAAGTCCGATTTCAATCGGCGATTCGAGCAGCGCTTGTTCAACCCACCGGAACCGCGGGCGCGGGATTGCGACGCATCGAACCGCGGCGGCGGTGCGCCAACGAGCGCGGCGAGTTGAGCGTAATACTCGCCTCGTTCCACCGGCCGGTCATCGGCGACGAGCACGATGCCGGAGGCCGTCGGATGTTCGGCGATATCGACGACCACCCGCGCTGCGTCGTCGACGTGAATCAGATTGAGCCACGCCGCGGGATCGCCCGGCAGCGGCGTGCCGGCCTGCAAGTCGGCGACGCGCGACAACAGCCGGCCGGGACCGTAAATCCCCGCGAGACGAAAAATCACACTCTCGCCCGGCGCATCCGCAACCAACCCTTCCCCGGCGAGACAATTCACGCCGCCGGGCTGCACCGGTTCGCACGGCGACGTTTCATCGACCCAGCTCCCGTCGTTCTGGCCGTACACGCTCGTGCTGGAGACATACAAAAACCGCCGGCAGCGATTTTGCGTCTGCCCTAGCACGTTGCGCAGTCCGTTCACGAAGACTTGTTCTTGCGATTGCCCCGGCATCCGGTCGAAGCCGACGGACCACAACACGCGATCCGCCACCGGGAGATCGGCCAGCGTCTCGGGGCGTTGAATGTCGGCGACGAAGGGTATCAATCCCGCTTGTCGAAACTCCGCGGCGCGCTCGGCGGTCCGCGTGACGGCGATCACTTCGCGGCCGGAGTCTCGCCACAACGCCGCAACGCGTTGGCCGAGATAACCGCAACCGAAGATCACGTCGGGCATGACATCTTTCGTAGGGTGGGTCGAGTCTTCGAGGCCCACCATCGAGCGCGCAAACCGGTGGGCCTCGCCAAGCCTCGACCCACCCTACGAATCACCCGCGCAGCAACCCCGCGGCTTCTTTCGCGAAGTATGTCAAAATCCCGTCTGCCCCGGCTCGTTTGAACGCCAGCAGGCTCTCCAGCATCGCCTTCTCCCGGTCGAGCCAGCCGTTCGCCGCCGCCGCGCTGATCATCGCGTACTCGCCGCTGACCTGATACGCGAAGGTCGGCACGCCGAACTCCGACTTCACCCGGCGGACGATGTCAAGGTACGGCATCCCCGGTTTGACCATCACCATGTCGGCCCCCTCGGCGATGTCGAGGGCGACTTCCCGCAGCGATTCCTCGCCGTTCGACGGGTCCATCTGGTACGTCCGCTTGTCGCCGGTACCGAGGCTTCCCTTCGAGCCCACGGCGTCGCGGAACGGCCCGTAAAACGCCGAGGCGTATTTCGCGGCGTACGACAGAATCAAGACATGCTCGAAACCGGCTTCGTCGAGCGCCTGCCGGATCGCGCCGACGCGGCCGTCCATCATGTCCGACGGGGCGATGATGTCGCAGCCCGCCTGTGCCTGCACGACGGCTTGCTTTCGCAGCACGGCGAGCGATTCGTCGTTGGCGACATAGCCGTTGCGGATCACGCCGTCCTGGCCGTGCGTGGTGTACGGGTCGAGGGCCACGTCGCAGATCACGCCGAGATCAATCTTCGCCTCTTTGATGGCCCGCACGGTGCGGCAGACGAGATTGTTCGGATTCAGCGCCTCGTCGCCGTCGGGCGTTTTCAGAGACGGATCGGTCGCCGGGAAAATCGCCACGGCGGGAATGCCGAGATCAGCCGCCTCCGCGACGGCATCGACGACGAGATCGACCGTGAAGCGCTCCACGCCCGGCATCGACGCGATCGGCGTCGGCTGGTTCGTCCCGTCCTGCACGAAGACCGGCCAAATGAGATCGTCGACCGTAAGCCGGTTCTCGCGAACCAGCCGCCGCGACCAGTCCCAACGGCGAAGACGACGAAGTCGCGTGGCGGGAAATGCAGGGTGGGGCATGGGAGTCGTTCGCAGTTCCTATGATCGATGAAAAACCGGAAAACCGTCTCTCGCAAAGACGCGAAGTCGCAAAGTTCGCAGAGAAGACAAAGAGAGGAGATTTGCGCACAGAGACACAGAGGTCACAGAGAAAAGCCGTTTCTTCTGGAGTTTTCTCTCTGAATTCCCCTCTGTGTTCTCTGTGCCTCTGTGCGAAACCCGTCTTGTGCTTTGCGTTTCTTTGCGTCTCCGCGTCTTTGCGAGAGATGCTTTCCGAAGCCAGAGTTGTCAGCCGTTCCTCGGCGGCTGGAACAGCTCCAGTGTATAGCCGTCGGGGTCGTAAAAGTAGACGACTAATCCTCCCGCGTTCGGGCCGGCGGTGATCGTTACCGGGTCGGATTTGAATTTCACACCCTTGGCCTGCAACGCGGCGTGGCAGGCGCGCAGGTCGTCCACCGTCAGACACAGGTGGCTGTTGCCGGCGCGATTTGTCTGCGTCTCCGCCGGCGGGCCGGCGTGGTTCATGTACTGCACGACTTCCAGCGATTGCAGGCTGTCCGGATGGACCTTGAACGACGCCACATTCAGCACGACGCCGGGATAGCCGGTCTGCAGCGCGACGTAGTCGTTGTCGACGTGCGGCCGCCGCCGATGCAACGTCATGCCGAGCGTATCGCGATAAAACGCGATCGAGCGCTCGATATCGGCAACCGTCAGGCCGAGATGATGGAGTTCGCCGAGAGACCAGGACGATGAGGCGGCGTCTGGCATGATGACAGCCTGTCGGAAGCCTGATACGAAATTTGAATCGGAGTTTCCGCATTCTCGCTCATCGCGACGCGAGATTCCACACCGTGTCACTCGGGCGCCGACGTGTTGTCGTCCGCGTCGGCAGCAGGCTTCGAGAAGACGGGCAGATCGTCCGCGGTGCGGACTCGAATCCAGTGATCGGCGAAGACGAAACCGGGATGAACTTCAATCGGCGGCATGTGGCACGCCGCGCACCCCGATGACCGCCGTTGCGGGCAACTGCCGTGCACCGCGCGGTCTTTCGCATGGCATTCGAGACACTGGCGGTCGTAATGGGCCGCCTCCGCGACCGGGGGACGATGCGGATCGTGGCATGTCGTGCACTTCAGCTTTCCGGCGGACTGTTGATAGCACTCGCTCTGCGACAGGCCGACCGGTTGGAAGCGGACGATCTTGTAATCGTGCTTGTCGGGCGGCGCGCTGAGCCAATCGGTGCGGCGATGGCAGCGCCCGCACATTTCCAGTTCGGCTTGGGCAGACCACTGCGCGGCGATGTGCTGCTCCGCCGCGGGCCGGGATGTCTGCCGCGCGCGAACGTGTGCCGCGCCGGGCCCGTGGCAGCTTTCGCACGTCACGTTCGGCAGCAGATTCACCACGTCCATCCCGCGGATCGTCGCCGTCGTGGTATGGCATTCGATGCAACGATCCAGTTCCGTCGTCTGCCGCAGATGCACGGTCCCGAATTCCTCGATCCGCTGGTTCGCCGGTTGCCCGCGATGTCCCGGCGTCAGCGCCAGATGCTCATCGCGGCCGAAGCTGCTCACCCGGTGCTCGACGCCGTCGGTGCCCCCCGCTCGATTGGGAACCAGCGTAAGAAAGCTGACGGCATGCGTTCCCGATCCGAACACGAAGTCCAGCGGAAAGCGCTCGTCGCCGAACCGCGCGGGGATCGTCGCCCAGAGCCCATCGGCGTCGAACTGATAACGGTATTCGTAGTGCCGCTCGGGATCGGCAAAGACGCGCCCGTCCCACCGCTGCGCCGTGTCGGAATCGACCGAACGCGCGAACGTGCGGGCGTGGCCGCTGGCGGCGTGATCCTGCGCTTCGCGCGGATGGCACTGCGCGCAAGTCTGAACGCCGACGAAGCCCTCGGACGCGGCAACTTGCAGAGGCTTGCTCAGAGTCGGACGCAGCCAACGCCCCGCGGCGAACAGCAGCGCGGCGGTCACCGCCAGAATCAGAATCACAGAGCCGCGCCGTGTCATGATCGAGCAGTTTTCAGTCGCGTTGGATTGTATTTCCCTTCTCCCCTGGAGGGAGAAGGTGGCCGAAGGCCGGATGAGGGGGAAGTCATCGACGTGACTGAAGGATGCGCCACATATTCGTTGCGTGGCACGCATCCCTCGCTTGCGCTGCGGGTTTCTTTCCAGGAATTACGCCGATGACATCCCCCTCCCCCGACCCCTCTCCCTCCAGGGGAGAGGGGAGAAAGATAGCACCAACCTTCATTCGCCCAGCTTGTTCGGCCGCTCCGATTCGCCTTCAAGATTCAAATCAAACGTCTGCGGTCCCGGCGAGCGAATGGTCACGCTGAGTCCCGATGTCGCCGGGTCGGTCAAGGCTTTCGGAACGACCGACGGGATACCGGGTTTGCCCGGGCCGACCAGAGCGTCGTATTCTTCCGCGGTGTACCGGGCCGGATCTTCCTGCGCCAAAACCGCCACGTGGTATTCTCCGGGCAGAATGCCGGGGCCGGTCAGCGGCGTTTCCGCCGCGTAGCGCCCGTCCTTGCCGATCAGCCCCGCGGCGTAGCTGCCTTTTTGAGGATCGACCGGCCGGAAATTCACGACTCCCGAAGCGAGGGGCGAACCGTTGAACCGGACCAACCCGGTGACCGGCACGGGCCGCGCGGCGGACGTCCAACTCAAAATCGAAACGACCGCCACCGCCACGAGCGCGGCTGCGGCCAGGATCGAAACCCAACGAAGCAGGTTCCCGGATCGGCGCGGCACGGTGTCTGGCATGTCTCACAGTCCCTCGCTCAACGGGTATCGCCGCCTTTGATCGCTTTCCCTTCTCCCCTGGAGGGAGAAGGTGGCCGAAGGCCGAATGAGGGGGAGGTCACTGGTGCCATGTGATCCTTGCAAACGAACCACGTCGATGACATCACCCTCACCCCCGGCCCCTCTCCCTCCAGGGGAGAGGGGAGAAGATCCGTAATTAATAGTTCGTAGGCCGCATGAACGCCTCGGCGGCCGGGCGCACGGGCTCGACGAGTTCCCGGAACTCCTGGTCGGAGACCTTCTTCTTCGCCCCCTCGATCAGGGCTTCCAGCGCCTGGACGAACTCCTCTTTATCCTGTGCGCGCTGGTCCGACACGAAGCCGTCCGGCAGCGGGTCCTCTTTGAACACTGCGAACATCTCGAGAAATTGAGGCTGCACGACCGCCGCGCGCGTGCCGGACGTGCTCTTGCCGACTTCGTCGAAATTCATATAGAGGACCGTCATCCCTTCGCGGCCCATGAATTTCGCAATGACTTCGCTGTTCGGCACGGCAGGGGGCGGCCCCTGAAATCCCATCTTCTTCATCTCGGCCGATTGCCCGCAGCCGCTCGCCAGCATCAGGCACACAACCAGCCCGCAACCGAAACCATTCCTTGCCAACCAGCGCATGGGCGTCTCCACTTTCCTACGCAGCGAATGTCTCTACACACATCCGGGAAAACCGTTTCTCGCAAAGACGCCAGGTCGCAGAGTTCGCAGAGAAGACAAAGAGAAGAGATTTGCGCACAGAGACACAGAGGTCACAGAAAGAAGCCATTTCTTCCGGAATTTACTCTCCGAATTTCCCTCTGTGTTCTCTGTGCCTCTGTGCGAAACCCGTCTTCTGCCTGGCGTTTCTTTGCGTCTCTGCGTCTTTGCGAGAGATACCGGCGCGGCCGACTCAGAATTCCAGCGTCGGGTTTTCGCCGCCGTTGATCGAACAGGTGTTGCGGTAGACGACGAGGTCCACGTTATTCGAGATGAAGCGGACGCCGCCGTCGGCGAGCAGCGCGTGCACGCCCCCCGTGTGGGCGCTGGACGCCGGCTTGCGGCCCTTGATCGTGACGGCGGACTCGTCCGCATAGCGGATGTTGTCGTACTGGACGGGGTTGGGTGTTTTGGTGGCGTCGACGCCGCAGGCGGCGGACTCGTTGATCCAGTTGCCGCAGCGCCATTTGGGATTGCACGTGCCGGACGCGGGGCACGCGCCGCCGTCGTCGCCGGCCGTCTCGTAGGTGGCTTTGCCGCGGTAGACTTCGGCCACCATGATCGTGTTGCTGGTCCCGTCGATGTACATCTTGAAGCCGGAGGCGATCAGATTGAATCCGCCCGTCGGCAGGGCCATGTTGCCGTCGCCGCCCACCGCGGCGTACTGCGCGCCGGCGGACACGCAAGCGCCGTCCGTCGCGAATTGGCCGATTCCCTGAATGCCCGTGGCCGGGCAGGTAAAACCGATGACGGTCGTCATCGCGGCGTAATTCGTTCCCGCGGCGATCGTCGTCCAGTAGGCGCCGGTGTTGGTGTGATAGACGTCCGTGGAATCGCTGGGACAGAGATAGCCCGGGACGAGCCGCGTCATCGCCGTGGGCTGGCTGACGGGATCAGTCGGTCCGCAGAGGATCCAGGCGCTGAAGTTGAACGTGTTGTAGAGATTCGCCTGATCGATGTAGGGCAGGATGTGGACCCGCCACGAGAGGCCGTTGTTGGTGATGTTCTTGGTGCCGCCGGCGGAGCCGCTGCAGCCGAAAGCGTTGTTCCCCGTGCCGTTGCCGAACGGCCCGCTGCCGCCCGTCTGCTGCGCCACCGTCGGACCCGCCGTCTGCGCCTGCGGGAAGACCGAAAAGGACGAGCTGTAGTTGTGCAGCGCCAGGCCGATCTGCTTCAGATGATTGCGGCACTGCGTCCGGCGGGCGGCCTCGCGGGCCTGCTGCACGGCGGGCAGCAACAGGGCGATCAGCAGCGAGATGACGGCGATGACGACCAGGAGTTCGATCAGCGTGAATCCGCGTCGGCGTAACATTCGGTGCATCGGGTGGCCCTCCCCTAGGTAAAGAATTTACACGCGAAACCCCCTGAACAAAAACGAACTATCGGGCGCACAGGCCCCCAACGTCAATCCCGAAATCGCGGCAATCCGGCGTCACTTCCGAAGGCACATCGGGCGGCGAGTCTTCGATTCGATTGACGCTCTGATAATGGCGCAGTTTTCCCAAGGAGAGTCGCGCTCTTTGCGGACTCAGGATGCGCCGCTGTCGCGGGATGAACCAGAGGCGAAGCCGCTCCAGTCCATCCCGTTCGACAGCGAAGCTCAGAACTCGCCCACGACATTGCCGTCGGCGCGCAGGCTCAGGTTGCGCCAGGTCGTGAGGTCGACGTTCTCGGAAATGAACCGCACGGCGCCGTCGCAGAGGAGGGTGTGCACACCGCCGACGTGATCGCTGCGGGCGCCGAACTGGGCCGGCCCGACCCACGGCGACTGCACGCACCACAGTCCGCCCTGCAATTTGTAGATCGGATCGTTCGGCTTGAGGAGCGTGGTGAACGACCACGATTGCATGCCGTTCGCGTAGAGCCAGTTGTAGCCGACCGGTTCGTAGGCCGTCATTCCCGACCAGGTCGAACCTCCGGCCAGGCAGGTGGTGTACTGATTGTCTTGTTGCACGTTGGGCAGGCCGGGCGTGATTTCGGAGAGGACCAGCGTGTTGCTGGTGCCGTCGGTCACATCGCCCACGCGCACGCGGCTGTTGCCGTAGATGACCGCCTGGCCGCCGGTGGAACAGACATAAGCCGCGTTGCCCGCGCCCATCATTCCCTCATACCAGGCCGGGTCGGCGCACCAGTTGACCGTATTACCAATTGACGCGGCATACGTGGTGTAAGCGGGGTAGTTGGCGGCGACATCCCGCGGAAACGACGACGGACACTTCAGCATGGCCGGCCCGGCGGAGGCGGCAATCGGCCCGTAGCCGACGGCATCGAGCCAGACGGGCTCGACCGAAAAATTGAGCTGGTTGTAGATCGCCGATTGATCAAAGTAGGGCGCGATGCGCGCCAGGAAGCTAAGCCCGTTGCAGCGGGTCGGCCCGGCGCCGACCGCGGGGCGGCAATTCGGCCCGCG
Source organism: uncultured Planctomycetaceae bacterium (assembly GCA_964504645.1). Lineage (GTDB taxonomy): Bacteria > Planctomycetota > Planctomycetia > Planctomycetales > Planctomycetaceae > CAZDGB01. Next base: position 11,929 of record CAZDGB010000033.1, on the reverse strand, counting down.
GATCGTGGCCGGCGGAAACGTGTTGAACACGTCGTGATAGTTGTGCAGCGCCAGGCCCATCTGCTTGAGATTGTTGCGGCACTGCGTGCGCCGGGCCGCTTCCCGCGCCTGCTGAACGGCGGGCAGCAACAGCGCGATCAGGATCGCGATGATGGCGATCACGACCAGAAGTTCGATCAGCGTGAATCCCCGTCGGCTGGACAAACGATGCATCAGTCGGCTCTCCCCAGGAATGGACTAGCGAAACAACCTGATTCGATTAAGGCTTCAGCGAGAACTCGAGCGCATTCGGGCCGGGCGTCAACGTGATCACTTCGGTGGCCTGGCTGTTGTACTTGGCGGGAACATACTGCAGCTTCTCTTCCACCTGGTTGCCGTCGATCGTCAACGTACGCCCGGTCTTTTTGAACCCCGAGATCGTCACCAGGTAGCTGCCGGAAAGCATCCCCTGCGTGGTGACGGCGTATTGCCCATCCTTGATCGGGGCGAGACCCCCCGGACCGGGGGTTTTGTCGTGGGTGACGAAGCGGATGACGCCGTCTTCGATCGGCTCGCCGCGGAAGGTGGCGCCGCCGCTGACCGAGCACGGCTGATGGTCGGAACTGCAGCCACAGAGCAAAGCCGCACAGGCCAGCCCAGTGAACCACGCCCGCGGCGCGACGATCCATCGAAACCGCGACAGCGGCGAGGCGAATAACATGGTTGAGTATCAACAGATGATGAAGAAACGTTTAGCTGCCTCAACTTAAGTGCCGCATTCGTCGCTTGCAACATGAAGCGTCCTTCTCAGGGCGAAAAATGTTGGCTGATCTAAAACAATTTACGACACTTCCCGCGCGCCGTGCCGTGAGACAAATCGCTCCGCTCCGACGTCCAATCGTCATTCCAATCGACGGAACACAGCGGATTGTCGATTGGCGCCGCCGGCGGTCCAGGACGGCTGTTTGAGATCTTTGCTCGAAAACGACATCTCAAACAATCGCGAATTCTCCACAGCGCCCACCGTGGTAAAATCCGAGCTTTCGGATTGTTCAGGAATATGCCGGCGTGCGCCGGGCGACACACAGCAGCCATTCAGCAGCCACGCAGCGGCCATCCAGCAGCCACAAAGTCGATTTTGAACAGCCATCGGGCACGCATTCCGCGTCCTTCGTAAACAGCGGCAAAATCGCGATTTTCCCGGGGAATTTCCCCCGACCGGTTCCGCACGGTTCTTCCAGCCCCGCCAAAACAACGATTTCACGCCCCCTTTTTTGAGTCCGCGCAACAATTCTTAGACGCCGCGCGGCGCAACCTCAAGACCGGCGCATGAAGTAGGGGGCTGCGGCGGGCGGTTCACCGCACGAAGAGGAATGCCTTGGTGTTGATCAGCGCCCACAAGAGATCCTCGTAGCATTCCTGCGGCGAGGCGGACTGGGCGAGCAACTGGTCGGCGTGCGAGAGTTCCTGCGGCGACGGCGCGCGGCTGACCGTGACGAGGTAGAGCTCTTTCACGATGTCGGCATGGGGCTTCTGTTCTTTCAGCAGCCGCGCGATGCGGCCGTTGCCGTCGGCGATCTTGTTGGCGAGGATGTCGCCGTTCAGCGTGTGCAGCGCCTGGGCCAGATTCGGATCGGGAGACCGCTCGCACTCGCAGACGCTGGCCCGTTTCGGCTTCGCGAACGTATTCAGGAAGTAATCGGGATACTCGGCATCCGGGATCTCGATGGCCCGCGCCCCGAGCGGCAACTGCCGGAATTTCGTCTGCGTCCCGGCGGCGTAGTCGATGGCGTCGAGCAGAGCCTCCGCCCCGAGCCGCTTCACCGGGAAGTGGCTATAGAACCGGTCGTCGCTGGCGTTCTGCGACGTCGGCAGCGAATCGAGTTGATAGAGACGCGACGACATCACCGTGCGGAGGAACTGCTTCATGTTGAAGCCGCTCGACGCGACGTGCTCGGCGAGGGCGTTCATCAGCGGGATGTTCGTCGGCGGATTGGTGGCCCGCATGTCATCCACCGGTTCCACCAAACCGCGGCCCATCAAATAGCTCCAGTAGCGGTTCGCGACCGAACGTGTGAATTGTGCGTTCTGCGGCGAGGCGATCCACTGGGCCAGTGCAATCCGGCGATCGAGCGGGTGATTGACCGGCTCGGCGTCGAGCGGTTTCGGAGCCATGACTTTGCCTGTCCGCGGCTGGCTGACCTCTCCGCCGCTGGCCGCCATGACGACCCGTTCGCCGCCGAAGAGCCCGAACTCCTGGCTCCCCTTGATGCGAATCCGGGCGAAGAACGCCGCGAAGCCGTAGTAATCGTCCTGGCCGTATTTCTCGAAGGGGTGGTGATGGCATTGAGCGCACGTCAACCGCACGCCGAGGAAGAGTTGCGACGTCGATTCAGCCATCGACATCGAATCGCTGTTGACGATGAAGTAATTCGCCGGCCCGCTGGAGAAGCTGGAGCCTTTCCCCTGCACGAGCTGCGCGACGAACTTGTCGAACGGCTCGTTGTTGCGGAACGATTCCTTGATCCAGTTGTGGAAGGCCCACATGCCGGTTTCCTGCAACTGGGCGCTGCGGTTCTTCAAGAGGTCGGACCACTTGAGCGTCCAGTAGGCCGCGTAACGGTCGTTGTACGTCAGCTTCTTCGGGTGATCGACGAATCCCAGCACGCGGTCGATCCACGCCTGCCGCTTCGCGGGATCAGTCGACGCCGTGAATTCGTTGATTTCTTCGAGGTCCGGCAATGTTCCCGTCGCATCGAGAAAAATCCGCCGCAGGAACGTTGCGTCGTCGCAGAGTCCCGACGGTTCGATGCCGAGTTCCCGGAATTTCGCCGCGGCGAGTTCATCGATGAAATTATTGTTCGTCCAGCCGGCGAGGGGTGCCGCGGGTCCGTAGGGGATGACGAACGTGCAAATGTCGGCCTGACCGTCGTAGCGGACCATCACCGGCGCCTGGCCGCGACCGATGACTTCCGTCCGTCCTTCCGGTGTGACGCTGACGAGGCCTTCGTCGAGTGAGTCGTATTTCGCCCACGCCGTCACGTCACGGACTTCACCGTCGGCGTAGTAGGCGTCGACGCGGAGTTGCTGCTTCAGTCCTGGTTCGCCGTTGCGCTGATTTGGCGTGACCTGAATTTTGGTGAGGAGCCTCTCCGCCGCGGGTCCAGGCGCGCCGGACTTCAGCCACGCGACGAGCAAATGATGATCGCGCGAGCCCGCGGTCAGCCGCCGGCCGCCGCCGTGTGGGATGTCCATCAACGGTTTGCGCAGGAAGAGACTCTTCTCAACTTCGAGCGGGTTGTAGCGCCGGCCTTGGGAGTCGCGGGCAATCGCATTTCGGTCGCCGGCGGGATCGAAGCCGAAGACCGACAACTTGAATCCTCCCTGGCCGTACTGCGCGGCGTGGCACGCCCCCATCATGCAGCCGGCCTTGTAGATGACCGGGCGCACCTGTTCGAGAAAATTGATCTGCGGTTCCGGAACAACACCGGCGACCGTGACGGGAACTTTCACCACTTCCGTGTTGACCGTCACAAGAATCTCAGCGGTTCCATCGGCGTGCGGGATCAAACGGCCCGCCGGAGTGACCGTGACGACGCCGTCATTGGACGAGGCGAACTGCGCCCGGACCGTGAGGTCTTCCGCAAAGTCGGGGCCGCGCTCGTCGGGTTGCGCCGTGACGAGCAACTGCGTCTGAGCAAAGTTGCCGCTCAGTTTCACTTCGGCCGGCGTGATATGGAACGTCTGCGCCGAGAGGCTGGAGTGAATCAGGAGCAGACAAAAAGAACCGGAGAGGCCCCAGAGTTTCATGGATTGGCCTTCGCAGGAAGCAGGCGGGATTCAGTCGGCGGGAACGTATGCACCGTTTTTGATTATATTCGGACCTGACTGGGAAGCCATCGAGAATCTTTCCAGAGGATTTTCGCGACTGACTTTTCGCCGCAAAAGCCACTTCTCCTAATTCCTGATTTCACGTAAGCATCGCTTGATTCGTTTCACGAAACCGCCTTACAATCAGACGATAACCTAAAGTTGAAGGGCCACCCGCCTCCCAATCCGCCTGCCATCCGCTTTTGCTTCCCGCCTCCGTAAGGACGACTGGCATGTTGAACCTTTTCCCCGGCTCGGTGCGAACTTGCGAGGGAATATCTCGCCGCAACCTAATGCAGATCGGCGCTTTGGGGGGACTCGGTGTCACACTGCCGGGCATCCTGGCGAACGAAGCCCAGGCCAAACCGGCGCGCGGTTCCGCGAACAAGATGAACTGCATCGTCGTCTGGACGCACGGCGGCACAAGCCATCACGACACTTATGATCCGAAGCCCGACGCTCCGCTCAACATCAAGGGCGAATTCAACGTCATCGACACTGCGATTCCCGGCGTGAAGTTCACCGAAGTCACGCCGCGGATGGCTCAATACGCCGACCGCTTCGCGTTGCTCCGCAGTTGGAATCCGCTCAACGGTTCGCATGGCTCAGCCGAAGCTTACGTGATGTCGGGGCGACAGTTCAACCCCGCGCAGTTCTATCCCACGGTCGGCTCGGTCGTCGCCTGGCATCACGGTTTCCGCAATGAACTGCCGCCATTCGTTCAGTTGGGCAACAACCTGACCACCGATTTCGGCGGGGGCAAAGCGAACTTTCTCGGGATCCAGCACGACCCGTTCGTCATCCAGGGGAATCCCGCGGCGGACGGATTCACGGTGCGCGACATCACGCCGCCGCGCGGCTTGCCGCAGGAGCGCGTCGCCCGCCGCCGCAGCGTGTTGAACGCCGTCGACGGCCTGATGCGGCCCAGCAGCCTGCAACCGAAGCTGTTCGGTGTGCTCGACAGCCACGTCGAAACGGCGCTCGACATGATCACCGCGCCGCAGACGCAGCAGGCCTTCCAGATCGACAAGGAAGATCCCAAGCTCCGCGACGGCTACGGCCGCAACCAGTTCGGCCAGAGCCTGATCATGGCGCGGCGGCTGATCGAATCGGGCGTGCGGTTCGTCACCGTGACCGATCCGGCCTGGGACACGCACGTCAACAATTTCTCCAGCCTGAAGAACAGCTTGATGCCGCGCATCGATCAGGGGATTCCGCAGTTGCTGCTCGATCTGGAGCAGCGCGGGATGCTCGATACGACGCTCGTCGTGTGGCTGACCGATTTCGGACGAACGCCGAAGATCAACTCGGCGAGCGGCCGCGATCACTGGGCGACGGCGGGCTTCGTCATCATGGCCGGCGCCGGTCTGCCGGGCGGCGCGGTGCTCGGCGCGACCGACGGCGAAGGGGGCGTGCCGATCAAGAATGAATACTTCTCCCATGACGTGATGGCGACGATCTATCACAAGCTCGGCCTGCCGGACGACCTGCACGCCCAATCCGCCGACGGCCGCCCGATGAAGCTGCTCGACGGCCGGGTGATCAAGGAATGGGTGTAGGTTACGACGAAATGTGGAGTTGAGACTCGTCAAACGCTTGCGCTTCGCGGATCAACGGACGCCCCAATCCAGGAGACCCCCGATGCTGAATCTCCTCCCCCGCACGTTGCGAACTTGCGAAGGCGTTTCCCGGCGGAGTTTCCTGCAAGTCGGCGCGCTCGGCGGATTGGGAGTCTCGCTGCCGCTCGCCTTGGCGCACCAAGCCCAGGCTAACACCGCGTCGAAGTCCGCCGGCAAGGCGAACTGCATCCTGATCTGGACGCGCGGCGGCACCAGCCATCACGACACGTTTGATCCCAAGCCCGACGCACCGATCAACGTCAAAGGGGAATACGGCGTCATCAATACCGCCCTCCCCGGCGTCCACTTCACCGAAATCGTCCCCCGCATGGCCCAGCACGCGGACCGCTTCGCCCTGATGCGCAGCTGGAATCCGCAGAACGGCAGCCACGGCACGGCCGATACCTACTGCCTCTCCGGCCGCAAATTCAATCCGGCGATGGTCTACCCCACCGTCGGGTCCGTCGTGAGCTGGCATCTCGGGTTCAAGAACGTGTTGCCGCCCTATGTGCAGCTCGGGACGAACATCGACAGCCGCTTCGGCGGCGGAAAATCGGGGATCCTGGGTATCCAGCACAGCGCCTTCGTCATCGCCGAAGACCCGGCGGCCGAAGCCTTCGCCGTGCGGGACATCACGCCGCCCAAGGGAATTTCCTACGATCGCGTCGCCCGCCGCCGCAACGTCCTGAGCGCCGTCGACGGCCTGATGCGGCCGACCAGCCTGCAACCGAAAACGTTCGGGGCGCTCGACGATCACTACAAGACGGCGCTCGACATGATCACGGCCCCGAGCACGCAGCAGGCGTTCCAGATCGAACGCGAAGACCCCCGGCTGCGCGACGGCTACGGCCGCAACCGCTTCGGACAGAGCCTCTTGCTCGCGCGGCGGCTCGTCGAAACCGGCGTCCGCTTCGTCACCGTCACCGACGGCGGCTGGGATACGCACGCCGACAACTTCAACGGCCTCAAGAAAAACTTGATGCCCAAAGTCGACCAGGGCATCCCGCAATTGCTGATGGACCTCGAACAGCGGGGGCAGTTGAAGAATACGCTCGTCGTGTGGCTCACCGATTTCGGTCGCACGCCGAAGATCAACTCCGCCAGCGGCCGCGACCATTGGTCGACGTCGGGCTTCGCGATCATGGCCGGCGCGGGTGTCCCGGCGGGAACGGTCCTCGGTGCGACCGACGGAGAAGGGGGCCAGCCGACGCGGAACCAGTACTTCTCCGATGACGTGATGGCGACGATCTATCACAAGATCGGCCTCCCGCTCGACCTGCACGCCGAATCCCCCGACGGCCGCCCCGTACGGCTGATCGAAGGCCGGCTGATTCGCGAGTGGGTGTGAACGGATTGAGGGGCGAGAGTTGAGGGTTGAGGGTCACAGGCGTTAGGCTTGCGGGGCTTCTGAAAGCCCTGCGCCAAGAACCGAACGCCGATTCGCATGCCTTCCGATCTTCCCAACCCGCTCTCCCGCAATCTTCACTGGCGATCGTTTCAATTGTTTTGCCAGATGGTGTTCTGCGTCTGGCTGCGGTATCGCGCGCGGGGGATGGAGCGGTTGCCCACGCCGGGCGGCGCGCTGCTGCTGGTCAATCATCAGAGCTTTCTCGACCCGCTGTTGACCGGGTTGCATCTGCAGCGGCCGGTTAGCTTTCTCGCCCGCGATTCGCTGTTTCGGGTGCCCGTTGTGGGCTGGATACTCCGCCACACGTACGTCATGCCGATCAACCGCGAGGCGGCGAGCACCTCCAGCCTGCGGGAAGCCATCCGGCGGCTGGAGCACGGCTTCTACGTCGGCATCTTTCCGGAAGGAACGCGCAGTGAGTCGGGCCATGTCGGCGAGCTCAAGCCGGGCTTCCTCGCTTTGATGCGGCGGGCCGACGTGCCGATTCATCCGGTGGGCGTCGCCGGCGCGTATCAGGCGTTGCCGCGCGGGGCGTGGTTTCTGCGGCCGGGGAAAGTCCGCGTTGTCTTCGGCGAGGCGTTTACGAAAGAGGAGCTGTCCCGCTTCGGCAAGTCGCAGGAAGCCGAGTTGCTCGCCTTCATCCGCGACCGCATGATCGCCTGCCAGCAAGAGGCCGAAACGTGGCGCTCGTGAGCTTCCAAAGCCGCGGATGGCATCCGCGGTATTCTGACTGACGCCGAGGAAGAAACCGAAAACCGCGGTTACCAACCGCGGCTTTGGAAACCTTCACGGAGCGAATGCGCTACTATCAATCGTTGAACTGCGCCGTCTCCGCGAACTTCAGGAACGCCTCGCGAACCTCGTGCAGCGTCTCGCGCGGGCCGGTGAGCTTGATGAAGTAATTCGTACTGCTCAACGGGACAATCACGCCCAGCAGCGCCCAGTTCTGTTGCGGGCCGACGGCCTGGCGGGACGAATCTTGAAACGTGCCGAACGCTTCGACGAGGGTCGCCGTCTTGCCATCGACCATCAGCGGCGAATCCATCGCGGTGGGATCGTTCGGGCCGGGGATAAACTGGTCGTGCCAGCGGCGGGCGTTCTCCTCGACGCTGCCGCGCACGGCGGAGAGGGTGAGCCGGCCGTTGCCGGCCGTGCCCGGCACCTGAAACTCCGCGGTGATGAAGCCGCTGTTGTTCGGAACGTCGACCCAGTTCCCGGGTACCTGAAAGACCGCGCCGTCGAAATTGCGTTCCGTCGTCTGCGACGAATCGGCGCTCGTCGATGAACTCATCGCAGGAGCCGCGGGGGGATTGAGCGGTTTCGCCGTCCGCAGCGGCAGTTCGGCGTTCGGGTTCGAGCCCGATTCGCAGCCGGAAAGCGCCAGTGCGCCAATCAACGTACAGATTACAAAGGGATGTTGAGCTTCAGTCATGAATGTTTCTCAAAGTTCTGCGAACTCGCCAGTGTGGGTTGGAGCGAGGATCGCGCGGCGCGGACAATTTGTTCGGCGGCGTCGACGGTGTCGGCGAGCGCCGTCAGATGCCCCATCTTTCTGCCGGGCCGTGCCTCGCGTTTGCCGTACAGATGCAATTTCACTTCCGGATGCGCCAGCGCGGCGGGCCAGTCGGGAACGTGTGGCGACCAGACGTCGCCCAGCAGGTTGGCCATCGCCGCGGGCTGCCACTGCGCGACATCGCCGAGCGGCAACCCGCACACCGCGCGGACCTGCTGCTCGAACTGACACGTGCGGTGCGCGTCGATGGTAAGATGCCCGGAATTGTGCGGCCGCGGCGCCGTTTCGTTGATTAGCAAATGGCTATCCTTCGTGACGAAGAACTCCACGCACAGCACGCCGACGACATCGAGCGTCTCCAGCACGGACCGCGCGATTTCGACGGCTTCCCGTTGAATGTTCTCGGACACTCTCGCCGGACAAACGGTGACGTCAAGAATGTGATCGCGGTGCGCATTTTCAAACACCGGGAACGCGACGAATTCGCCGGTCAGTCCTCGCGCCGCCACGACGGAGACTTCCAATTCAAAATCGATCCACGCTTCGAGAATCGCTTCGGGCGTCGCCAGCCGTTCCCAGGCGGCCGCGGCGTCGCCGGCCGCGCGGATGATCGTTTGCCCTTTGCCATCGTAACCCCACGCCGCCGTCTTCAGCACGGCAGGCGCGCCGAGTTTGGCGAGCGCCTCTTGCAAGTCGGAGAGCGAACGGACCGGCGCGAACGGCGTCACGGGGAGTCCCGACTTCGCAAGCGTCGATTTCTCCCGCAACCGGTTCTGCGACGTGAACAGCACCGAACCGGCCGGTCGCACCGGGGCGAACTTCGCCGCAGTTTCGGCGGCAATTTGCGGGACGTTCTCGAATTCGAACGTCACTACGGATACCCCGCGGGCGAACTCGGCGATGCGGTCGACGTCTTCGTAGTTCGCACGAATTTCGACGTCGGCGACCTGCCCGGTCGGCGTATCGTCATCCGGCGAGAGAACGTGGACGCGGTATCCCAACCGCCGCGCGGCGATCGCGAACATCCGGCCCAGTTGGCCGCTGCCCAACACGCCCAGCGTCGCGCCGGGCAAAAGTCGAGAGCCGGAAGATTTCGTCACGACTCGGGACCCTCGACCACTTCTTTCAAGATGCGCTCCGTCTGCCGGCGATGGAACTCCCGCAGCTTCTCGCGAAGTGCGGACGATTCCAACGCGAGAATCCGCACCGCCAACAGCGCGGCGTTCTTCGCACCGGCTTCGCCGATGGCCAGCGTACCGACCGGCACGCCGCCCGGCATCTGCACGATCGACAGCAGCGAATCGAGTCCGTTCAGCGCCTGGCTTTTCACCGGCACGCCCAGCACCGGCAATTCGGTCTGCGAGGCGATCATGCCCGGCAGGTGAGCCGCCCCGCCCGCGCCGGCGATCAGGACTTTCAGGCCGCGTCCTTCCGCTGATTTCGCGTACTCGCACATCCAGTCGGGCGTGCGATGGGCGGAGACGATTTTGCATTCGCGGGGGACGCCGAATTCGTCCAGCACCGTCGCCGCGGCGCGCATCGTCTCCCAGTCGGACTGGCTGCCCATCACGACGCCGACCAGCGGCGACGGGGATTGCGACATGAACGGGATCCTTGCCGAGGGAACTGAGTCTGGTGACATCGTACCGGTTGGCGCGGGGCGGTCGCCACCGAATCGAATCAATGATGCGGAACGTGTCGGCTGTGCGAGGGAAATTTGAATTTCCCGGGCAGACGGCCGAACGACTCTCAGAGAGCCTCTTGCGGCGGCATCGGCCGTCTGGGAGACTGAATTGATAGCGTAATCTCTGCCGATTTCGACGATTTTGTCCGGTTATTCCGCACAAGGCGATCACGATGACGCGCACGGGGCTGCTTTGCGGTTGGGTCTGCGGTCTGGCCATGCTGACTTCGTCCGCTCAGGGCGAGGGAGTCATCTGGCAGCTTCCGCCGGACGGCACCTGGGTGCGTCTGGAAGGAACCTATTCCCAGACAGAAGCCCGTCCCGATTCGCCCGCCGGGAAGCTGGAAATCAAGCCGTGGATCGAGCGGGTGCGGATCAGTTCCGTCGGCGAGGAGATGGCTGAGTTTGAGGGCGAAACCGTTCCCTGCCGCTGGCTGGAGATCAAGGTGGAGCGCGGTCGCGAACGCGACGGCCAGATCGACACGGGCCTCACCGGCTTGCAGATCTACAAAGTCCTCATCCCGACGACGAAAGTCCTGCCGACCACGGTGGACGACGACGGCGTGCCGGTGAGCTTCCTGCCGGTGATCAAGGGGTATCGCCGGATCGGCAAATCCGACGTCAAGCCGATGACCGAAAAGGCGCTGCAGCTCTATCCGCTGGCGATTCTTACGGGGTACTACCGCCAGGAGAACGTCGTCGCCTCGGACGAGGATCCGGAGGCCGGCATCGGCGCGGTCAAGGCCGAGAAAATCGAAACCAAATTGACGATCGAACGTCGCTCCAGCCGCACGATCCAGGAGACGACCGTTTGGCGCAGCGCCGAAGTGCCGTTCGGCATCGCCCGCTACTCGGCGAAACTGATCCGCGAGACCAAGGACGAGGGCCAGAGCCGGGACGACTTCAAACCGGCCTCGGAAGTGATCGTCGACCTTAAAGCCCAGGAATCGGGCGACGGCGCAACGAGCGAAGTCGCCGAGCCGTAACCGTCCCAAGCGGTTGACGCCAGTCTCTCGATCCGGTGAACTGAATTCAGAAGTTCCCGAATTTCGAGAGGCGTTGACGCCATGCCTGCTGCGATGCGCTGCTTTGCCTGTGCTGCGATCGTCGTGTTGACTCTGCGGGCCGAAGGCCGCGCTGCGGAACCGGCGATCGACTTCAATCGCGATATCCAGCCGATTCTCGCCGACCGCTGCTGGAGCTGCCACGGCCGCGACAAGCCGACGGCTGGTTTGAAGCTCAGCGATCGCGAAGCCGCCCTGGCGCCGCTGGAAAACGGGAACCGCGCCATCGTGCCGGGAAAACCGGACGAAAGTGCGCTGATTCAGCGGATCGCATCGTCGGACCCCGACGCCGTCATGCCGCCGGCGGAAACGCAGAAGCCGCTGACCGAACGGCAGAAACTTCTGCTGCGGCAATGGATCGCCGCCGGCGCCGAGTACGCGCCGCATTGGGCGTTCATAGCTCCCAAACGCCCCGCGTTGCCGGAAGTGTCTGCTGCGAAGTGGCCCCGCAATGAGATCGACAGGTTCATTCTGCAGCGGCTGGAACAGGAAGGCCTGTCGCCGTCGCCGGAAGCAACAAAGGAAGTCTGGTTGCGGCGGGTGACGCTCGATCTCACCGGTCTGCCGCCGTCGCTGGAAGAACTCGACGCATTTCTGGCCGATGCTTCCGACGGGGCGTATGAAGCTGTCGTGGATCGGTTGCTGCAATCGCCGCGGTATGCCGAGCGGATGGCGATGCACTGGCTCGACGCGGCCCGCTACGCCGACACGAACGGCTACAACAACGACGAGACCCGCACCATGTGGCCGTGGCGCGATTGGGTCATCGACGCCTTCGCGCAAGGAATGCCC
>CAZDGB010000032.1:6142-32875 GCA_964504645.1 uncultured Planctomycetaceae bacterium | reverse complement strand
TCGAGCGGATGACGCAGATGTCGTCGATGGATTCCGCCGTGCGGGCGAACAATTCACTGACCTCGATGCCGCTTTCGCCGTACTTTTGAAACTTGAAAGGCGAGGCGAACGCCACGCCGGTCTTGCGCTCCGTGCGCAGATTCTCCATGGGCAAGTTCTGGCCGGCGCGCTGCTGCAACTGCGGCTTGGGGTCGAACGTGTCGACATGCGACGGGCCGCCGTTCATGAAGAGATGAATGACGTGCTTCGCCTTCGCCGGAAAATGCGACATCCGCGGCTGCATCGGGTTGGAATAGCCGTCGGCATACGCCGGTGCCAAGAGCCCCTGATCCGCGAGGAGGCCGCCGAGACCGAGTGCTGCGAAGCCCAGGCCGGAGCGGCCCAGCAACTCGCGGCGCGTCAGTGCGGGAGGGATAGCAGGCATGGTTGCGCCTCTTGCGTGGGGCACGTTTCAACGTGCCGGATGTCTCTGGAACAACGACGGAAAACAAAACCAAATGACACGCACGTTGAAAACGTGCGCCACATCAGTCGACAAACACAAATTCATTGGACAGCAACAGCGCCTGGGCCAGTTGTTCGAACGGAGTCAGCGCGGCGACGGGACCGCGGAAGTCATTGCGAGCGGACCAGCGTTCGAACGTACGGCCCGTCATGAGAATTTCGGGCGACCACTGGAATGAATCGAATGCCTCGTTCACAACGCAATCGACGACGAAGTCGATCGTCTCATCGGCTTCGACGGAGATCGGCTCCAGGTTCATCGCGGCTTTGCCGTGCCGGGCTTGAACTTCTTGCAGCAATCCGACACGGCTGGAAACGATGCGGCCGCGCACGCCGTCCCCTTGATCGGCAGGATGCGACAACTCGCCGGTGATGTGGACGACTCCCGCCTGCGGAGCCACCCAGCGGCGAACGGCGGCGAACCGGGCCGTGCCGCCGGGATGACCGCCATCTTTCGTCAGCGACGTCCAACCCAGCTTTTCATCCGGCATTTTCGCTCCACCGCGCCATGTCGCATCCTGGAAATGGGGCAAAGGATGGAACTCCGTCACGCGGCGCGTGCTCTCGTCATAGAGGCCGAAGCCGTATCGCCACCCGCTCGGTTCCTCGGCTCCCAGCGTCGCGGCCTCCACGAGAAATCGCTGAGCGCCGGCGATTTCGTCGCTGGTGGCCACACGGGCAAACGCCTGCTGGTAAAGGCGATCGATCCGCACGGCTTCACGGGAAGTTCCGGTTTGTTCCGCCAGGCGGCGGGCCTGCTCGATCACCAGCGGCGAATTCATCCCGTAGAGCAGTTGTTGGGGCACCGTCGTCTCCGCCCGTTGCGCCGTGCTGACGTCGGGGCTGGCGAAGTCGAACACGCGAAACGTGCCCGGCAAGTCCTGGCGATCGATGAAGCCATAGACCGCGCGGCGCCCGACAAACGGCGCTGCGAACAAATCGACCGGCCGGCCCGTGAGCCGATCGTCCAATTGCCCTGCGACGGCGAACAACGAGTCTCGTAGCGGCTCGAACTCCAGGCGGCGGCGGTTCATCTTCCAGAGCCAACGATTCTCGGGATCGAGCTGTTGAGCCTCCGGCCGGACCTCGCTCGTCTGCTGATAAGTGGCCGAAGACAGCATCGCACGGTGCAGGCTTTTCAGCGACCAGCCGTTTTCGAGGAGCCGGCTTGCCAGCCAATCGAGCAGCGCCGGGTGCGTCGGGGGTTCGCCGCGCACGCCGAAATCGCTGGGCGTTCGCACGAGCCCCTTGCCGAAGTGCTGCTGCCAGAGACGATTGGCCATCACGCGCGACGCCAAAGGATTGCGAGCATCCACGATGGCGCGGGCCAGTTCCAGGCGTCCGCTTCCCTGCTGGAACGGCTGCGGCTCGTCCTGCAGAACTTGCAGGAATTGTCGTGGAACGGCTTTCCCAGGCCGCCCGGGATTGCCGCGCACGAAGATCACCGGCTGCATCGGCTGCGGCGCATCGTGCATTACCATCGCTCGCGGCGGCGCGGCAGGAGAAGTCGCCTGATGCGCATCGACGGCTCGCTTCAATTCCGTCAACTTGTTCCGCTTGTCGCGTCCGAACAACTTGCGAAGTTCGTCGCGCGGGACCGCGATTGGACTATTTTCTGCGTACAGAATCTGCCGCAACTCTTCGCGCTGCGAGTCGGGCAGCGCCGTGGCGCCGCTGTCTCGCAGTTTGAGCCATTCCTCCTCCACGCCGGCGAGTAGACCACCGTAGATGCGCGCCACATCGTCTTTCGATGCGATCGTCGCTGCTTGCAGCGCCTGCTTGACCTGCGCATTGGTCCGCGGCTGCGCGTCGGCAGCGTCATTCAAGGCCGCGATGACGGGGCGCGCCGCTTCCGCAAAACCTTCGGCAGCGAGCGGCATCAAGACGTGCCACGGACCGAAAACCGGATGCGGAGTTTTCGCGGTTTCCGCCAGGTAGTCGCGCCAGCGTTTCACGACCAGCGGTTTCACGTCGAGTTCTCGCGGCGTCGGATCGGGCTGCGAGGCCGCTTGCAGATAAAGGCCGGACTTCGTCCGCAATTCGTCCCGCAACTCGGACTCCGCCGCCGTCTGGAATTGCTCGACGGCCGCCTGACGGCGTTGCAGCTCCTCTTCGTAAGCGCGATACGCCTCGATGTTCACCGGCTCGCCGAGTTGCGGCAACTCGGCCGGCTCGATCGAACTGGCGAACACGCCGTAGAGCGAATAGTAGTCGTCCGTCGGCAGCGCATCGTATTTGTGATCGTGACAGCGAGCACAGCCGACGGTCAAACCAAGCAGTCCGCGCGACACCACGTCGATGCGGTCGTCGATGATGTCGTGCGTATTGTTCCCGAAACGCCGGCCCACAGTGAGAAAGCCCATCGCCGCCAGCGACGATTTATCGCCGCCCAGTTGGTCGGCGGCCAGTTGCTCCAACACGAACTGATCGAACGGAACGTCGCGATTAAACGCGTCGATGACATAGTCGCGATAAGTGTAGGCGAACGGATACTTGCGTTCTTCCGTGAAGACGTATCCTTTCGTATCGGCGTAGCGGGCGATGTCGAGCCAATGTCGGCCCCAGCGCTCGCCGTAGTGGGGTGACGCCAGCAGACGATCGGCCAGACGTTCGAGGGCGTCCGGCGCGGTGTCGTGTTCGAACTCCTGGACGTTATCAAGAGTCGGAGGCACGCCGAGGAGATCGAACGTCATCCGCCGCAGGAGCGTCCGCCGATCAGCCGCCGGATTAGGAGTCAGCCCCGCCGATCCGAGTTTTTCCCGCACGAAGCCATCGACGGCGTTTCTCGCCCACAGCGAATCTTGAACGTCGGGCACGAGGGGCCGAGTGATCGGCTGATACGCCCAGTGCGTCGCTCGTGCCTGCCGCAAACCGTCCGGGGTCGCTGCAAATCCCAATGCGGGAACCGACGATTCGCCAGCGGCCGGAAAAACGGCGCCATCGCGAATCCAAACCGTCAGCAGGGTAATCTCGTCCGCGGACAACTTTTCCCGCGGCGGCATCTTGATATCGCCGTTGTAGTTAATCGCTGCCAACAGCCGACTTTCCAGCGGCAGATCTGCGTTGAGCGCCGGCCCGCTGTCGCCCCCTTTGAGCAACGCGGCCCGGGAATCGAGCCTCAGTCCCGCCTCCTGTTTCCCACTGCCGTGACATTCCAGGCAGCGAGCGACGAGCAGGGGACGAATCTTTTCCTCGAAGAACGCCTCTTTTTCCGCTGCCGCGGCCCCCTCCGGCAAATTCACGCTTAAGACCGCTGCCAAGACTGCGATCCCGATCCAAACAATTCGCACGCGGAGGAGAGTCATTTCGAGTTCCGGTGGGACAATTTCGCGGCGGGCGAGCGGCATCTGCGGCGAAATCCACTTTCTCCCGCGAATCGGCGTTCGTCAAGACCGGACGGAGCCGGAATGGGAACTCGCACGTTCGAAACAGGCCATTCCAAGCCGGCTCAACGGCAACCGTCAGGGAGTTTTAGCGCCTCGCTCGACTCGCTATGCTAGAGCGGCAAAATTGGTGCGCCTTGCCGAACGCTAAATAATGTCCCCGGGAATCGGAGATCGCGGACCATGGAAACACTCCCCCCCAAACCTCACAACTGGTTTGCCGGCAACCGCGGACTGTTGGCGTTGAGTCTGTTGGTCGCGCTCCTGCTTGCCGCCGGCATCTATGCGAAGGGCAAAGACCTTTACCCGCAGGGCGCTGCACTCTCCACGACGAGCAAAGCCACGGCCGACGAAAAATCGGAGAAATTGAAACCGGAAGTGGCGAGCGTGAAGCGGCCTCCGGCCGTGCGTCTAATCCAGCCGAAAAGCCGGGACATTGTGCGCGTCGTCGGCCAGCCGAGCTTCGTCGAAGCCTACGAACGAACGTCGATTTTCCCGAAGGTCACGGGGTACATCGAGCAATGGAACGTCGACATCGGAGATAACGTGAAGAAAGGCGACGTGCTGGCGATTTTGTACGTGCCGGAATTGCGAGAAATGTTGGAGACCAAAAAGGCGACCGTCAAACTGGACGAGCAGAAGGTGGAGTTGGCGCGCAAAGTTGTGAAGGTGGCCGAGGCGAATGTGCAGGCCGCTCAGGCGCACTTGAAAGCGGCGATGGAGATCTTGAATAAATTCAAAGCGCAAATGGATCGTTGGGATTCAGAAGTGAAACGCCTGCGCCGCGAAGTGGACCGCGGCGTCGTCGACCCCCAAGTGTTGCTGGAATCCGAGAATCAATTCAAGGAGTCCAAGGCCGGATGGCTGGCCTCTCAAGCGGGGATCGAAAAGGCCCAGGCGGACCTGCTGTCAGCGCAGAGCAGCCAAGAGCAGGACGAGATTGCTGTCGCGGTGGCGCAAGCGGACGTCAAAGTCGCCGAAAGCGAAGCGAAACGGCTGGAGGCCTGGGTCAGCTACCTCACGTTGATCTCTCCATACGATGGCGTGATCACGGCACGGAACGCCAATACCGGGGACTTCGTCGCTCCCAAAGTGGGCGATCCCACCGCCGATGAGAATGCGCCGCATCTGTCTCCCAGCGGCCTGGCGGCTCCGATATACGTCGTCGACCGGACCGATGTCGTCCGAGTGTTCGTGGACGTGCCGGAGCGCGATGCCAAGTTCGTACAGAAAAATTCGCCGGCCACCGTCTATATCCGGGCTTTCCGCGATCAAACCATCCCGGCGAAGGTCACCCGCACCTCGTGGGCGCTCAATGTGAAAAGCCGCACGCTCCGAGCGGAAATCGATTTGCAGAACACGGACTATAAGGATCTTCCCGGCGCTTATCAGGATTCCGGCCGGCATCCCGCGGGGAACGAAAGCGGGCCCGGCAAGACTCCGCAAATTTTGCCGGGCATGTATGCCTACGTGAAAGTGACGATCGAGCACAAAGGCATCCCGGCCCTGCCCTCCAACGCGAGTTTTGCAGTCGGCGACAAGACTTATTGCTGGACTTACCGCGACGGCCGCGCGCAGCGCGCGGAAATCCGCACCGGCTTGAGCGATGACAAATGGATCGAAGTCACGAATTTTCGCGTGGGAGACGCCGATTGGCAGCCCGTTCAAGGCGACGAACAAGTAATCGTCACGGAAGACTTGGGAGTTCTGGCGGAGGGTTTGGAGGTCCGCCTCAAGACCAAAACAGCGGAAGTTTCGCCAGAGGCCGCGCCACCATCTCATCAGATGCCGTAGGTTCGGGACGATATCGGCGAGCAGGCGCGCTACCGTGACGTGAAAGAGACTCGATGCAGCTGCGACGAAATTGTTTCACGATCGCGCGTGACATTCGGTTCCCGAAGGATTGAACATGCCTCTGTTCGAGAACATTCTGATCGGGATCGATCCTTCCTGGACGGGCACCGTCCCCGCGGAGCTCGCGGCAAAGTGCGAGCCGTTTCTCTGGGGCGTCCGGCTGGCCGCGGCAACCGGAGGGCGATTGCTGTTTTTTTCCGCCTTGAACACCGGCGAGGAGATCCTCTGGCCTTTGTCCGCAGAAATCCGATCGCGCGCCTGCGACACCGCTCGCGAGGCGGTTCAGCGGCTGCTAGAGCATCTGGTCCAGGAGGCGCGGCAAGCCGGAGTTCAAGCCGACTGTGAGCTGGCCGAAGGAGACGCGTGGCGGGAAATCACGAAACGGGTCGTGCACGACCACATTAGCCTCGTGATCGCCGGAACGCGCAATCTCACGGCCATTCCGCGGATGCTGATCGGCGGCACATCCCGCCGGCTGGTGCACGTTTGCCCTTGCCCCGTACTGGTGGCGCGCACCGACATCGGAGAGTCGCTCAATTGCCTCATCGCCACGGACTTGAAGCCGTCCTCGAACGCGGCGTTGCGGCTCGGCTTGGATGTGGCCGCGGCGCTGAAAAACGTGTATGTGCACGTCATGCACGTAGTGCATCATGAGTTGGACGACGTCTGTCACATCGGTTTGCCGGACGCCGTGCAGGAGGACTATCGACGCACAGTTCGGGTGCACGCCGAAGCGCAGCTCCGCGCCCAGGTGGAGGCGATCGACGCCAGCCGCGCGCTGCCAGACCGGATCGAAATCCACGTGCTGGACGGACTGGACGCGCCCGACGTTGTCATCCAGCAGTTTATTCAGGCGCAAGCGATCGGTCTGATGGCGATCGGAACCGTCGGCCGGTCGGGCATGCAAGGCTTGATGGTCGGCAACACGGCGGAGCGCCTGCTGCCCCAGATTCATTGTTCTGTGTTGGCCGTGAAACCGGCCGATTACGTTTGTCCCATTTCCTGAAATCGAGTTGTCGGACGAGCCTTGATGAGCGCGTCGAGAGTGTGACCAGGTAAGGAACGCGATGAATCCAGCCGTATTCGCCTTAAAGCATCCGATCACGACGTTGATGCTGATCGTGGGATTGATCAGCGGGGGATTGCTGGCCTACAGCAAGATGCGGGTGGATATTTTCCCGAGCCTGAATACGCCCCGGATTTACGTGTTCCTGGATTATATCGGGATGAGCCCCGACCAGGTCGAAGGCTTCATCGTCAATCAGATCGAACTCTATTTTCAGTACGTTGACGGCGTCAAAGACATCGATTCCCGCAACATTCAGCAGGTCGCGCTGGTCGAATTGAAGTTCTATCCGGGCACCGACATGGGGCAGGCGATGGCCCAGGTCGTCGCAATGTCCGACCGCGCCATGTCGTGGATGCCTAAGGGAACGCTGCCGCCGATGATCATGCGGATGGACGCGGGCAGCGTGCCGGTCGGCTATCTGGTGCTGGAGAGCGAGGAGGCGACGCTCGGCCAACTGGGCGACTGGGCGCAAAATCTGGTGCGCCCGCAGGTGCAGAAAAACGTCCCCGGAACCGTGGCAATCTCCCCCTTCGGTCCCAACATGCGGTCGATCGTCATCACCGTCGATCCGGAAAAAGTGTATGCCTACAACCTCACGCCGCGAGACGTCGTCGACGCGCTGGCCCAGGGGCACACGATCATTCCCGCGGGTAACGTCTATCTGAACGACTCCATGCCGATCGTGCACAACAACGCCACGGTGGTGAACCCTCAAGAGATCGGCAACATCCCCGTGAAGCTGGGACAGAACGTCTACATCCGCGATGTGGCGACGATCCAGGACAGCACCGACATCACTTACGGCTATGCGCTGGTCAACGGGAAGAAGTCGGTCTTTCTCCCGATCATCAAGACCGCGACGGGATCGACGCTGTCTGTGGTGGCGGCCACGCGGCAATCTTTGGAGCTGTTTCGCAGCGTGATTCCCGGACAATACCGCGACAAGGTCAAAATCAGCTTCCAGTTCGACGAGTCGCCAACGGTGCTAGCCGCGGTCGAAAGCGTGGCGACCGAAGGGGCGATCGGCGCCGGTTTGACCGGGCTGATGATCCTGCTTTTCCTGAGAGATCTGCGCAGCGTCGTGGTCGTCGTCCTCAATATCCCGCTCGCCTTGCTGGGATCGCTGCTCGGTCTCTGGCTGACCGGAAACTCCATCAACATCATGTCGCTGGGCGGCCTGGCGCTGGCGATCGGAATTCTGGTCGACGAGTCCACCGTCGAAGTGGAAAACGTGCACTCGCAAATGGGCCATACCGATCAAGTCGCCACCGCGGTGATGCGCGGCAACAACATCACCGCCATCCCGCGGCTGTTGGCGCTCTTGTGCATTCTGTCGGTGTTTATTCCGGCCTTCATCATGACCGACCCTTTGCGGTCGTTGTTCATGCCGCTGACATTGGGCGTCGGTTTCGCCTTGATCTCCTCGTACCTGCTCTCCAGCACATTCGTGCCGGTCATGTGCGTCTACCTGTTGAAGCCCACGAAAGGCCACGCGGAAGCCAAGGGCGGATTGTTCGACATTGTCCTGGAAACTTATGGAAAACTCGTGCGGACGTTCGTCCATTTGCGGTGGGTGGTGGCGCCGATTTATCTCGCGGCCGCTTTGGGGGTAATCATCGGGCTGGGGCTGCAAATCGGGACGGAACTGTTTCCACAGATCGATTCCGGTCAGTTCGTACTGCGATTCCGGCCTCCCTTGGGGTCCAGCTTCGAGCTCACGCGGGAGATGGCGCAAAAATGCCTGGCCGTGATCGAAGACGAGGCCGGCGGTCCCGAGAAAGTCAAAATCTCGTTGGGCTTCGTGGGACAGGTCGCTCCGAACTTCGGCATCGACAACATGGCGCTCTTCATGCGCGGCCCCGACGACGGCTGGCTGCGAATCGCTCTAAACAAGGAAGAGAGCCACATCAAGCTGCCGGAATTCCGCGAGCGACTGCGAAAGGCCCTGCCGGAAAAAGTCGTTCCATGGCTTGCGCAGAGGCTGGAAACGGGAGGATTGTCCCAGTCCGAGGCGGAACGGCGGGCCCGATCGGCGACATTCGGCTTCAATCCCGGCGACATCGTGACGCAGGTGATGAGCTTCGGCTCCTTGACGCCGATCGCCGTCCGGCTCGTCGGCACCGACCTGGGGGATGTGCGCCGGCACGCGGAACGCGTGCTCGAGGAGATGCGGCGCCTTCCTCATCTGCGCGACGTGCAGTTCGAACAGGCGCTCGACTATCCCAGCATCGAAGTCGAGTTTGACCGCGAAAAGGCGGGATTGAGC
Source organism: uncultured Planctomycetaceae bacterium (assembly GCA_964504645.1). Classification (GTDB taxonomy): domain Bacteria; phylum Planctomycetota; class Planctomycetia; order Planctomycetales; family Planctomycetaceae; genus CAZDGB01. Next base: position 23,799 of record CAZDGB010000032.1, on the reverse strand, counting down.
GGGGTCCCCGTGGAGTCCGCCCACCGGGCGCTGGTCATGGCAACGTCGTCCACGCGATTCACCGATTTGAACTACTGGGTCGACGTGTCGACGGGATTCGATTACCTCGTTCAGGTCCAGGTGCCGCAAAAGAGAATGACCAGCATCGACGATCTCGAGACGCTGCCGATCGCCTCGGTCAACCCGCTTGTGAACCTGATGTTGCGCGACGTGGCGTATGTGAAAGAAGGGGTTCGGTACGGAGAGTACGACCGGAACATGTCGCAGCGGTACTTGACGCTCACGGCGAACGTCGAGGGAGAGGACATGGGACGGGCGGCGCGCCAGGTTTCGCATGCGATCGCCGCCGCAGGAGAGCCGCCGAAAGGGGTGCGCGTGGAATTGATGGGCCAGATGCCGCCGATGGTAGAGATGTTCGAGTCGCTGGGAATCGGCTTGACCGTCGCCGTGTTCGTAATTCTGGTGCTGTTGACGGCCTATTTCCAATCGCCGCGGCTGGGGTTGATTTCGATCAGTTCGGTGCCGGGAGTGCTGGCGGGAATCGTCACGATCCTGTTTCTGACCAAGACCAGCCTGAACATCGAGTCGTTCATGGGGGCGATCATGTGCATCGGCGTCTCAGTGTCAAACTCTGTGATGCTGGTGACGTTCATGGGCGAACACTGGCGGTCCGGCAAGAGCGCGGTCGATTCCGCCATCTTGGGCGCCGGGGAACGGCTCCGCCCGATTCTGATGACGGCATGTGCCATGAGCGTGGGAATGGTGCCGATGGCGTTGGCGCTCGAGGAAGGCAGCCAGATGCAGGCCCCGTTGGGCCGGGCCGTCATCGGGGGGCTTCTCATGTCGACGTTCGCCACGTTGCTGGTGGTTCCCTCGATTTTCTCCATCGTCATCGGCCGGCAAGTCGCGCGGTCTGTCTCCCTTTACCCCGAAGACCAAGACAGCGCGCATTACGATCCTCACTTCAACGACTCGATCGACGCGGGGCATGAGGATCCCGGCGAAAGCCACATGAAGCTGTCGGATTCCGCTCAGCCTTGAAGGCGGCCGCCCTCAAAGTTTGCCCGCTTTCCACGATCATTAGCGTCGCGAGTCTAAGCGACTCTAAAACTGCGGCAACGCGGGATGGGTGCAACTTGAGCCAATCGCCGCCGCCTGTAGCCGAATCCCAAATGGCGGGTTCCGGCCTGTGAAGAGACGACATCCTCGTTCATTTTGGTAGAAGTCGTTTCTTGCGATCAACCGATTCATCTGCTAGCCGCTCGTCCTTAAGTTGCAATTTGTCATAGCCTCGGCAACGGAGTTTAACGCCTGCGCCGGGTTGTTTGGTCGTTCTGACAAGACAATCGTAAGAATTTCGGTAACGCGCGATGATTGTCCGGCTAGGCAAAATTTGCCGACGGCAGTCTGCCTCTGCGTTGAGGAAGCCGCGATGAGGGCTTCGGAAATCGACGATTCCTGTGGCTCGGTCAATCCAGCGACGGCGACAGTCGCGGGGCGGCTCCGATTGTCGCTGTATGCGCTCGTCAGTGTCGCGGCTGCCTCGTTTGACTCTGCGGCGTGCCGCGCGGAGTCCTTCCTGCTTCCGCAGCCTCTTTCGTATTCGCAGGAATATGACGAGTCGTTGTCATCGTCTTTGCCGCCGGAAGAGGCGCCAAGTCTCGCGTGGCAATATGCCTTCGAGTTGGCGCAGATCCGTGTGCCGAAGGCGCGCGTGTGGTTGAAGGACGCGGAGAATTCGCCGGGGCGTCAGATCGTTCTGACCAGTCTGCAAGTCACCAATTCCCCGCCGCGGGAGATTCCGCCGGCCGACACGAAGCTTTCCATCTCGAACTCGCCGGTGCCGGAAGTATCCCTGCCGCCGGAAGCCGAAGATCCGCCAGAAGAGGTCTCTGCTCCGAAAGCGCTGGAAGGGAAATCGCTCGAAGCCGAGAACCTTATTCCGCCGCTGGAAGCTAGCGACATCCCCTTGCCCATCAATCTGGGAACGGCGCTCCGGCTATCTGACGCGCGGCCGTTGGTCGTCGTCGCCGCACAAGCCAAAGCCTGGATCGCCGAGGCGCAATTACAGCGAGCGCGGGTCATCTGGGTGCCGGAGCTGAATATCGCGTCGGTGTATATTCGCCACGACGGATACGGCCCCGACTTCAACCGCGGCTTCGACTGGCCATACGATCCCACCAGCACGCGGATCCCCATCAACCAGAATATCAACTATTTCTATCTCGGCGGCGGTCTTAATGCGGTCTTCGCACTGACGGATGCCGTGTTCGAACCGCTCGCGGCGCGCCAGGTCTTGAATGCCCGCCGCTGGGACATCCAAGTGGCGAAGAACGATGCCTTGCTAGGAACCACGATGGCGTATTTCAACGTCCACCGCGCGCGTGGGACTTACGCCGCGGCGGTCGACGTGGTGGCGCGCGGCCGTGAACTCATCGTCGAACTGGAAGCGCTCAGCCGCGACCTGATTCCGAAAGTGGAAGTCGAGCGCGCCCGCCGGCTTCTCGCCGATTTGGAACAGCAGGCGGCGCTCTCGCGGCAAGCGTGGCGCGAGTCGAGCGCCGATCTCACGCAGACGCTCCGGTTGGATCCGCGCGTGATCGTCGATCCGGCGGAGCGGGATCACTTGCAGATCACGCTGATCGATCCGGGCCGGTCGCTCGACGAGCTGCTGTCGATCGCCTTGGTGAGCCGCCCGGAGCTCTCGTCGCAGCACGCGCTGATTCAAGCGGCGCAGGTTCGCATTCGCCAGGAGAAGCTGCGGCCCTTTATTCCAAAAGTGCTCGTCACCGGTTTTCAAACGCCTGCCGGCATGCGAATGCAGTTCGGCGTGTTCGCCACGGGACGCGGCAGCGAGCTGAATCTGTGGAGTTTTCGCGACGACGTGACGGCGCAGCTCGTCTGGGAGGCGGAAGGCCTGGGGTTCGGCAACAGCGCGCGGGTCAAACAGCAGCGCGGCGAAGAGTCGCTGGCCATCAATCGGCTGTATCAGATTCAGGACGCCGTCGCCGCAGAAGTGAATCAGGCCCAAGCCCGGTTGCAGTCCGCGGCGGTGCGAGTCGCCGAAGCGGAGCGGTCGCTCCGTGCCGCACTCGCGACGTACAACGGGTGCAAGGAAGGGTTGGGGCAAACGAGACGGTTCGACAATGTCCTGGTGCAAGTTTATCGCCCGCAGGAAGTCGTGATCGCGCTGCAGCACTTGTGGACCGCGTACAGCCAGTATTTCGGTTCGGTCGCCGACTACAACATCGCGCAATTCCAGTTATTCCACGCGCTCGGCTATCCGGCGCAGGAAGTTACCGAATTGCATCCGCCGGGAGAAGCCGTGCAGGTCGATACCGAACGGCCCGGATACTTGCCACCGGTCACGACCGGTCCTCCTCCTGCGACACGCTGACAAAACATCAGAATTTTTGAGCCCGACGCCGCAGACGACAAGCCGCCGTGGCCCGTTGAGAGTAAGGGAGTCCTTGCCGATGTTCCAACACCAGTCGATCCGCGTCGCCTTGACGGCGATCATCTTGCAGGATGCGCTCGCATCCGTCGGCCAGTCCCAGTTGTTTCAGCTCGTTTCATTTCCGCAGGAGACTGCGGCGGAGGCCGAACCGGTTTTGCCGCCCCCTCCGGCGTCGCCCGAGCCGGGGCTGATCTCGGTACCGTATTCTCCCGAAGCCGCAGAGGAAAGCCTGGCTCCCAGGCCTGCCGCGCTCGAGGCGAGCGACCTGGCCCTGCCCATCAATCTGGCGGCCGCATTGAAATTGGCGGACGCCCGGCCGCTCGTCGTCGTGGCGGCCCAAGCCCGCTCCTGGATCGCGGAGGCCCAGTTGCAGCGGGCCCAAGTTTGGTGGGTTCCCCAGCTCAATCTCGGCGGAGCGTACGTCCGTCACGATGGCTACGGCCCCGATTTCAACCGCGGCATCAATACCGAATCGCGACCGCTCAACCAAAACGTCAACTTTCTTTATACCGGCGGCGGCCTGACCAACGATCACGCCACGACGGACATCATTTTCATGCCGCTGGCCGCTCGCCAAACGTTGAACTCGCGCCGGTGGGACATCCAGTCCGCGAAGAATGATGCCGTGCTCGAGACCGCGACAGCGTATTTCAACGTGCATCGCGCGCGAGGAAAGTATGCCGCGGCCTCGAATGTCGTCGAGCGCGGCCACAAGCTGGTCGAAGGATTGGTGGAACTAAGCCGCGACCTCATTCCCAAGGTGGAAGTCGAACGCGCCCGCCGATTGCTCGCCCAGTTGGAACAGGATGCCGCGCTGGCCCGCGAAACCTGGCGCGTCTCGAGCGCCGATCTGACGCAGGTTCTCCGACTGGATCCCCGGGCCGTCGTGAATCCGATTGAGCACGATCATCTGCAGGTGACTTTGATTGATTCGAGGCGGCCGCTGGACGAGTTGATGCCGATCGCACTGACCAACCGCCCCGAACTGGCGTCGCAACAGGCGCTGGTTCAGGAAGTGATCGTGCGGATTCGGCAGGAGAAGGCGCGGCCGCTGGTACCCAGCTTGATGCTGAACGGCTTCCAGACACCGCAGGAACTGATCCAATTCGGCGCTCAGGGAATCGGCCGCGGCGACAAATTGAACCTCTGGAGCGCGCGTTCCGATTTCAGCCCACAGTTGCTCTGGCAGGCGGAAGGTTTGGGACTGGGGAACTACGCGCGGATCAAGGAGCAACGCGCCCAGCAGTCCCTGGCCATCGTCGAATTGCTGAAAATCCAGGATCATGTGGCTGCGGACGTAACCCGCATCCAAGCGCGGCTGCAATCGGCGGCGGTTCGAGTCCACCAAGCGGACCGATCGCTGCGCCAGGCTCTCATCACCTACAACGGCAGCTATGAAGGTCTGCGGCAAACGAAGCGATTCGAAAACGTGCTGATCCAGGTGTACCGGCCGCAGGAAGTCGTGATTGCGCTGGAGCACCTTTGGAACGCCTACGAGCAATACTTCGGCACGGTGGCCGATTACAACATCGCGCAGTTTCAGATGTTTCACGCGTTGGGCTATCCGGCGCGCCAACTGGTCGACCTGTTTCCGGCCGGGGAAGCGATGTCGGTGGATACCGAGCGTCCTGGTTATTTGCCGCCGGTAAGCGCCGGGCCTCCTCCGGCGACCCGCTAAACGGCCAGAACATCGATAGACAAACCCAGCCGAACAGGATACCGAGCCCCAATTAACACAAGAGGCGATCGATGATCACCCGTCAGTACCTTGCCCCATCCTTGTTCGGACTCGCGGCCGCAGCACAGCTTGCGGCGCCGGTGGCCGGAGGCGATCATCGCGATCCCAGCCGCGGTTTTGCCATCGCGTCGCCCGTCGATAGCCCGGACTATCCGTCGCCTCACGCGCCGAAAAGTTGGAACTCGTACCACATGCCGTACTATTCGCGCACGACGCCGATCTCGAATCGCTGGTGTCCGACGGCGATCGTTCCTTATTACCGCGGCTACAAACGCAACAGCAAGGTGAGCCGCGAAACCTATGGTCATTTTGTCGGCAGCCCCGACGTCGCCGGCTCTGCGACTCCTTCGGCCGATTACGGCCTTTATACAGGCGCTCCGAAAGACGAGGACCGTTTACTCCGTCTCGGCGGGGCCGGCCCGCATCAAGGCCACGCCGGGGATTTCATCGACATAATTGGCGGAACGGGCGCGCCGTAGTCCAGCATTCCCCGCAGCGATGCCTTGCCAGCCGGCAAATCGGCACGCTCGAACGCACCGCATCATCTGCTTTCAGGAATGCATTCTCAGCAGCTTGCAGAATTCCCGCAGAAAGGGCGCGTTCTCGTGCCAACCGCGGGCGCTGATCAGGTTGCCATCAATCACTACGTCCTGGTCGAGATATTCGCCGCCAAACTGTGTGATGTCGAGCGCGCATTTCGGGACGGTGGTTCCTTTGCGCCCGCGCAGACAACCAGCGGCTGCGGGGATTTCGACACCGTGGCACAGCATGGCGACCGGTTTCTGCACCTCGAAGAAGTGCTGGGTGATGGCCAGCAGATGCGGGTCGTAACGCAGATACTCCGGGGCACGTCCGCCGGAAAAGAACGCGGCGAAGTAGTCATCCGGACGGACGTCTCGAAAGGCAATCGTCGCCCGAACGTGATAGCCCGGCTGCTCGCGCGTGATGTCCCAGGGGATATTGGCGTCGGGCGGAACCTCGTGCATCACGCCGTGATACAGGCGGGCTTCCGGTCCTGCGATCACCACGTCGTAGCCCTCCTCTCGCAAGCGGAAGACGGGATACAACGTGTCCATGATTTCCGTACCATCGCCGATGGGCATGAAAATCTTCTTCATCCAATCTCCACCTTCCGCACAAGGGAGTTTCAAATGCTATCGTTGGATCCAAAACTTTACGCAAACCGGCTGTGGCACTGAGACCGGCTCTCCCACTGCGGTCAATCGGCCAGACGCAGGATCGATCCGCAACAACGCGAGCCTGTCGCTCTTTTGATTCGCGACGACCAGAAATTTCCCCGCCGGATCAATCGCGAAATGCCTGGGAAATTTGCCGCCGCTGGAAGCCTGTTCGATGAACTTGAGCCGACCGGTTTCAACGTTCACCGCGAAGACAGCGACGCTGTCGTGCCCACGATTGGAAGCATACACCCAACGACCGGTCGGATGCGCCTGAACTTCTGCGGCGAAACTCTCGCCGCGATAGTCGCTCGGGAGCGTGGAAAGCTCCTGGAGCAATTCTATTTGACCCGTATCACTCTCAAACCGGCAGACGGCGAGCGTGTTTCCCAATTCGTTGACCGCGTAGAGGAAGCGCCCGTCGGGAGCGAAAGCCACATGCCGGGGCCCAGCGCCAGGCGTGGTTTCGACGAACGGCGGATCGTGCGGTGTCAGGCGTGCCGTCTGAGCCTCGAGGCGGTAGCAATAGAGCCGATCCAATCCCAGGTCGGCGGCGACTGCAAAGCGGTTGTGCGGTGCGATCAAAACCGAATGAGCCTGCGCCTTGCCTTCTGTGTTTCGGCTTTCACCGACATGAGGTATCACGGTCAGCACATCGCCAAAACTGCCGTCGTTCTTCAGCGATAAGCACGCTACGCTAGCCGAGCCGCAATGTGCAACGACGAGGCAGCGGCCGGTCCCCTCCACAGACACATAACAGGGCGCGCTGCCGCCAGTGGTCCGCCGGTCGATTTCGCGCAAGTCTCCGGTTACCGGATCGACACGAAGTGCTGCGATCGCTCCGGAGTGCGTCGCGGAAGCATCGGCGATCGCTGTCGTCGCGTAGAGAATGCTTTTGTGAGGATGGACTGCCAGGGCGGCCGGCGATTTCAATCGGCCGGCCGGCCGCGGCGCCTCGATGTGCGCCCGTTCGCCGTCGAATTGAGCGACGAAAACCCCTTCGCCGTCCCGTGGACTATACGACGCAATATACAACCGCGTCGTCTTACTGGGTTCATCCGCCGGCAAATAAGCCGACCGCAACAGCAACGCCAGCACACCGAGGCATGTGCCGCGCAACCTACTCGTCGTGGGGGGTATGCACGTGAAAACGGGACTCACTCCGGCGTATAGTCGGACACGGTCAGACGCGGCAGTTTTCGCTTCAGCTCGTCCACCATGGCCGGCTTCAGTTTGACGTCGGTTACGGACAACAGCCGAAGTTCGTCCAGGCCCGCGAGATGCTCCAGCCCGGCGCTGGTCATCTTCGTGCCATACAAGTTGATCGCTCGCAGTCTGGGCAATCCGGCGACATGGGCCAATCCGGCGTCCGTAATGTCGCACTTCGCCACATAAAGCCGTTCGAGATTTGTTAACCGTTTCACATGGACCATACCGGCGTCGGTGACCTTCGTCGCGGCCAAGTGCAGTTCCTTCAGGGAGGCCAGCGTCGCGACGTGCTGCATCTCCTGGTCTCCGAAATCGGTGCCCGCTACGTCAATCGACACGATCTGCCCCTGCTCGTCGAACGCTGCCACTCCCAAGGCTCGCAAAGCGTCAGCCAGCGATCGGCGCTGATCCCGCACAAACAGTCGCACGACGCCTGTGAGCGACATCGAGGTGCCGTTCAGCGAGAGGCGATTCAATCGGGTCAATGGCTGGAGATGTTCCAACCCGGCGTCGGTCACGGTGGTGCCGGTTAGATTCAAATCCTCCAACTCGAGGAGACCGCTGAGATTCGCCAGCCCGGCGTCGGTGATGCGTGCACCGTTCAGTTGCAACTGCTTCAATTGCCGGAACGACGCAAGAGATTGCATTCCCTCATCGTCGATTTCCGAGTCGCAGAGCGACAGCGATTCCAGGCGACCCAAGGCCCGCAAGGAGGCGACTGCGGCATTCGTCATGCCGGCGGGCAGCGTGAGCGTGCGCAGTTCGGTTCGCAGCGACAAGGCCTCCAACGATTCCCACTGCAGCTTAGTCTGGTCCAGATTAAGACGTTCCAGCGACTTCATGGCGGCGACGTGGCGGAGGCCCGTGCCGTGGATTCTTGTCCCAGCGAGATTCAATGTGCGGAGCCGCGGCAACGAGGCGAGCTGCGCCAGGCCGGCATCGGTGATCGATGTGCGGCTGAGATCCAACGATTCCAACGACTGCAGTATCGCCACCGAGGCAAGCCCTCGATCCGTCACATTGCGAATTTCGGCCAAACTCAATGACGAGAGCGCCGCGAGTCCTTCCAGCGGCGCCAATCCCGCATCGGTCAAATGCACACACCGTGATAAATCGAGACGCTCGAGCTGCGGTAGCTTGAGCAAGACTTCCAACCCCGCATCTTGCGTTTGAGGCGGCAACTTCAACCGGCGCAAACCGGTGAGGGAACTCAAATGCGCCAGACCGGTCGAATTCACACCGTACTGCGGGCGTAAATCGAGCTCTTGCAACTTGGACAACGGTTTCAGCAGGGCCAAGCCGGTATCGTCGATACGGGACGGCAACGTCAGCCGTTCGAGGTGCGTTAGATGTGCAACCTGCTCCAACCCCGCATTGAGGCCCGGGACGCCGGACAGATCGGCAGCAACAATTTCTCCGCCCGCATTTCGTTCGATGCGCGCGCCGAGACGCTTCCATTCCTCGTCGGCGTCGTCCAAAGCGTAGCCCGCGGTCGCGGCGAGGAAATACAGCCCGAGGATCACGATGCCGCGCATGACACGCCGTTCAGGGAAGGAATGACTCTCAAAGACGAATGAGACTGCTGCAAGCCTCACGCTGCTCTAACCCATCAACTCGCGGATTGCCTCGCCCGATTCCAGTATGGGCACCGGACGTCCGGCTTCATTGATGAAAGTGTGTTGAGGATTGATACCCATCGACCGGTACATCGTCGCCAGCAGGCTTTGATACTCCAACGGCCGGTCGCGGGGATGTTCGCCTTTGTCGTTGGTCGAGCCGACGACTTGCCCCATCTGCAATCCGCCGCCGTAGACGAGGGCGCATCCGGCGGGACCCCAATGTTCGCGGCCGGGACAGCCTTTGTGCACGTGGATTCTCGGCGTGCGCCCGAACTCGCCCACGAGCACCACCAGAACGTCGTCGTGCATGCCGCGCTCGTCTAGGTCTTCGATCAGCGCGCTGACCGACTGATCGAATTGCGGGCCCCGCTTCCGCATGATTTCGAAGATGCTGCCATGCACGGCGTGATCGTCCCAGCCAATGAGCGTGCGATCGTAGTCGCCGCGGCCGTCGGGCGAGTAGCGGATCGCCACCATGCCCACTCCGGCTTCGACCAGGCGTCGAGCCAGTAAACATTGCTGGCCCGACAGATGCTGTCCGTAGCGTTCGCGAACTTCTGGCTTCTCGCGGGAGAGATCGAAAGCCCGCGCAGCACCGCCGCCGGTGAGGAGGTCGATCGCCTGTTGCTGAAATCCGCCGAGGGCCTGTAACTGATCGTAGGCCTCCGCGTTCAGATCGACTTTGTCTTCCAGCCGATCGACCAAATCGAGCATGGCCAATCGTGATTGGAACCGGCCGGTAGCCCCGCCCGACTGTACGTTCTGCACGACGAAACCCGGTTTTGACGGATCGCCGGCGACCTGAAAGGCACTATAAACCGGTCCCAGGAAAGCCGGTCCGCCGCGATGTAGCCCGCCGCCAATGTCGATGTATTGCGGCAGCACGCTGCGATCCGGCCCCGCCGCTCGTTTGCCGGCTTTCATCCCTTTTGCCAAGCGAGCATCCGTCGAAGAGCCAATCGTGATTTCGGCATCTTCGGCGCCGCTCCGCATCCGGCTGATGACACTGCCCACGTCGGGATAGCGCGACTTGCCGAGAAACGTCTGATCGTTCCAACCGGTCAACACGTTGTGCGATCCGACCAGATGATCCGAGGATGTCTGATGCAACGAACGGATGATCGACAGCCGGTGGGCGAGCCGGGCCAGCCTCGGCAGCACTTCACAGAAGGCGATCCCCGGCAGCGTGGTCGGGATGGCGTTCAATTCACCGCGGTATTCGGCGGCCGCCTCGGGTTTCGGATCAAAGGTCTCAAAATGCGTCGGTCCTCCGTCTTGCCACAGCAGAATGAGCGACCGTTTTTTGCCCCCAGGCGTGGCCGCCTCCGCCTGCCACTGCATCAATTGCGGCAAGCTGAGCAGGCCGGCGCCAATCGCCGTCGAGCGCAGCAATGCGCGGCGGCTTAAATCTCGATCTAGCAGAGGAAGAAAATGGGAGGGAGTCATATCGGGATCTCTATTCGCGGGAATGCGTCACGGGAGCGAGGTTTCCATCAGTCCGATGCGCTGGAAATGCGGTGGCGAGCCGTCTTCTCCCATGTACCAGAATCGCAATCTTCGGTCGGTCACCAGGAATTCTGTCGGATGCGTCACATGGTTGCGTCCGCGCCCGGCGGTGTCGAAATTCCCCATCGGAGCTTGGCCAACAATCGGCATGTTGTCATGGAGCGGGGTGAAATGAAATCCGTCGTCGCCGACGGCGGCATAGGTTCTCCATTGTCCCCCGCGATCGCTACCGTACAACATAAAATACCGTGCGCCGTCGAAATAAACCGACGCACCGAGTTGGCCCTGCCCGCCGCCGACCAGGCCGGTAATCGGCTCGCCGCCGTGCTGCCGCGTCCAGTTGACGCCGTCGGGACTCGTGGCGCACACCAGCGTGTGCTGATGCCGACTGCCATAGGCGCCGTACCACATCCGGAATTCGTCGCCGATTTTAAGAATGTGCATGCCGGTCGCCTGAATGTCGTCGACCGTTCCTTTCGGACCGATGTCGAGTACCGGCAGCCCCTCATTCGCACGCTGCCAGTGAATCCCGTCCGGACTCTTCGCCAGGCACATCCGTTCGACGCGAACGGATCCGGGTTTCAATCCGAGGTCGCCGGCCAGCTTTCCATCAATCCCGCCGTACCACATCCAGAATTCTGCCCCGACTTTCATCACGAACGGATGGGACAGTCCCTTCGCGTCGGCACTGCCGGGCAGACCGAGATCGAGGACCGGCCGAGCGTCGTTCGCGACCGTCCATCGCAGACCGTCCTCGCTGGTCGCCAAGCCGATGCGCTGATAAATACCGTAGGGCACGCCGGCATCGTTTGTTGGTTCATCTCCCACGAACCAGAGGCGGTACATCCGGCCGTCAACGTGGATCGCCGGCATGCCAACCGTACCGGCAAACCAACTTCCTGCCGGGCCGACGTCGAGACATGCTCCCTGAGAGGCTTCGCCTGGCACGCGCCGGAATTCCAATCGTTCCAGGTCATGCACACTGGGCGTCGCAGACTTCTTGCCGTCGTCCGCCCTGACGCTTAGTCCAATGCACAGCACACACAGGGCCGATGTCAGGAAACACCAGCGTGGGGCGAGGTTCGAGTTGTTGCGGTTCTCGGTCATTTTCGTTCCGGCTCCAAGCCGCGATCGGTCACACGGAGATACTGGGCGCGGAGCGTCTTGAACCAGCTATCTTGATAGACAAACAGAATCACGTCGGGCTCGACTTCCAATAGTCCACCCATGGCCCAGATGGATGTATCGATGTACGTTCCTCCGCCAGTGTCGTCCCACGTTTTCCCGTCGTCGCGGGTGAGATGGAGCGTCAGGCCGGGAAACCGCGTCGGGAATACGACCACGCCGGATTTCGTGCGGACCGGCGCCGAAGGGGCCCAACCGGGAAAAGGCCCGCGCACGCAAGGACTCCAAGTGCGGCCCTGGTCCTCGGACCAGGTTTCCCACATCCAGGGGGAGTAGATGGGTCGGATCAGGCACATGATCTTGCCGTCGCGCGTCTCGAAGCCGACCGGTTCGGTCAAATCGAGATTGCCCATGGCGGCATCCTCGGTATCGAGATTCACGGGATAAGACCAGGTTTGGCCGCCATCGGCGCTGCGGATGGCGAATGCTTGCGCGTGCACGGCGCCCCACTTAGTCACCGGTTCCGTCGACGTCGAATGCAGCCCGTAGCAGAACCGCAACAAGCTGCCGTCGCGCAACGGCAATTGATAACCGGTCACGATCTGCTTCGGATCGCTCGGCCACGGTTTTTCGGGCGAAATCGTTTTCGCCGGCAACCAGGTCTTGCCACTGTCTTTGGACTCCGCCCACGCACCGATTCCGTGCGTCAGACTGAGAGCGACCAATCGGCCGTCCGGCAACATCGCCAGTGAGGAACCGCCCGGCAATCCGTCTGGCGACAATTGCGGCGGCGCTTCAACCGTCCAAGTTTTACCGCCATCGACGGAACGTCCCAGATGCGGCTTAGTTCCCTTAAACGAGCTGCTGCCTTGAGTCGAAAACAGGCACAAGACGTCGCCGTTAGGAGCGCGCGTCAGACTCGACACGAATTGGCCAGGGCCGACATGGGGGAATGGCGTGAACCAGTTCTTCACCTGTGGGATGGCTTCTTTCCAGTCGTCCGCGGGGGTTGCTGCTCCTGAAATCGTTACGCCGCCGTGCGCGAATTCTGTGAAGCCCGACAGACCGATTCTTCCAGAAGAGTAAGTGTTGTCGGTGACATCCAGCGCCGGATGCCCGTTGACCCAGACTTGATAGCGGCTGCCGGTGACTTTGACCCGCGCCTGGTGCTTGACGCCGAATGGATTGCTCGCCACGCGGCGGACCATCGCCAGATGTTTGATTCGCAGATATCCGGAACCATCGGCGATCGACAGCGCGACCCAGAAGTGTTGCGCCCGGTACTGCTGACCCGTTTGCGGAAAGTGAATCAGCGCGAACCGCGTCGGATCCTGGGCGCGGACGATCAGCCCTTCATCCGCGTGATTAGTTTTCAGTTGGACCGTAAAGCGGGCATCCAGATCGGCGTATACCCGATCTTTCAAGAAGGCGAGGCAGTAGCCTTGCAGCCCGTCTCCATCACCGGTGCGAACCCCGGCGATGCCGCCGTCCTCGGTGTCCGTCCATTGGCTATTGACGAACGACCAGCGGCTGCCGTCGGCGATGCGCAGCTGCTCGTCCGGAAAATCGGCGGCAAAACTGCCTCGCGCAACCAGCAATCCTGCGACGCATCCGAGAATCGCGGCGATCAACTGGAACTCCACCGTTGCTGCTGTTCGTTGCCTCATTTGACTGTCCCGATCTCGCGGTCGAGGTCGAAATCTCGCTCGATGGTTCTGCTTCCCGAGGGAACTTCAAATTCGAGCTTCGACTGGTCGTTGAATTTTGGAGGCAGGATGTTGTTTTCCACCAAGGGAGGTGGAAGCGAAGGGTCACGCTTGGCATCAACCTCGACTTCATGGAACGCCACTCGATGTTTGCCCACAGGAACTCCACCGTGGATATCGATCCGGTAAACCCCCTGCTTGATCTCTGCTCCGCTGACCGGGCCCTTGGTGTCGCCGAGGGGAAACAGCGTGATCCGTCCTTTGGCCATCGGCCCGCCTTCGCGAGTGACGGTCCCGTGCACGACAACCTTCTCTAACTCGCTTCGACGGCCGCAGCCCGACACAACCAGAAAGCCAAGGAGAGTAAGACAGATTTTCATGGACGGATCTTTCCGGTGAAGCGGACGCGGGAATTCAATGGCCCGGGGAACTCAGACTCCCCAGGCCACACCGAAGAGCTTCATCCTCGGATCACCATTCGCCAATCACTTCACCGTTCTGTCGGCTGGCTAGCGCCACATAGGTGCCGTAGTTGATGTTCTCCGACAAGAAACGAACGCTGCCGTCGGACATCCCCACCTGTAGCCCCCCCTCGTGGTAACTCGAGGCCCCCTGTGGAAAGTTGGTCTCGCGCGGATTCAAGAACGTTTTATCGCCCGGCCAAGTCCCTGGACCATTCGGCGTGACGCGCGTGTCGACCAGCGGGCCGCTCCAGGCCCACTCCCAGCCCTGGTCGGCATTAGGCCCGCCCGAGACTTCTGCAAAGATGATGGTATTGCTCGTGCCGTCCAGCACGTCGCGAACGCCGGTCCGAGACCGGTTGAACATCAATCCGTCGCCGTCGGTCCGCGGATAGCAATTTCCGCAAGAGGAGTAGCCGCTGGGATTGATGCGATTCCGGCTGTCCGCCATCGCCGCGTAGTTCATGCTGGCGAACGAGCCACCGGCATTAACGGTGCCGCCGATGCACGCCCAACTCGCGTTGAAAAGGGGCTTGCCGGAGTTCGGGTCGCTCGGACAGGTGAAAGGGGGGATGACGTCTTTGGCAAAATCGCAATTCGGCGTCGTGAAAACTGTGCCGGGATACCAGTTGGTCGTGCTGAAGTTCAACCGGTTGTAGAGCGGCGACTGGTCGATGTAAGGCAACACCATGAACGTCCAAGTCGACGTCTCATTGTTCGTCGCGTACCCGAAGCCGGTGCTCGGGCCCCCGCCGCGAATACATCCCGGCGGAAACAAGCCGAATACGTCGTGATAATTGTGTACCGCCAACCCCAATTGTTTCAGATGATTCTTGCACTGTGTGCGCCGCGCCGCTTCCCGCGCCTGTTGCACGGCGGGCAACAAGAGAGCGATTAAGATCGCAATGATGGCGATCACGACCAACAGCTCGATCAACGTAAACCCGCGCCTGCGATAAGACTGTTGCATGACATCTCCTTCACAAAATGAAAAGACCGCCGAGACGGGAAGTGAGCGCGATGGAAATGCACGTTAAGAAAGGTTCGATACGGATTCTCGCTCCACGAGCGACGAGGAAAGCAACAACTCGGTCGATACGAAATCGGGATCGATCAAGCGGCGAGCGAGTTGATTGACGGCCGCGCGGCCAATTTTTTCTGCATGAATGTCGAAGGTCGTCAACTGGGGATAAAGCCCCGCCGCTAAAGATTCGTCGTTATTCGCCGACAGCAGGCTCAAATTCTGGCCAACGCGCAGCCCGCGCGCAGCCAAGGCGCGATAGACGGCACAGGCGACGCTATCCGCGGCGGCGAACAACGCGGTCGGCTGCGGCGTGATCAACAATAGGTCGTGCACGAGAGAATCGACGGCGTCGGTGGTCAGCGCGGGACGATCTGGCAAACTCCACCCCGCGTCCGGAGCGCGCGCCACCACGGTCACTTCCGCTCCCAACGCGCGGCCGCGGCTTACGAAGCCAGCCTCGCGCCTTAAGAACACGGCGTGTTCCGGCTTGGGATTTAAGAACGCGAGCCGCCGATGGCCCCGTTGCATGAAGTAACTTGCGGCGAGTTGGCCCGTCTCAAAATCGTTGGAGCCCACCGCGTCCCCCCAGCAGCCATCGGGACGCGCGAGCAGCCATACCGTCGGCAACTGTCGCAACTTGCCCAGCAATTTGCTTTGGTGATCGCCGATCAATCGTCCTTGCGAACAGCCAGCGACAACAATGCCCGCCATGTCGGAGACACGATGAAGCGATCCCGCATTCAAGTCGGGCACATGCGCCAGCATCACGCGGGCGCCATTTCGCGCCAATTCCGCTTCCGCCCCGTTAATGGCCTGAGCCACCGCGGGCAATGCCAACAACGATCGTTCCATGCCCAGCGAGACAATCCCGATGGTCCGGTTTTCCAGAATCCGTTCCGCATGAGGTGTGCCGATATGTTCTCGGAATGGGAAATTCAACTTCCGGGCGGCATCCCGCACGCGACTCGCCGTACTTGCACTAATGGCCGGATGGCCGTTAAGGGCGCGACTCACCGTGCTGACGGAAGCGTCAGCTGCCTCGGCGATCATCTCGAGTGTGATTTTCATGCAAAGAATTATGGTATTTCGGATTGCATTCTTGCAATGCAATTTTGCACTGAATTTGAGAATTTTTTGCGGCTTGATCCAGACTTTCTGATCGCGTCGGCCCGACTGGGGACGCAATCGTCAGAAATCACAGTCATATCACCTAGATTTTCAAGGCAATTGCATAAACAGACATTTATGCAAAAATTGTGGTGATGCTGGCAAAAGTCGATGACTTCAGCGTCAACTGGCAATCGATGGCGGGTTTTGACATCGACGAGAGCGGCTGGCACGTTTTTCAAGAAGGGGCGATTCCAGCCGGCAGCATAAACAGCATGATGCCTCGCCGTTCAGCCGCTGCAACTCAAGCAGCGATAATAATTTCCGCGATTATCCTTTGGTCGGAGAAAACTGCAGCCGGTCCTGCGATCGCAGCGCAATTTCGTCGGCGCATCAGCTTTGGTCATGACGAGGGCCCAAACATCTCACCACTCCTGACCGCAAGCTCTTTGGAGGCGGTACAAAGGGGGCGATGAGACGCGTCTTCGCTGAGAGGACGAGACATGCGGTCGTCTGTGTTTTTGAGCAAAACTACTCAAAAACATGCGTCTCTGGCCGCACTGCCGATCGTCGGCAGGTAACATAACCCGCCACAGCGTAAGCATTGCCCAGGACAGGGATCGAACCTGCACTCCCGATTAAGAGAACTAGGTCCTGAACCTAGCGCGTCTGCCAGTTCCGCCACCTGGGCTCTTGGTGCGAAGTGTTTGAAAGATACGGATTTTCTGCGCGCGCGGCAAGTCGTGAAATGCGGTTTTTTTGGAGGGACCGAGGGCTAATGACGCAGCAGGAATTCGTTCGAGTTGAGGAGAGCATGCTGTAGATCGGCGAATCCCATAGCGCGACTCTCAGCCGCTGAGAGGTACTGTGTCACCACGGTCCGTTCGGAATCGGTCGGACGCCGGGATAGCGTGGCGAGATAGATCATTTCCAGAATTTCGGCGTCGGACTTATCTGCCTTAATCCACGTCGCGATGCGGCCCGTGTCCTGGGAGAGATTACCGAGGATCTCCGGGCTGTTCAGCAGATGAATTACCTGGCTGATGGATGGGTCGCTGTCGCGGGCGCATTCGCAGGTGGAGTCGCGGACAGGTTTCGAGAACGCCTGCAGGAAGACGTGGGAGACAGTTCCCTCGGCAAGTTCGATCGCTCGCGTGCCGCGCGGGTAGCCCTCGAATTCCGCGGGGATGCCAGTCGCTTGCGAGATCGCATCGAGAATCTGCTCCCCGGTCAGCATGCGGATCTGGGCCTGGCTGAAATACCGTTCGGGGTCGGCAGCGAGCGGCGATTGAACCGCGCCCTCGGCAGCGAGTTGATATGTTTTCGAGTTCAGAATCTTCCGCAGCAGGGGACGCAACCGATAGCCGTTGCGGGCGAAGTCCGCCGCCAGCGCATCGAGCAGTTCGGGATTCGATGGCGGATTCGTCTCGCGGAAGTCGTCCACGGGATCGACGATGCCGCGGCCGAAATGATGGAACCAGATACGGTTGGCTATGGATCGTGCGAAATACGGATTCTCCTGGGTGG
>CAZDGB010000032.1:1769-6132 GCA_964504645.1 uncultured Planctomycetaceae bacterium | reverse complement strand
CACTCGACCAGCGCCGCGCGGCGATCCGCCATCGGCGAAAGTTCCGGCAATTGACCGAACGCGGCGGGGGGAACGACCACGTTCGTCAGCGGATGCCGCGTATCTCCTTGCCGGTCGAGATACACAATCTCGTCATCCAGGCCAAATTGCGTCCCTTTGAATTTGACGCGTGCGAAGTAGGCGGCGAAGCCGTAATAGTCTTGCTGCGTGATCGATTCGAATGGATGGTTGTGGCATTTCGCACAGCCGATGCGGACGCCGAGGAACAACTGGGCCATCGCTTCCGCCATGTCGTCCGGCGTACGGGCGACGCGGAAGAAATTGGCCTCGGGATGATGCAGCGTGCTGCCGAGGCCGGTCAACGTCTCGCGGGCGAAGTCGGTAAACGGCCGGTCTTCCCGGAACATCGCGACGAGATAGCGGTGAAAACTGAAGACGCCTCGTTGGCTGATCGTCACGTCGCTGCCGCGCATCAAGTCGGCCCATTTGAGCGCCCAGAATGGAGCGAATTCCTCGCGTTCCAGCAGTTGGTCGATCAACAGAGATCGCTTCTGGGGTTCGCGCGAATCGAGAAATGAACGGGCTTCTTCGGAGGTGGGCAATGTGCCGATTACATCCAAATAGACGCGGCGGAGGAAGACTTCATCGCCGGCGAGAGTGGCCGGCTGCACCTGCAATTGCTGCTGCCGACGAAAGACGTGCTCGTCGATCTCGTTCGCCGGTTTTGGGCCACGAAATGCGTAGCTTGAATCACGGCGAACAGACATCAGTCGCGCACCCGCGACTTTGTCGAGGTAGCGTACGAGAAACGTAGTCTCCGCAGTCCTTTGGAACTTCGCGAGCCCTTCGCGGCTGACCGTGGCGACGCGCTCGTCGGTCGCAGAGAAACAGGCCAAGTGCGTCACGTCGCGCACAGAGCCATCCGAAAAATGGGCGAGAGCGATCAGTTGCTGGTGCGGCTGCGAATCGGGCAGACGCCGCAGCGACGGGATCACTTCCAGGCGCGACAGCGTCTGCTGCGCGACGCTCGGCCAGCATCCCTGATGAATCCAGGTCCGCAACGTTTGATACTCCGGATCGGTGCTGCGAAACCGGATGCCTCCCTGATGCGGAATTCCTCCGATGGCCTTCTGCAGGATCAAGCTGCGGTCGGCGTCCTGCACGTTGGTCCGGCGGGCCGTCCATTCTTTGGCGAGCGTTTCGAAGTCGAGCGCGGGATCGAACCCGCGCAGGCTGAGGCGGAAGCCTCCCTTCCCTTGCGGCGAGCCGTGGCAAGCTCCCTGATTGCAGCCGGCGCGGCTGAGGGCGGCGATGACATCGGTGCGGAAGTCGATCTTCTCGCCGTCGCCGATGCCGCCGACCGTCACCGGAATCTTCCGTTCCTCGCCGGCGACGCGGACCACGACGACGGCTTCCCCTTGCCCGCGCGGAACGATCAAGCCCTGCGGAGTCACCAGCGCGATCGTCGGGGTGAGCGATGTGAACTCGGCGGCGCGCGTCAAATCGGCGGTTTCGCCGTTTTCCATGTCGCGTGATACGAGCAACTGCTGCTGATCGCGCAGACCGTTCAGCGTGATTTTCGCCGGATCGACTCGCAGTTCGGCCCGCGTTTGTCCGGTGAAGCTCGTGAGTACCAAGAGAAGCTGAGCGACGCTTCGCAGAAGCGTCGTCCGGTCGTTACTACGCTTCTGCGAAGCGTCGCTCAGGGAATTCATTTCTTCGCTTCCGGTTTTTTTACGTTGATCACCAGCGCGGCGGAACGAACCGATTCTTGAAACTTGCCGACGTAGGCGTTGGCTTCGTACCGCAGTTCATACCGGCCGGGATTCGTGTCGGGTTTGATCGAGATTTCCAGCGGCAAGTCCGCATGCGCCTTTCCAATGACGAATTGCTCGGTCGCTTCGATCATTGTCTGTGGATTCTGGTTTACGAGCGTCAACTCGCCATCAAAGGTCGGCACGCGCTGCGCGGCAATGGTCACAGAGGCTTTTTCGCCGGGCAGCAATTCGATCTCGGCCGGCGCGAACTTCGGTTCGAATGCCGGGCGGATTTCCAGTTGAAACGTGCGCGTCAACTGCACCGATCGGCCTTGCAAGACGGCGCTTGCCGTCACGTCGACGCGGTGCTTTTGATACTGCGTGAGAATACGGTTGGCG
Source organism: uncultured Planctomycetaceae bacterium (assembly GCA_964504645.1). GTDB lineage: Bacteria > Planctomycetota > Planctomycetia > Planctomycetales > Planctomycetaceae > CAZDGB01. The sequence goes on along the minus strand of CAZDGB010000032.1, from coordinate 3,976 downwards.
AATGTGCCAGCGATGTGCGGCGTTGCCGCCGTCGCCTGCGGAGCCCTGAAATAGACTTGCACGCGTTCCTCGCGTTCGTCGCCGATTTGTCCGCCGCGGGCCGCGAAGGAAATCGGCGCATCGAACCCCGGTTCGCGTCGAGTCTCGATGCGAAGTTGAGCCGTCTGATACTTGGGCATCATCAGTTGCGCGTCCGGCAGCGTAAAATCGAACGGCGGCGGCGCAGTCACCTGCAGCGCGATGCGGTCGGTCAGCGAGGGGGGCAGTTCGCGCTGATCGGGCCGCAACGCGAAGAGAATGCGGTCTTTGTTCATGAGTTGCCGGTCGATCAGCGGATGTACGGCGGCGACGGCTTCCACAAGGCGATCATTCACCCGAGCGCGGCCGACGAGTTGTAGCGTGGCCAAGCCTTCCGCGGCGTCCGGGCTCGCGCTCAGCCGGCAAACGAAGTCCTTAGCGTTCGCGGGAATCACGTTTGATTCCAATGTCACCCCGGCAGGCGCTCCGACGAGTTCCAATTCGACCGGCTCGTTGAAGCCCGTGCGAATAACATTGAGCGGCAACGGCTGCCAGATGCCGCGCGGCAGCGTGAGGTCCGCCACATCGGCTTTGAGTTTCAATTCCGGCAGGTTCTCGCCGATCTCCACGCGGTACGTGTGGGCCAGGCTGCCGGCGCCGGTGAGATCGCGAATCAAGAGCCGATGCAAACCGTCGGTCCGCACACTGAATGTCAAGTTGGCGTCATCAACGAACGACGTGTTGCGGCTCCCTTCGAACGTGCTGGTCTCATCGTTGCGCGTCACTTCGCGAAATTCTTCTTTGGACGAACGTTCGTTTGTCGGTTCATAGAGAACAATTTCCAGATCCGCGGCGGAGCCGATGGACTGCGTGAAGCTCCGTGCCCGCAGCGTCTGGCCTTTCGCCAGTGGAAACTGGAACCAGTCTTCATCGCCGGGTTGGCTAAGCACGCCGCACAGTTCGGCGGACAGGGCGATGGGCGATGCCGCGTGGTTCGCTTGCGCCGCCGCGTCGTTCGGTTCCTGCTCGACGATGATCGGCCGCCGCGACACGGCCAGTGGAATCCACGTCGCCGGCTTTTCCGGAGCGAATCGGACTTCGTGAAAAAAATTCGCCACGCCGCGTAACGCTAACAGTCTCGCATTCGCCTGAAGTCCCGCCAACTCCGGAAAGAGCAGCGTTGTCTCCTGATCCGGGGCAATCGCGGCGGGAACCGCCGTTCGCACCGCGGGGAAGTCTCCGACTCGCAACACATAACTCCACGACGGCTCGCCGGCGAAGCGGGCGTCGGCGACTTCCAACGTATGGCGGCCGCTCTCCGGGAAGTCGCACGAGAAGCGGCAATCGAACAGCAGGCCGATGCTGTTGTCGCACTGGGCCACGATCTTCCCTTTCGGATCGCGAACCGTGACCACAGGATCGAAGTTCTTACCCAACCGATTGCCGATGACTTCGATCGTCACACGTTGCCCTGCGGTCACATCGAAGCTATAGCGATCGATGTGCGCTCGTCGCACCGGTGAGGCGATGGCCGCCGGCAGCGACAACGAGGTGACTTCTTCTTCCGACGCCCCCCTCTGTGCGATCGGCAATTCATCGATCAGAAAGAGATGGGCGTTACTCAGCCCGCTGGCCGTCGCCAATCGCAATCCGTAGAGACCCAGCGGCGCCGATGTGGGTATGGTGACGTCCACCGCAACGGTATCTTCCGTGGCATGGCCGGTCGGAACGCCGGTCACGTTCGCATTCGGAACCGAGGTCCACACACCGAGAGGCTGCTGCAGTTCCGTGCCGGAAAACTCGATGCGCGTCGTGACGCCGCGCTGCAGCACGGGCGGCCAGACTCTTTCAATGAATGGCTCGGCGGCGCACAGTCGTCCGGCTGCCGACAAGATCATGAGCAGGCAAATGGTTCGTCGCACTATGCGCGATCCGGCGTGAAAACTCATTGCATCAATGTACAGGCACAGCTACAATTTGCATCAATACATGGTAATATCTTGTCCGATGCGATGCACGAGTCGTTCGTGAAATTCGCTGGAAAAGGCTTGGGCCATGCTGAGTTTCCTCGGACCGTATTCTTCTCGCTTCCCGCAGTTCAGCCGGCGGGAAATGTTGCGCGTCGGCGGCTTGGCCGTCGGTGGTTTGTCGCTGCCGCACGTGCTGAATCGTTCGTCTCTCGCGGGAAC
>CAZDGB010000032.1:0-1759 GCA_964504645.1 uncultured Planctomycetaceae bacterium | reverse complement strand
AAGGTGAACGAGTGCACGGTCCCGGTTTCGGCCGCGCGAAGAATTGCATCCTGCTGTATCTGTCGGGCGCGAATCCGCAGCACGACATGTTCGATCCGAAGCCGGAGCAGCCGGCGGAAATCCGCGGCGAGTTCGCCACGATACCGACCGCGACGCCCGGCATTCTCTTCGGCGAACACAATCCGCTCACCGCGAAACTGATGGACCGGCTCGCGCTCATCCGGTCGATGCATCACGAGCACAACGATCACGGCCGCGGTTCCTATTGGATGTTCACGGGCTACAAGTATCCGGGTTCGGTGCCCGATGTGAATTCGATGTCGCGGCAAGATATGCCCCACTTCGGTTCCGTCGTGGCAAAGCTCGCACCAGGGAACGGGCCGATGTTTCCGTTCGTGACGGTGCCGCATCGCATGGATGTCGCGGGCGGCCGCCGAGCCGGGCAATTCGCGGGGATGCTCGGGGCGAAGTACGATCCAATGCTGACTGACGGCAACCCGAACGACGACGATTTCCGCTTGAAGCATCTGCCGCTCGCGCCGAGCGTGAATCCCGCGCTCATTCAGCGCCGCATCGGGTTGCTCGATCAGCTCAACAGCCAGACCGAATACCTGCGGTCGGGAGCGCTCGGCCAATCGCTGAAGCAGAATCAGATCAAAGCGATGGAAGTCATCGGGTCGGAACACGTTCGCAAGGCCGTCGACCTCGCGTCGATCGAGGCCGATGAGCGGGCCCGTTACGGCCGCAATTTGTTCGGGCAATCGGTGCTGCTCGGGCGGCGTTTGCTGCAGGCGGGTTGCCGCGTGGTGCAGTGCAACTGGCAGCGGACGCAAGGGAAAAACGGCTTCGCGTGGGACACGCATTGGAACAATTTCACGGCGTGCAAAGAGGAGTTGATCCCGCCGTTCGATCAGGCGTTCTACGCGCTCCTCACCGATCTGGAAAGGACGGGCGAACTCGCGGAGACGCTTGTCATTCAAGCCTCCGAGTTCGGCCGTTCGCCGAAGATCACGCTCTCCAACGGCGGCCGCGAACATTGGCCCGACGTCTACACCGTGGTGATGGCCGGCGCGGGCCTTCGCGGCGGACAGGTCTACGGCGCGTCGGACAAGCAAGGCGCCTACCCCGCCGACAAGCCGTGCGAACCGGCCGATTTCGTGGCGACGATCTACCACTTCCTCGGCATCGATCCGCACGGCGAAACCCACGACCAGCAGAACCGCCCCATCGCGTTGACGAAGGGGAACGCGCTGCCGCTGGAAGTGGTTTGACCAAGAGCCGGCCCCGCCGGTCCGGCTCACTTCTTCCGGGTTGTCAAAGAGCCGCGAGGCGACCAATCGTCCCTCACCAACCCGGGCGGCGTTGCGCGACAAAGTGTTTGCAAACAGGCCTCCGATCGGAGGTCAGCGCGCGCCGAAAATCGACGCTTGAATGACGCGAATTGACGCGTTGGCGACGCTTGGCTGTCGGTTATCTGTCGCTTAGCGTGCAATGGCGCACGTCATATCAGCGATTTGTAATGCGTGTTTGGTTGAGCGGAGAGTTTGGGCAACGGACTCGAACAATAGGCAACCAGCGGCGACTGCATAAAAACGGTTTCCAAACATTGTGTCAAACTTGGCGTTTGCGATCGAAAAACGCCTTCCCAATTCCATGAGCCGTTGCGCGACAAGTTGTCTGGAAATCTTCACCGTTGAAGTCCCGGCTTCAGCCGGTCTTAGGGATTTGAAAAACCTCAAAACGAAGACCGGCTGAAGCC
>CAZDGB010000031.1:0-33142 GCA_964504645.1 uncultured Planctomycetaceae bacterium | reverse complement strand
ACCAGTACGACGCGCGGAACTACCGGACGGTGCAGAAGAGCTACACGGGCGGTGTGCTGAATGAGACCCGCCACATGTACTACACGACCAACTGGCAGACGATCGAGGAGCGGCTGGGGACCAGTCCCGATTCCGCCAACCCCGACCGACAATTCGTGTGGGGCCTGCGGTACATCGACGACTGCGTGCTGCGGGACCGAGACACCGACGGCAACGGTACGCTCAACGAGCGACTGTACGCGTTGCAGGACGGCAACTGGAATGTCATCGCGCTAGCCAACACGAGCGGCGATGTTCAGGAGCGGTATGCGTATCAAGCCTATGGCACGCCTAAGTTTCTTACGCCTACCTTCGGTAGTCGAGCCAGCAGCTTTGGCTGGGAAACACTGTATGCGGGGTATCGTTACGACGCTACCATAGGGCTGTACTCGGCAAGGTATCGTGCCTTCAATTCATTATTGGGCAGTTGGACAACCAGAGATCCCTTGGGGTATTTTGATATGAATAATTTAATATCATACGTCCTCAATCGACCACATTCGCTTATTGATCCATTTGGACTACTATCTCGAGAAGATACCTTGAAGTGGTTTAATGACAATATAAAAACGATCAAAAAGGATATTGGTGAGAATTGCGATTGTTTGGATGGTGCGCTTGCCGCGATTTATGTTGAATTACGTCGTCAAGGCAGAACTGACGCTGCTGTCGATGCAACTGCGAGCTTTATGTATGTTGGAAGGAACTTTAGAGGCAACTCCTATGGCCCAGGACAAATAAAGCCGGAATTCGCTGAATGGGTGTTTCAAAATGATAAACTATTTGGATTAGCAGATCAGGTTAAGGGGCTCGATCCAAAGTCCCAGGCGTATAGACAAAAAATTCTTGATTGGATTGTTCAGCATCCCGTATTACTTGCCTGCGCAGGAATTCAAGTTTTTATTGATCAGTGGGATGCCGCTCGTAAACTTGATCCTAATATTGCTGATATTTCGGACTTACCCGGTATTCTTGCGACGCTTTACAATATTAGTCGCACTACTCATAAGCCGAAGGCTAATCCAAAATTAGGTGGGAGCAAGATTAACATTGATGGCGTTGAAAAGACTTTCGGCGAACATGCAGATGATTTTTCAAAAACGGATGAGTTCAAAAAACTTTTAGCGGACTGCGAATGTCCCATGGGAAAATAAAAAATGATGCCTTCACGCTGGCGCTTAACGGAACGTCGCAAGAGTACACGTGCGATTCCAATTGTAACTTTTCTTCTCTTGTATTGTGGTTGTGGGAAGTCACCAAGTAAACCTATGCCAATTGTTGCAGTTGCATCGTTTCAACAAGTGCTTTTGAAAGACGCGGTTTTTTTTTGACAAAGGAGACTGGAATAAGGATTGGTCTTTCTTCCGAGCTTGCTTCGACTCGCGATCTGGTATTTGATTTGTCGTCAAGGCGTGATGTTAGGCTTGACAAGCTACTTGACGACATTGTCTCAGAATTAAATAAGAAAAGAGAAGATCGCGAGATTGTTTGGAAGTGGAATAAGGATGCGATCATCATCGAATTTGCTAAAGAGTCTTTCCACTGACCGGGGCATTGAGAACATTTATTCCAATTGAAACTGTTTGGCGAAATCGTAAATAGGCCAGTCCCACAGCGGAGCCGTGACGCCATGACGACAGCCAATGTTCAATACAGCTACGCCGATGGTTCTGAGAACCAGATTCGTCCGACGCGGACGACCTATCCCGACGGCCGCGAGCTGAACCTCGACTACGGCTCATCCGGCGACCAGGCCGACCGCCTCAGCCGGGTGTCGTCGCTTATCGATGACGACGGCTTGACCCATTTGGCGGACTACAGCTACCTTGGCCTCGGCACGCCGGTGATCACGGACTACGCGCAGCCCGACGTGATGTACACGCTGGTCGGCACGGCGGGAGGCAACGATCCCGACACGGGGGACATCTACCGGGACCTCGACCGGTTCGGCCGGGTGAAGGACGCCTACTGGCGGGACTACGGCGCCAGCGCCGACACCGCCCGCATCCAGTACGGCTACGACCGGGCGGGCAACCGGACCTACCGGGCTGATCCGGTCGCCGTGGCGAACAGCGCCCAGTACGAGGAGCTCTACGGCTACGACGCCATCCAGCGGCTGAAGACGATGGACCGCGGCACGCTCAACGGCGGCAAGACTGCATTGACCACGAAATCGTTCGACCAGTGCTGGACGCTCGACCCGACCGGCAACTGGAAGGGCTTCCGGCAGGAGGGACAGGCTGCGGCAAAGGACGAGAAATACCAAGCTTTGGAGAGAAGTTCGCGCAGGCCGAACCCGTACTGGGAGCAGTGAATCGTTTGAGTTCCCAACGACGACGTGGTTGGGTGAGCAGACTTGGCCATGAACTAAAGAAATGTGCCGCACCAATGTCTTCAGCTGATAGTTAAAAAAAAACTTCTCTCGATCGTGGCGCGAAGCCACGATCGAGAGAAATTACAATGCTCATCGGGCATTACTCTTCAAGGCCGTGATCTCGCGATGAGCGAAGCATCGATTCCGGATGTCTTGGTGCGACCATCGTCCTCCTCGATGGACTTCTCTCTAACGAACATGCGCCGTCGCCGACGGCGGAGACGCGGCTCGCGGTAATGGGGAAACCGTAGCGCAGAACCTGCTGAGAGCCGGTTCGCGGTGACTGACTGCCACAGTCCAGAAATCTGATGGACGATCCGGGCAGCCAAGGCAGGCCCCCAATCCATTTCTCGGTGAATCTCCTGCCACCAACTCAGCGGTCCTGTGGGTGACGACATCAACGTTCCTTTCTTTCGTCTGTCCCAAAAAAAGCCAAAGTGAGCGCTCTTGTGGAGAGGGTCGTCGCGATTCGCCATTGAGCCTGTGGATGAAACGTCATCCAATGGCCGATCGCTTATTCCGACGATGGTTCTTTAGAATTCACGCAACAGCCGTGGCAAGGTCTCCGTCAATTCTCGTCACCATGCCCGTTGACCGCGCCTTGCCTCGGATGATGCTGATCACGTCCGTTTGGAGTGTTTCGAGGGGGTGCTGCTTGAAGAACTCCCCGAGGGTGGGTTTGAAGTTTTTGAATCATTGGAACGGCAGCGTTGAAGCTTGAGCCAATGTTTGGCGAGACAGCGTGCGACGCAATCCAAGAAGGCTTCCACGGCTGGGTCGCGATCTTCAGCATCTGATTTCTGTGACAAATGGAATTCCTCGATTGGGACAGGACAGGGATTTCATTGGGCGCAACAAAAAAGGGCGTCCCGAAGGACGCCCCTGACAGTGATAATTCACCAATTGTTGATCAGGCAGACTTGTTGTGCGCCTTGGTATCCGTGCGCTTTTGATTTTCAATTCGCTCAATCTCACGCTGCACGGTCCTCTCGCTGCATCCGGCCTCTTCGGCGATTTGCTTCGGACTAGTGCCAGTGGAGGCCAGCCGCCGTATCGTCTCGAAGACCTGCTTCGGGAGACGTTTCGATTTCCGCCGCCGACACAGTTTTCCAGATCCCATGTGCACCCGGGGTGTGTCAGGGCGCAGATAGTCGTAGGCACGGCGGACCACTGACTCCGAAACTTCCAATCTGCGAGCGACATCCTTGATCTGCATGTCGTCCTCGTCGATCAGCTGGACGACTTCGGACGCGATTTCCTTGTAACGCGTTCGGTTACGCAGACTTTTCGGTCGCGAATTCCTCCGTTGACCGGTGTCGGCGAAATGCAGGCCGTCCATGAGCGTGTGGTGACCGACCTCGCACTTCGCTGCGATCTCCATCGGACCAACACCATCGTCGCGCAGGCGTTGAAATTCCATTGCCAGCTGCTTGTATTTCGGCATCTTTTCCAAAATCACTTCGACAGCATCAGCCTTTGAAAGCGACGCGGCGGCGAATTGGCCGCTCTCGGATGGGCACACTTTTTGAACGAGAGCCGACACCTGCGGCGTGAACGACGCGATCCATCTCGCGCGGCCTTTTGTTCCCTCAATCGGCTTCTGGCGAACGCGTATCGAGCCCGTGAGTTCGCGAATCGCGGGGCCAGCAACGGCAATATCCTCGTCGAGCACCGTCCGCAGGCCGGCCAACAGTTCCACGGCCGTATCCAAATCGAGTCGTTCGATTTTTCGCCGCTCGGCCGCCTGGGCGGCAGAAACGACCGCCTGATATTTTTTCACCTCCTGCGTCAGGCGTTTGATCTCGGCTTCGTACTTGGCGGCAACGCCATCATCGTCCGTCGCTGCCGACCGTCGCACGAGGCGATCGATCTGGCGTTGCCGATCGGCGATTTGCTTCTTCAACTTATCCGTCTGGGGAATCGGCTTTTTGGCTTCCTCGTCCAGAAACGCGTTGGCCTTCGTCACCAATTTGGAGACGACCTCGGGCGTGAGCAACCGGTCTCGCAAATAACCAAGCAGGCACTCTTCGATGACACGCGTACTCCGCGAACCGGACAGCCGGCAGCCGTGTGCTCCGACGTTTCCCCCGACCGATCCGAGTTGCTTCGCCGCTCCTGCGGACCGCAGCAACTTCAGTTCCTTCTCGCAGCAGTCACAGAACAGCGTCCCGCTGAAGAGCGTGGATGGATTCTTTTCGTTTCGCGACTTGGGACGCCCCGTTTGCACACTGGGCCGGCGTTCTCTCGCCAACTTGCGGCGCGCAGCGCGCCATAGTTCGTGCGGTACGATGGCCAATTCGCGGGAATAGAATACTTTCCATTCCGAGCGCGGATTTCTCTTCGTCACCCATTTTTCCTCTTCGTGATCAAACTCCCGGTGTGTCTTGTTCCAAATGAACACTCCGATCGCCGACTCGTGCCACAGGATGTCGCAGATGGTGCGAGTCGACCAACCAGTCCAGTTCTCGATCTGGTGCTGATTGAAGTGTTTCGCAATTTTCGTCGCCGACCAGTTCTCGCGAACGTACAACTCGTACATCAGCCGCCGGTGCTCGGACGTTTCCGGGTCGATACAGCGCTCGTACAACGGACGGCCGTCGCTCCGGGTCATCAGTTTGCCAGCGGCATCAAGCTTTTGGCGGCGTGTGAAACCAAAGGAAAGTCGCCCCAAATTGGTTCCCCGGTCCGCAGCGCCTTTCATCCCGCGTCCGACCTTTTCCTGCAGCGACTTAATGAAGAGGCGTGAAACGAGACAATAGATGGTTATCATCAGATCCCAATTGGGATTCGCGAGATCGAATCCGTCGGATGCACCGATCATCCGCTTCTTGAGGCGCTGTGACAGTGCCGCAAGCTTCCACCATTCCAGCGTATCCCGCGAAGCCCGCGTGAAGTCGTCGATGTATGTCGTCTCAATCAGGTGCTGCCTGTCCGACAGCACATGCTTGTAGGACATATAGCCCCGTCGCGAAGCATCGAGCCCGGTGACGGCAAAGTCGGCAAAGACATACTCCCACGGAATGAAGCGTCCTTCGTGGAAGCTCTTCTCCAAAGAATTCCTCAGTTGGTCGAGGATGGACGTCGTCTCGCTGTTATTGGACGAGTAGCGGTTGTACGCGCCGCCAGCCTTGGAGACTCCGACGGCCTTGAGCAGGCTCTTGATCCGCTCGGGGTCCACGGCTCCACCGCGATGCCGTTGCTTGAAATCGGCGACCATCGCGTCGATGATTTCCGGGTTCGCCACGGGGATGGCGCCGCTCGCCGCCGCGGCAGGATACTTTTGACGTTGCCACTCCAGGAAAGCCTCCGCCAAACGTGCCAGTTCGAAGTCGTCGGCCAGGCCGCGATCGAGCTTTGATTTTTGACGGCGTCGAGGAGACCTCGGCAATGGAATCGATTCCTGTGCGGCCTCATGGGCAGCATGGCCGCCGGTTGGAAGATTCTGCTTTGAAGATCGGACAGTAGCCATGGGAAGTGGGCTCCGAACAACGGAGACCACCCCGCGATCATTTGGCAGAATGTGCCAAAACGTTTGACAATTCCTGAGAATCCGTGCGCGCCGTTGCGAGCGACTGCAAATGGTGTAACTTTAAGTGCAGTGTACGCTTATCAGCACAACCTGTATCGCTAACAGGGGTTGCGGATGAGGCGAAGTTGAATCCCCCCCTCTCCGCTCTTTTGGCAGCCCGTGAAGCGCAAGTATTGGCTTCATGGCTGTTGCGTTGAGCGGGTCTCTCGCGAATGGTCCATTTGTGGCGTTTTGCAGTGGAAATATTCTCTGACGGGAGCCCAAGATCGCTACGGCGAAAGCCCGGTACGTCCACGCGTTTCGCGTGGGACGAGTCAAAGCGTATCAGCGCGGACAAGTCTGGTATCTCGATTACTTCGAACAGGGGCGGAGACGACGGCCCCGCGTGGGGGCTGAGCGAGAAGCCACCCAGAAGATGTCGGCACCGTCTCATTCATGACAAACACGTCTATGGTTGCGTGGTTGAAGATTCACTTTGCGCCGGAAGTTTATTGAACTTTCGTGTTGCTTGACGGCCCATGTGACGAGACGTAGGATTCAGGCAGCACCTCTCTCCCGTGGAATCGCCATTCCCTCTTGGGATTGGATTCGATCATGGCGCGTGCAATTTCCCCTCTTTCTTGGGAAATGCCGACTCCGACAGAGCCTCGCGCTCCATGTGCGCGCCCGATCAACCTTCTTGCTTCGAAGCGCAGCCACCATGCGGGAGTCTCATGCGCAGCGATGAAGAACGGCACGTCAGCAGTTGAATCCGTTGTTCTCAATTCCCGGAGCTTTCTGAATGGATCAAGGTCATCTCCTTCCCTAGCGAGGAACATGCCATGTCCACTCTCGATCAACTTGTGCAACGCATGGACGCCGAGTTTTCCGCCGTTGATGAACAGCTCAAAAGACGTCAGGAGAGTCGAGTCAGAGAGTACGCCAGTCGGAAGGAGCGACTCGGACAACTCGATGAGTTGTTCGAAAAACTGAGCGGCATCTGGCGGCCGCGATTGGAGGCGTTGGCGGCGAAGTTTGGCGAAAAGGTCAAGGTTACGCCGCATATCACTCCCGCCGCTCGCGAGGCGACGTTTGCGTTTCAGTCCAATCTGGCACGAATCGAGTTGCGTTTCTTGGCCACGACCGATCATGACGTTCGCAAATTGATCCTGGTGAACGACCTCGAAATCATTCCGGTGTTGATGCAGTACGACACGCATGCGGAGATTTCGTTTCCACTAGAACAGGTCGATGTGAACGCTGTCACGGAGTGGATCGATGATCGCCTGGTTGGTTTTGTGAAGACCTACCTGTCGTTGCACGAAAATGACCTCTATCTCAAAGAGGAAATGGTCGAAGATCCCGTCGCGAATGTCCGCTTTCCCAAGTTTGCTGCCGGGGCCAAGCTTGAAAACCAAGGGCGGACCTTCTATTTCATCAGCGAGGAAACGCGCAAAGACTATGCGAAAGCCAACGGTATTTCCCTGGCATGACACCGCGCGAGAGGGCTTTTCATGACGCGGTTGATTTGAGATACGATCCGATGAGGAGAACCCGCATGCGCTATCAATCAGCATTGGCACTGGGTGTTGGGTTGGCGACGGGACTGGCGCTTTCGCAAGCCGTTGTTCCACGGCCGGCGAGCTCGCAGGAATCGACGGCTGCTTCCCAGTCAGCCGACACCAAAGAGCTCGACGTCTTGCAAGCTTCCGCTTCGACATTTGAGAAGGCGTTCAATGCCGGAGACTCGAAAGCCATTGCCGCTCTCTTTGCCGAAAACGCGGAGGCCGTGGACGAGGATGGTTTGGTGATTGAGGGACGTGCCGACATCGAAGCTCGCTTTGCCGATCTGTTCAAGGACTTTCCACAAGCAAAGATCGAGGTCGAACTGGCGTCTCTGCGAAAGTTGGGGCCGGACGTCGCCGTCGAGGATGGCTACAGCACGACCACTCTCGATCCCGAGGAGCCTGGTTCACGCAGCCCGTACACGATCGTGCACGTGAGACGAAAAGGAGAGTGGCAGATCGCGAGTGTCCGCGACTTCCCGGCGGAGGCGACGGAGGAAACCGCGCATGAGCAGTTGAAAGCCCTGGAATGGCTGGTCGGGCAATGGGTCGATGAAAGCCGCGAAGGCCGCGTCGAAACGTCCTGCGAATGGTCCGAAGACGGCAATTACCTCTTGCAAAACTATGTGGTGAAGACCGGGCGGGGAGCCGTGATGCAAGGGACGCAGCGGATTGGTTGGGATCCACTGCGGCACACGATCCGTTCGTGGGCGTTCGATGAAAGTGGAGCGTTCACGGAGGCGATTTGGACGCTGGTGGACGAGGAGTGGATCGTGAAAGCCGAAGGCGTCACTCCCGACGGACGGGGCGTGTCTGCGACCCGCTTTGTTCGACTCGTCAATGAGGATGCGTATCAAATCGACTCGACCGGACTCGTGATGGGGCAGGAAATGTTGCCGGACTCGTCGGTGCGAGTCGTCCGACACCCGCCAGAGGCTGCGGAGTGACTTTCAAATTTCCATTGGTCGAGCACTAATCCACGAAATGACCCGCGGAGGGGAGTCCATTTCATGAACAGACAACGTTGGCTCAAAGCTGTCGTGTGCTTGCTGATTTTGGCGTTTTGTTGGACAGATGTGTCGCTTGGTCGCGGCGGACGCGGCGGTGGTGGTGGCTTTCGCGGAGGTGGGGGTGGCGGATTCAGTGGCGGACGACCCGGTGGTGGATATTCGGGTGGCGGCAGGCCTGTGGGAAGTTCGCCCTCGTATGGAAGACCGGCGGCACGGCCCTCCGCGCCAGCTTCGAGGCCGGTTGCGCGTCCTGCGACACCGTCGAGACCCTCGACGGCAAACCGGCCATCGATGCCAAGCGCGCGTCCCGGCACAGGCGTGGGTTCGCGGCCGAACGTGGGTGGCGGCAATTTGGGTGTAGGAAATCGACCGCCGATTCAACCAGGAAACCGTCCTGCAGTTGGTGGTGGAAATAGAGGAACCGTTGGAACCCGCCCGTCCACGCTGCCCGGCACTCGTCCGAATACAAGAATCGGAACGGGGCAAGGCATCGGTTCTGGTCCAGGGATCGCCAATCGGCCTGGGACAGGAGCAGGAGCAGGGATCGGTAACCGGCCAGGGATCTCGCAGCGGCCGGCAACGTTGCCGGGACTCGCAGGGGCAGGACTTGGTTCGCGACTGCCGGAACACGGAGCGCGTATGCAGGATCGGAGGGCCGACCGTCCCGGGTCGCTGGAGGATCGCCGCGCCAATCTCGGGGACCGCATGGCGAATGGCCGCGGCGATTGGACGCAGAATCGACAAGACCGCTTCGACAATCGCCAGGATCGACTCGACGACCGGCAGGACTGGCGCGACCAGAATCGCGAGGATTGGCAAAACTGGGCCGACAACAACCTCGATAACTATGGCGATTGGTATCACGGCAGTTGGCATCCCGGCGCCGGTTGGGATTACATGTGGGATAACTACCCGGTGGCAGCCGCGCTCGGCGTGACGGCTTGGGGACTGAATCGCATCGGTTATGGTTGGGGATATTCCGACTATGCGAATCCGTATTATTCGGACTCCGGTTCGTACGGATATGACTATTCAGAGCCCCTGGTCGTCTACTCGGACGACCAAGGCAGCGCCAGCCCGGCCACAGAGACTTTGACAGCGACCGGCGAGGCGCCCTCCGCAACCACTTCCCAACCCACCGATCCAGGAATGGCGGCCTTCGATGAGGCCCGCGCGGCCTTTCGCTCCGGCAACTACGAGTCTGCTTTATCAAAACTCGAGACGACGCTGCAGACGATGCCGCGCGACACGGTCGTCCATGAATTTCGCAGCCTCGTCCTCTTTGCCTTGAAAAAGTACCCGGAATCCGCCGCGGCGATTTATGCGGTGCTGGCAGCCGGACCTGGCTGGGACTGGACGACGATGGTCAGTTTGTATCCCAGCTCCGCAGCCTACACACAGCAGCTCCGGGCGCTGGAAGAGTTCGTGAAGGCTCACCCGCAGTCGGCCGATGCCCGATTTCTGTTGGGGTACCACTACCAGACGATGGGGCACACGAATAACGCGTCCAAGCAATTCCAGGCAGCGCAGGCTCTATTGCCCGACGACAAGCTGCTGCAGCAGTTGGTCGCGATGACGACATCTGGCAGCCCATCGACTGCCGCGAGTGCGCCACCACCCATCCCGGCCATCCCGGCGGACAAAGTCCTCTCGCCGGACCAAATGGTCGGCACGTGGAAGGCATCGAACTCCGGAGCGACGTTTGAACTCGACCTGGCGAAGGACGGCAGCTTCACCTGGACCTACTTGCACGGCAAGCGGAAGCAAACCGTGAAGGGCGTTTACGCCGTCGATCAGAATAATCTCGCGTTGGAAACCCAGGACGGGGGCGGAACCATGCTCGCCGAAGTTGACTTTACCAATCCGACGCAGTTCAAATTCACGATGGTCGGTGACAACAGCAAAAACTCTGGGCTGAATTTCACGAGAAGTTGACGTCGAATACGGCCATGGTCGTGATATGTTCCAGGCGAAACTTTCGGTATCGCCTCGTAAGTCTCCAAGTCAGAGCCAATCCGCAGTCGCAATCGATGGGGCCGGACCTTAGGCCGGCCGGTGGGGCCTCGTTGACATTCGTGTTCCCAAAGCGTGGCCTCTGTCGAGCTCTCCGAAGGAATCCGTTGTGAAAAAGTCGAACTCGGCAGCCAGGAGTTCCGACGCGGTCAGTCTCGCGGATGAAGAACAAGTCCGAGAGGTTCTGGCGAGTTCGATTCTCGGCTTGTGGGATGTCGTCAATCGCCTCACGCAATTGCGGCCCTCTCGGCGCGATCGCTATCGAGTGACCATTTTCGGATCCGCGCGCGTCAGACCCGGCACCTTTGGTTACGAAGCGACGAAGCAGTGCGCCGCGGAGTTAGCCAAACTGGGTTGCGACATTATCACCGGCGGCGGCCCCGGTCTGATGGAGGCCGCGAATGAAGGGGCCGCCAGTGCGCCGGAACGGGCAAAATCGATCGGGATTCGCGTCGAACTCCCGTTCGAACAGGAAGTCAATTCGTTTGTGAATCAGGCGTTCGAGCACCGCACGTTTTTTACCCGCCTCCATCAATTCGTGCTGACGTCGGATGCATTCATCGTCGCCCCGGGCGGCGTCGGCACCGTGCTCGAAACGCTGATGATCTGGCAACTGCTCCAAGTGCATCATCTTGAGGAAACGCCGTTGATCCTGGTCGGCAAGATGTGGCCGGGTTTGGTCGATTGGGCCAGGTCGTCCATGTTGACGACCGACCCGCCTTTGGCGAATGCGGACGATTTGAACATTCCCCAATGCGCGGCCAGCGGTTCGGAAGCCGTGGCGCTGATTCGGAAGCATCACGCGGCGTGGGTGAAAGCGAACGGAAAACCGGTCCGAAACAAGAAGAGACGGTGAAAATATGTAGCGATGAGCCGGCTGACCGTTGATGCGCCGGGATCCTCTGAAAATCTCTAATCCATCCCTCAAGGAAAGAATCATGGCCGGTGAGACATCGAATGCGAAGCAAAAGGTACGCCGCGACAGCAAGCCGTCCGCTGCACTCTCGGTGGAACAACTGCGCACGATGGACGCCTACTGGCGCGCGTCGAACTATCTGTCCGTCGGCCAGATTTACCTGCTCGACAATCCGCTGCTCAAGCAGCCGCTGAAGCGGGAACACATCAAACCGCGACTGCTGGGGCATTGGGGGACGTCGCCGGGATTGAATTTTCTGTATGTGCACCTCAATCGCGTCATCAAACGCGATGACTTGAACATGATCTACATCATCGGTCCGGGACATGGCGGGCCGTCGCTGGTGGCTCACGCTTACCTGGAGGGAACATACTCCGAGTTTTACCCCGACATCAGCGAGGATGCCGCCGGCCTTAAGCGGCTGTTCAAGCAGTTTTCCTTTCCGGGAGGGATCCCGAGTCACGTGGCGCCGGAGACGCCCGGTTCGATTCACGAAGGGGGCGAACTGGGCTACGCGTTATCGCACGCCTACGGAGCCGCCTTCGACAATCCCGATCTGATCGTGGCGTGCATCGTCGGCGACGGCGAGGCCGAGACCGGGCCGCTCGCCACAGGCTGGCACGGAAACAAGTTCCTCAATCCCGAACGGGACGGCTGCGTGCTGCCGATCCTGCATCTCAACGGCTACAAGATCGCCAATCCCTGTTTTCTGGCCCGCATTCCGCAAGCGGAACTATTGAGTCTGTTCGAGGGGTACGGCTATCAGCCGTACTTTGTGGAAGGAAACGACCCGGACGAAGTTCATCAATCGCTGGCCAAGGTCATGGATGAAGCCATCGCCGAGATCAAGCAAATCTGGTCGACGGCCCGAACGAAAGGTTTCCAAGGCCGGCCTGCCTGGCCCATGATCATCTTCCGGACGCCGAAGGGCTGGACCTGCCCGCCAGAAATAGACGGCAAGAAATGCGAGGACTATTGGCGCAGCCACCAGGTGCCGATGGGCGACATGGACAAACCGGAGCACATCCGCATCCTCGAACAGTGGATGAAGAGTTATCGCCCGGAAGAACTGTTCGACGACGAGGGGAAATTCCGCGCCGAATTGCGAGAACTCGCGCCCGCGGGCGAGCGCCGCATGAGCGCCAACCCGCACGCGAACGGCGGCTTGCTGCTCAAGAACCTCCGGCTGCCCGATTTTCGCCAGTACGCCGTGGACGTCCCGAGTCCGGGGGCGGCGACGGTCGAAGCGGCCCGCGTGCAGGGAAAATTCCTGCGGGACGTGATGAAGCTCAATCTCGACAGCCGGAATTTCCGCATCTTCAGTCCGGATGAAAACAACTCCAACCGCTGGCAAGACATTCTGGACGTCACCAATCGCTGTTACGCGGCGGAGATCTATCCGGAAGACGATCATCTCTCGCCCGACGGCCGCGTAATGGAAGTCCTCAGCGAGCATCAGTGCCAGGGCTGGCTCGAAGGGTATCTGCTGACGGGTCGGCACGGCTTCTTTTCGTGCTACGAAGCCTTCATCCACATCATCGATTCGATGTTCAACCAGCACGCGAAGTGGCTGAAAGTCTGCAACGACATCGTCTGGCGGCGGCCGATCGCGTCGCTGAACTACTTCCTGAGTTCGCACGTCTGGCGGCAGGACCACAACGGCTTCAGCCACCAGGATCCGGGATTCATCGATCACGTCGTGAACAAGAAGGCCGAGGTGATCCGCGTCTACTTACCGCCCGACGCCAACTGCCTGCTCTCGGTGACGGACCACTGCCTGCGCAGCCGGAACTACATCAATGTGATCGTCGCCGGCAAACAGCCCGCCCCGCAATGGTTGACGATGGATCAGGCCGTGAAGCATTGCACTTTGGGTCTCGGCATCTGGGAATGGGCCAGCAGCGATCAAGGCTGCGAGCCCGACGTGGTGATGGCGTGTTGCGGCGATGTGCCAACGCTCGAAACCCTCGCGGCGGTCGACCTGCTCCGCCAGCACTTGCCGGAACTGAAAGTTCGCGTCGTCAACGTCGTCAATCTGATGAAGCTCCAACCGGCCAGCGAGCATCCGCATGGCCTCTCGGACCGCGACTTCGACGCCCTCTTCACCAAAGATAAGCCGATCATCTTCGCCTTCCACGGCTATCCCTGGCTGATCCACCGGCTAACGTATCGGCGGACGAACCACGGGAATCTGCACGTCCGCGGATACAAAGAGGAAGGGACCACCACGACACCGTTCGACATGGTCGTCTTGAACGATCTCGACCGCTTCCATTTGGCGGGCGACGTGATCGACCGGCTGCCGCAACTCGGCGCGCGAGCCGCGTATTTCAAACAGGCCATTCAATACAAACTGCTCGAGCACCAGGAATATATCGCGCAACACGGCGACGATATGCCGGCCATCAGCGGCTGGAAGTGGGGACAGAAGGACTCCGCCAAGGCGCGCAACACGTCCACCGAGGGCGACAACGTCTGAGCGTCTTCTCTTGTCCCCTCGCCCCTGCTGCGGGGGAGAGGCGAGCGATTCATGGTGCTGCCAAATTCTTCGCTTTCCCGTCAGAAAGGCAAACGTCTGCCAGTGGCTAGTCAGTGACATATTCATCCCCTCACCCTGGACCCCTCCCCGACGGGGGAGCGGGAACTGAGCGTAATCCTCCGTCATGAAGATTCTGTTGCTGAACGCCGGATCGAGCAGTCTGAAAGCCACGCTGGCGGAAGCGGGCAGTGGCCGGACGCTGGCCAGCGCTCACGCGGATTGGGCGGGCGACCGGACGCGATACTCCTTCACCGGCGCGGACGGAACAGCGCAGGACGCGGAAGTGGAGTGGCGCAGTCACGCGGAGGCGGTGCGACGCGTCATCCGCGATTTGCAAGCGGTTCCACCGGCAATGCTCGAAAACAGTCGAGAACTAGTCGCGATCGGGCATCGCGTCGTCCATGGCGGCAAGTTCACGTCCGCCGTTCGAATCACTCCGCAAGTTCGGTCGCGCCTGCAAGGGCTCGTGGATCTGGCTCCGTTGCACAATCCCCCCAGCCTGAGCGCCCTGTCCGCGGCGGAAGAGGCGTTTCCGGACGTCCCCCAGGTCGCCGTGTTCGACACGGCATTCCATGCGACCATGCCGCCGGAAGCTTGCACGTATCCCATTCCTCGTCGTTGGACCGAGGAATGGGGCATACGCCGCTATGGATTTCACGGATTGAGCCATGCCTATTGCAGCCGTCGCGCCGCCGAGTTGCTCGGCCGTCCGCTCGGCGAATTGCGGCTGGTTATCTGTCATCTCGGCCACGGCTGTTCGGCGTCCGCGGTGGCCGGCGGTCGTTGTGTGGACACGTCGATGGGGTTTACGCCGCTGGAGGGATTGATGATGGCGACGCGCAGCGGTTCGATCGACCCCGCCATTGTCACGTACGTGCAACAGCACCACGGACTGACGGCGGACGAAATCGAACAGACGCTCAATCGCGAATCCGGTCTACTCGGCGTGTCGGGCCTCTCCGCCGACATGCGCGAGATTCTGCGAGCCGTCGGCGACGGTCATGCGGCGGCACGATTGGCATTCGACATCTACACGCGCCGCATTCGCCAGACGATCGGCGCCTTCGCCGTAACGCTGGGCGGGATCGACGGGCTGGTCTTCACAGCTGGCGTGGGCGAGCATTCGCCGGAAGTTCGCGCCGCGGTCTGCCGCAGCTTGGAGTGTCTGGGAATGACGCTCGATCAAACGGCAAATACGGTCAAAGGACCCGATGCCGACATCGCGTCCGAGCAGTCTTCCGGACGGATTCTGGTTATTGCTACGAGAGAAGAAGAAACCATGCTGGACGAGATTCGTCGAGTTCTCGCCGGTGGACAGCGCACGTGAAGTCAGAGCCAAATAAGACGTTCGTGGACTCTCTCGGAAAAAGCGCGCCGCTCGGCGCGACTGTCCGGGAGAATGGCGTCAATTTCAGCCTGTTTTCCCGCAACGCCACTCATGTCGAACTGCTCTTCTTCGATCGCGACGATGACGCAGTTCCCTCACGCACGATTTCGCTAGATCCGGTCGCGCACCGCACGTATTACTATTGGCATGTTTTTGTCCCCGGCGTCCAGGCGGGGCAACTCTATGGATTCCGCGTGCACGGACCGGGCGATTCCGCGCATGGCTTGCGATTCGATGCGACCAAGGTCTTGCTCGATCCTTACGGTCGGGGTGTGTCGGTTCCACGGAACTATTCCCGCAACGATGCCAGTGGGCCGGTCAACAACGCTTCGACCGCGATGAAGAGCGTCGTCGTCGATCCCAAGGACTACGATTGGGAAGGCGACGCTCCGCTGCAACAGCCTGCCGCCCGGACGATCATCTATGAAATGCACGTGCGGGGCTTCACGCGGCATCCGAGTTCTGGTCTCGATGAATCCACTCGCGGCACCTATGCCGGAGTGATGGAAAAGATTCCGTACCTCCAGCAACTCGGCGTGACGGCGGTCGAACTTTTGCCGGTCTTTCAATTCGACGCGCAAGATTGCCCGCCGGGCAAAATCAATTACTGGGGCTATGCGCCGATTTCCTTCTTCGCACCGCATCAGGCTTATAGTTCGCGCACGGGCCCGCTGGAAGCGGTGCATGAGTTCCGAAATATGGTCAAGGCGTTGCATCGCGCGGGGATCGAAGTGATTCTCGACGTCGTCTTCAATCACACGGCGGAAGGCGACGAACGCGGACCGACGCTCTGCTTTCGCGGGATCGACAATCCGACTTACTACATGCTGGAGCAGGGCGGATCGCGCTACGCCAATTACACGGGCTGCGGAAATACGATCAATAGCAATCACCCGATCGTGCGCCGGCTGATCGTCGATAGCTTGAGGTACTGGGTCGAGGAAATGCACGTCGACGGTTTCCGATTCGACCTGGCGTCGATCCTGTCGCGCGATCCGTCCGGACAACCGCTCGCCAATCCGCCGATTTTGTGGGACATCGAATCCGATCCCGTGCTGGCCGGCACGAAATTGCTCGCTGAGGCCTGGGATGCCGCCGGTTTGTATCAAGTGGGGAATTTCGCCGGAGATGCCTGGCGCGAATGGAACGGACGATTCCGCGACGATGTGCGCGACTTCTTTCGCGGCGAACCCGGCGCGGTGCGGCGAGTCGCCGATCGTCTGGTCGGAAGCCCCGAAGTCTATGGCCACAAAAATCGAGAGGCCGAACAGAGCGTGAATTTTGTCACTTGTCACGACGGTTTCACGCTCAACGATCTGGTGTCCTACAACGGAAAACATAATGAAGCCAACGGCGAGAACAATCGAGACGGAAGCGACGATAACCGCAGTTGGAACTGTGGGGTGGAAGGCCCCACGGAGGATCCGGCCATCGAACGGCTGCGCAATCGGCAAGTCAAAAACCACCTCGCCATCACCGTGATGTCGCTGGGCATCCCGATGATCCTGATGGGAGACGAAGTCCGCCGCACGCAGCGCGGCAACAACAATGCCTATTGCCAGGACAACGAACTCACTTGGTTCGACTGGACGCTCTTGGAGCGGCATGACGACGTGCAGCGCTTCGTCGGGTTGCTTTGCGCGCGGCGGCGACTGCGCAATGTGGACCCGGAGCGGCGGCGGATCAGCGTCGAAGCATTGCTCGGAAACGCGACCAAAGCCTGGCACGGCGTGAAGCTGGATCAGCCGGACTGGGGCGACCACTCGCAGAGCGTGGCGTTGAGCGCCGTGCTGGCAAATGAGGGTCTGCGATTGCACTTTATTTTGAATGCACATCATTCGCCGTTGGAGTTTGAGCTGCCGAAACTTGGGGTGAGCCAGTGGAGGCGCTGGATCGACACCTCGCTCGAAGCGCCCCACGACATCTTTCCCTGGGATGAATCTCCGGAGATTGCAGAGACACCCTACCCGGTCGCGGATCATTCTTTCGTGATGCTGTTCACGACCCATTTGGGAGAGCCCGCATGAACCCCGGCGGCGGAAAGGTGCTGGTCAGCGACTTCGACGGCACCATGACACGATACGACTTTTATAAACTGGCGATCGAATGCCTGTTGCCTGCCGATGTGCCGGACTACTGGGCCGAATATCGGACCGGCGCGATCACGCACTTTGAGGCTTTGCGGCGCTATTTTGCGGCCATACGGGCCAGCGAGGCGGAAGTGATCGATGTCGTGCAGAAGATGGAACTCGATCCGCGGTTGACTGCCGCCGTGCGCTCTTTGCAGCAAGCGGGATGGCGCATTGCCGTGACGTCGGCGGGTTGCGAATGGTACATTCGCCGACTACTGGCCTCTGCGGAGGTTGACGTGGAAATCTACTCCAATCCGGGACGATACATCGCCGGAAACGGGTTGATAATGGAAATGCCTGCCGGAAGCTGGTTTTTCTCCCCGACGCTCGGCGTGGACAAGAGCGGAATCGTGCGGAGCTTCCTGGAGCAAGGGTTGACCGTCGCGTTCGCCGGCGACGGCTTTCCCGATGCAGACCCCGCCCGGCTGGTTTCTCCCAATCTCCGCTTCGCCCGCGGCGACTTGGCCGAAGTGCTGCGCCGGGAGCATCTGCCGTTTCGTTCCTTCGAGTGGTGGTCCGAAATCGCCGAAGATCTCCTGCAGTCGGGACTATGACGTGTTGCGACCGACGCAAATCTCGATTCCGACGTTAGTCCGCGTCAAAGAAGGGGCGCTCGACCGCGTGGGAGTGTATCTGCAACGAGAGCAGCGGAGCGCAGTTGTCATGCTCGTCAGCCAAGGATTGGCGCCCACGCTTTCACAGCGTGTGACAACGAGCCTGCGGGAAAACGGCGTTCAGCTCGTCACACAAGTTGATGTTCCAGACAATGACCTGGAGTCCGCGGTCCGCCTGTTTGCCGATTTTTCCAGTCGTACAGATGCGATCATCGGCCTTGGAGGCGGCAAAGCGCTCGACGTCGCGAAATACGTCAGTTTTTTAGGCAGGCTGCCGTACTATGCGCTGCCAACGTCGCTCTCCAACGACGGATTCTGCAGTCCGCAGTCAAGTCTGACGATTCGTGGTCGACGGCGATCTCTACCCGCTGCGATTCCCTATGGCGTTGTGATCGATACGGCGGTGTGCCTTGAGGCGCCGCGCCAGTTGACGCTCTCCGGAATTGGGGATCTTGTCGCCAAGTTTACCGCGGTTCACGATTGGAAGCTCGCCTTTCATGCCACGGGCGAGCCCATCAACGATTTCGCTGCGCTTCTCTCGGACGGTTCGATTCGTGCCTTTCTGAGCCATTCGCAATTCGATCTCGAGGGAATGCGGCTGCTGGCGACGGCCCTATTGCTCAATGGCATCGCCATGGAAATGTGCGGGACGTCCCGCCCCGCGAGCGGCAGCGAGCATTTGATCTCGCATGCCTTGGACGCGACTTCCGCACGGCCCCGGCTGCACGGCCTGCAAGTCGGCGTCGCGGCGTACATCGTCAGCCTGTTGCAAGGGGCGAGTACCGATCACATCGATTCGCTCTTTCGCGCCACCGGCTTCTGGGACGAGATTGCCGCCGACCCGTTTTCCCGCACGGAATGGATGCGGGCCATTCGGACCGCGCCGTCGGTTAAAGAGAATTACTACACTGTGCTGTCGAGTCGTGATGTTTTGCCAGAGGTCGAAAGAAGTCTGACGGAAGACCCGCATCTCCAGCGGTGTTTTCGCGACTGAAGCTTTTCGCAATCTGCCTCGGATATATATATCCGTGCCCCCTCTGAGGAGTCTGTCTGATGGCCAAGGCAACGACGCGTTTGAAGCAGTACGAATGCGGAGAGTTCCGTTTCACGCTGAAATCGCAACAGAATTACTACAACCGGCACCTCGTGTTCGACCACGTCGTCGCGCAAGAAGAAGCCAGTCAACGAGAACGATTCGAAGCCGTGGCCCGTTCGCTGCGAGACCTGCTGGCGCAACGCTGGCTGCGGACTCAGGAAACGCACGATCGCGAAAACCCGAAACGGGTTTACTACCTGTCGATGGAGTTTCTGATCGGCCGCACGCTGATCAACAACATCATCAATTTAGGTGTGGAAGACTTCATTCGCGAGGAATTGCTCGTGGACCCGCGGCAGGATTGGAAGGAAGTTATCGAGGCGGAACCCGACGCCGGCCTGGGAAACGGCGGCTTGGGCCGGTTGGCCGCCTGTTTCATCGAATCGCTGGCCACGCTCCAGATTCCGGGGATGGGGTACGGCTTGCGTTACGAATACGGCATGTTCCGCCAGACGATCGAGAACGGTTTTCAAGTCGAACAGCCCGATCGTTGGCTGGCTCAGTCCGATCCGTGGGAAGTCTGCCGGCCGCGCGAAACCATCAAAATTCCCCTCGGCTGCACGTTCCAGTTGACGAACGGCGTGCTGCAGGCCATCCCGGGGCACACAACACATCTGCTCGGCGTGCCGTTCGACCGACCAGTCGTGGGTTACGGCGGCCGCACCATCAACACGTTGAGGTTGTGGGGAGCGGCCACGCCGGATGTTTTCAATTTTGGCGAGTTCAGCACCGGAGATTTTGTCGGAGCGATTGTTGACCGCATATTGGCCGAGACGGTCACTCGCGTCCTGTACCCCGACGATTCGACACGCGCGGGCCAGGCCCTGCGATTCGTGCAGCAATATTTTCTCGTGAGTTGTTCGCTGGCGGATATCGTGGCGAGGTTCCGCCGCGCGAATGATGACTGGAAGTCGCTGCCCGACAAGGTCGCCATTCAACTCAACGACACGCACCCTGCGATGTCCGTGGCCGAGTTGATGCGCGTACTGCTCGATGAAGCGCAGCTCGGTTGGGACGAAGCTTGGGATCTCACGATCCGGACATTGGCCTACACGAATCACACGCTGCTCCCTGAGGCTTTGGAAAAATGGCCTGTACGTTTCTTCGAACTGGTTTGCCCGAGGCTGCTGGAGATCGTCTCCGAGATCAATCGCCGGTTCCTCGACGTGGCCGCTCAGCGATTCTCCGACGATAGGGAACGGACGTGCCGCGTCAGCCTGATCGATGAAACGGGCAACCGTCAGGTCCGCATGGCGCACCTGGCGATCGTCGGCACTCATAGCACGAACGGCGTCGCCCAGATTCACTCGGATCTGTTGCGGACGCGCGTGGTCGCCGACTTCGCCGAACTCTATCCCGAACGATTCAACAACAAGACGAATGGCGTCACACCGCGCCGATGGTTGCTGGCGGCCAATCGCGCGCTGTCCAATCTGATCACCGACACCATCGGCGACGCGTGGGTGACGGATCTCAGCGAATTGCAACGCCTGCGGCCCTTCGCGGACGATGCCGCGTTTCGGGACAGTTTCCTGCAAACCAAGCGGACAGCGAAGCAACAGTTTGCCGATTGGCTTCACTCGACGACCGGACAGGTGGTCGATCCCTCGTCGATCTTCGACAGTCAGATCAAGCGGATTCACGAGTACAAACGGCAGTTGCTTAATGTGTTGCACATCGTCGTACTTTACAACCGTTTGCGCTCCAATCCCTCGCTGACGATGCCCGCACGCACCTTTTTCTTCGCCGGCAAGGCGGCTCCGGCGTATCACCTGGCGAAGTTGATCATCAAGCTGATTAACAATGTGGGCCGGGTGATCGATACCGATCCCGCGATCCGCGGACGAATCAAAGTTGTTTTCCTGGCCAATTACAACGTCTCTCTTGCCGAGCGCTTGATTCCCGCCAGCGACGTGTCCGAACAGATCTCGACCGCCGGCTACGAGGCGAGCGGCACCGGGAATATGAAATTCATGATGAACGGCGCTCTCACGGTGGGTACCCGCGACGGTGCGACCATCGAAATGGCCGAAGAAGCCGGTGAAGAGAATTTGTTTCTCTTCGGTTTGACTGCGGATCAGGTGGCTGACAGTCGCGGTTGGTACAACCCAGCCTGGCACTACGAGAATGAGCCCGAAACCCGGGCGGCTTTGGATTTGATCTTCAATGATCACTTCAGCCAGAGTGAGCCAGGACTGTTCGATCCGATTCATGAAACGCTACTGGGCAAGGGTGACTTCTACATGCACCTGGCGGACCTGACGTCCTATGCCGCAGCTCACCAAAAGCTTGGCGATCTCTATGCCGACTCTGAAAACTGGGCGCGTAAAGCGATTGTCAACGTGGCAAGTTCGGGGAAGTTTTCCAGCGATCGGACGATCGCCGAATATGCTGCGGATATCTGGAACGCAATACCTTGCCCTGTGGGATGATTCTCAATCAGGTTGGCTGACTTTCTGATCGAGTGAACTTCGAACAAGGCCGGCCGGACATTTCCTCGCGCAACCACCCTGACACATTGTTCGTGCTGATCTGGGCGAAACTGACGCCAATAAGCCCGAAAGTCGGCAAATGTCGAAATGCAGCATTCCTGAGATCTACGGCACGCCAGGCTGCAACTTGAAGTTCGAAGTCAAAGCGGGTGCCAACAAAGCCGACTTTGATCTGAAAGAGTGCTGTTTTCATAAATCGAATCACTGTCGCTCGGACTGCTCATTTTCCGCGTTGGCCTCGACCTCTTGCTCCAACTTCTCGTAGCAGTCGAGCAATCGCTTTCCGATGAGCACTGGCACTCCGAGTTTCGCCGGATCCTCAACTCCCGATGAGATCGAGATCAGGGCTGAAAGCAGCTTTCGCTCGTCGGCATCGGACATGATCTCGTCATCGAGATATTTTTCGTGGTAGTCGATCCACACGACCATGACCGCAGCCCAAACTCCGACTTCGTGTGCTGGATTCGAGTCTCGCATGAAGCCAATCTCGAATTGCTCCAACGTCATGTCGAAGAAACCACCCAGAACGTCGTAGATCGTTCTGATCTGTTCCAGCAGTTTGGCGTCAAGTGACTGATGGCGGATTGGCCCCGGTCGAACTGGGTTGGGATCGATGTGCCTCAAGTTGTTCGTTTCGGCGTCTGACACAGGAAAAGTCTCTCAAAAAAACGGTGAAGTTGGCCGTGTGCAATCGCTTTCGCGATTGCATGTTACGGATCGATCTGCGCCTGATTCAATGTGCTACCTTGATGCATCACCATTTTTCTGATGATCTCTTGCGCTTCGATTGGTGACTCTTTGCTCGCTTCGCTGCTGCCTTTTCCGTGTCCTGTTTCACCCGCAGTTCCACGATCCGTTCGATCAATTTGTAGGGCATCGACTTCTCTAGCGGAAATTGGAGATTCCCCTTCGGACCGGCATACGGGGCAACTGCTCTCACAAGTGCCTCATCGCCAGAAATCGGCGGGTACAGCCCGATGTGACTCTTCCACGCAGCGAAGTAAACCAGAATGCCGTGCTGTTTGAAGGCAGGCATCTGGTAACTGATGACCTCCGTGGCGTCGGGCGCAGCATTGCGGATCGTCTCCCGTACCTTCTGCAAAACGACCTGTACGTCGACGGGAAACTGTGAGATGTAGCTGTCGATGTCCACGAGGGGTTTCGACTTCGCAGCCTTTTTCATGTCGCAATCCTCCGACTCATCCACTCCACCAAACGCAGCATTTCATCTCTCATTTGGACTGCAGGTAGATGGACCTTTTGGCCGTGGCCGGGCAAGACCCACTCGAACCGGACGTCCGCCAGTCGCCGCATCGATTCCAATTGCTGCGGCCACGAATACCAGCAGTAGTTCTCGGAAGCCGCAAGATTCTGTTTAGTCCGGTCCCAATCCAGGTGGTCCCCGGTGAACAAGAAGCGGTTCTGAAAGAGGAGAACACAGTGGCCTTTCGTGTGACCCGGCGTGGCGATGGCAAGAAAGTCGGGAGCCAATTCCCACGGCCCATCGCCTTCGAGAACGACTTCTGCCTCCGGCTGCGATGACAGTTCCTCACGATGAATGATCCGCCGACTACCGAAATGCTTGGCAAAACGTTCGGCATCGGCCACGTCGTCTCGATGGGTCAGAAAGAGGTGGGCGACGCCGCCCAGCGCCTCGAACCGCTGCACGAGAGGAGCAACGAATTTGGGCGAGTCGATCAGCCAGTTGCCTGCGGCGTGCCGGACGAAGTAGCTGTTGCCGCCGTATGAATCCGGCGAATTGTAGCCGCAGTAGTAGACGGGTTCCTCAACGGCGAGCGGAAAATCATTCATCGCGGACTTCACATCGTCGCCGCTCACGCAGCCGATGGAACCGGTGGGACACGACAGCAACGCTTGCAGCGCTTGTCGTCGGTCGGTGCTGCCACTCGGCTGAGCTTTGACGAAGGACGTTTCAGCCGCTTCCCCGAAGACGGAAGGAGCGATCTGCCGACACGCATCGCAGTCGATGCAGGTTGAGTCTACGAAGAAGTCGCCCGGGATGTTTTCTGGTACCCGTTTCTTGAAGTTTGCCACAATCGATCCTCCCGCCCGGTATTCTACGCTGCCGAGAGAATGCGAGGCGGAAATACGAGACTGCGGATGGCCTTCGGTGAAAAACTGTGTTCGGATCATGCTTCAGAGTGGCGTCTCACCTCTTGGTGAGCTTCCAGACATCGCTTTCCATGTTGTTCCCCGCCACGATCCATAAGGCATCGGCATGGACGAACACACTGGCCGCGTGCCGCGGTTTCCACGGCGTCCCCGGCACCTCGGACCACGTTGTTCCATCGGCCGAATGCCACACGTCATTCCGATTCGCCTGGTTCCATCCCTCCAGCACCCACAGGCGGCTGTCCCACACTGCTACCTCGTGATACTGCCGCGGTTCCCACGGGGCGGCCCCAGTGTGTAAAGTCCACGTGACTCCGTCGGCTGTGCTCCACACGTCGTTATAGAACAGCCGATCCGGCCGTTTGGGGGTTTCGTAGGTCCCCCCGCCAAGCACCCAGATGCGTCCTTGGAACACTGCCGTCCCCCCGATCATCCCCCGCTGCGGCCAGAACGGCTCCTTCGGCTTCACCTCGTCCCAGGTAACCCCGTCCGCAGACACCCACACATCGCGGTAGAATGCCTCCTGGCCGCCCGGGACATGCTTCGGAATGAGCTGTCCGCCCATCACCCAGATGCGGTCCTGAAATGCAACCGTGTAGTGGACGCACCGTGGTCCCCACGGCACCGGCTTGTCCTTGTTTACCAGCGTCCAGATCTTTCCATCAGTCGAGTTCCAGACGTCGTTCTGGTAGTGATTCTGGTTACTGTCTCCCCCAACAATCCACATCCGATACCGGTGGATGACGTAGCCAGCCGAGTGCCGGCCCTCCCAGTCCAGAAGAGGGTCGAAAGACCGGTCGCGATGAGTGTTCGGCTTGTCCAGCCGCCAGTCCTTGCCGTCGGCCGAACTCCAGACCTCATTGTTGCAGATCCGAGGAAAGTTGATTTTGTCGTCCGGGTTCCACCCCCCGAGGAGGTACATCCGGCCGTTGAGGACGAGAGCGCCGGCCCCGTCCCGGGGTGCGAACGCGGCCTTAGTCGTCACCCGCACCCACTCGTATCGGGGCTCCGAGTCGTCGGCCGGGGCAGCCGAGCACCAAGTCGCCAGCAGCACGGCGAAACCGAGTATCCGCATAGACTTTCTCCATTCGAGGCCACCCGCGAACGGAGAAAAATTCACAGGCAACATCGCGACAACTTACGGGACCGGCGGAGCAGCTGCAATCCGAAGTCGTTCGAGATCCCGCTCTCGAAAAATCGGAGCGCGAATTCTGCTACGTCCCCACGGTGAAGGTATCGAAAATAGTGCAACACGTCTTGGGAACGGAATTCGATCACAAACCAATGGAAGACGCGTCGCACCCATGGCGTTGCGTTTTCCGACGGTAGCGCTTTCCAGCTACGGCGCCGCATTCACGAGATTGCTCAACCCCGAGATGTGTTCGATCTCGGCGCGTGTTTCCGTTTTGAGTCTCGTTGCTTGCCGTGTCGATGCAGAGTCTGCGCGAAGGATTCCAGATGCTGCATCGTATCGCAGAAGGTGGAGTAGGTCATCTGCGCTCGCAGTTCCGGCGTCAACACTCGGCCTCCGACGACCAATGCCACGTCTTGTTGGAAACAAACTTGAGAGAGTTTGGCGAACCCGGCGAGAAATGTCGGCGCGTGTTCCAGGAACGACACGCTTAACCAGAAGACTTTGGGCCGCATTTCACAAACCGCTTGAATCAAAGACGGAATGGGAATGGAAGTTCCCAACGATGTGGCTTGCCAGCCGTTTTCGCGCAGGACGAGTTCGGCCATCAACGTCGGCAACGCGTAGCGGTCGCCCTCGACGGCGCCGCCAATCGCCGTCCATTGCGGGTTCGGCGGTGTCTGGAGTCGGCGCAGATCGAACAGGATACGCCGAGCGATCTCGCAACCCCGTCGTTCCTGGTAGACGTCGGTCTGCTGACATTGCCAGCGCTGTCCGATCTCGTGGAACGAGGCGGCGATCACTTCATCCAAGATGACGCTGATCCGGTGGCGCGCCAGGTACAAGTCCGAAACGATCTGCCGAGCCGCCAGTTCTTCTCCTGAGATCAAGGCGTGCACCAGCAACGGCACAGCGCGGCGCAGAGCCAGACTGGAATGCGGACCCACCGCAGGCAGCCCCAGGATTTCGGGACTTTGCAGCGAATGATCGTGCTCGCGGGCAAATCGCAAGACTTCGGCGACGGGCAGCTGGCGATGCCCGCCCGCGGTGCGCGAGATCTTAAGCAATCCTTGATCGCACCAGCGTTTGAGCGACGACTCGCTAACCCCCAGCGCGTGTGCGGCTTGCTTCGGGGAAATCCAGTGAGAGCTATCCGCCATGACCGCAATTCTCTGCAAAGGATGATCTGAATGTTTTTTATCACAGTCGGCAAACTGCTGTCCATCGACTTCTGCTCTCAGACGCCCTCAGCATCAGGATAATTACGATCTTTTACAGGATTCTCCGATGAGCTTGAAAAACCAGCTCGTCACGGCTAAATTTTAATGAACGTTTTGAACGTTTTTTTGATTCCGGCGGGAGTCTACGCGTGAAGCTGGCGATCATCGGTTCTGGAATCGCAGGCCTGACGGCTGCCTATCACTTGCAGCGCAGCCACGAGATCACCGTCTTTGAGGCCAACGATTATCCGGGCGGTCATGCGCACACGGTCGACGTCGCCGTCGATGGCCACCGCTATGCCATCGACACGGGTTTTATCGTCTTCAACCAGCGGACTTATCCTCGGTTCGTCGAACTGTTGACCACTCTGGCGGTGACATCGCGTCCGACGGAAATGAGTTTCAGCGTCCGGGACGACCGCGATGGCTTGGAATACAACGGCGGCTCGCTCGATGGACTCTTCGCACAACGCAGAAATCTGTGCCGGCCGAGTTTCTACCGCCTGCTGGCCGACGTCATCCGATTCAACCAGCAGGCCCGGGCGATGACCGAGGAGTCGCTGGAGGACATCACGGTCGGCGACTTTCTACGGCGGTATCGCTATTCCCGGCAATTCGCTGAGCAATATCTGTTGCCGATGGGTGCGGCGATCTGGTCGTGTCCGTTGGGCCGATTTGCGGATTTCCCGCTGCGCTTCGTGGCGGAGTTTTATCGCCATCACGGTTTGCTCGACCTGTGGAATCGTCCGATCTGGCGGGTCATCGACGGCGGATCGCGGACCTATGTCGAGCGTTTGGCGGCCGGGCTTCGGCATCGCCTGCGATTGAACACGCCGATCGCGTCCGTGCGCCGATTTCAGGATCGAGTCGATGTGCAGCCGCGGGTCGGGTCCGCGCGGACGTTCGATCATGTCGTGTTTGCGTGCCACAGCGATCAGGCGCTGCGGATTTTGGGGACAGAGGCTACGGCCACGGAACGGCGCGTCTTGTCGGCGTTCCCCTACGAGAGGAATTTGGCCGTCTTGCACACGGATGCCTCATTTTTGCCCACGCGCCGGCGTGCCTGGGCGAGCTGGAATTATCGAATCCGCCGCGGCAATTCCACCGATGCGCCCGTTGAGGTCACGTACAACATGAACATCCTGCAAGGGCTGTCATCACAGCAGACGTTCTGTGTCACGCTCAATCCGCGGGAGAGCATTGATCCGCGGAACGTGCATGGGGAATACGTCTATCATCATCCCGTGTTCACGCGCGAACGGTCGGCGGCGCAACAGCGCCATGCGGAACTCTGCGGCCCGAACCGCACTTCGTTCTGCGGCGCGTATTGGCGGAACGGCTTCCACGAAGACGGCGTGGTGAGCGCTCTGGCGGTTGTGGATGCGCTCCAATCCGCGGCTCGACCCGATGGCAACTCGACGGCTGGCAACTCGCGGCCGACCGCCGCTGACTGGGCGGGGAGTTCGATCGCATGACGCGGCAGAGTTGCATCTATGAGGGCGAAGTGCGGCACCGGCGAATGGCTCCGGTCGAGCATCGGTTCGCGTACCGCCTGTTTCTGATGTACGTCGATCTTGAGGAGTTGCCCGAGCTTTTCGCGCGCCGCTGGTTCTGGTCCGCCAGTCGCGCCAACCTGGCGTGGTTTCGCCGAACCGACCATCTGGGAGATCCGCGGGAAACGCTCGCGGAATCGGTCCGCCAATTCGTCGCGGAGCGAACGGGGATCAGACCGACCGGTCCCATTCGGCTGTTGACGCATTTTCGGTACGGCGGGTTTTTGATGAACCCCATCAGCCTGTTCTACTGCTTCGACACGCAGGAGCGACTGCAATTCGTCGTGGCGGAGGTCAATAACACGCCCTGGGGAGAACGGCATTGCTACCTCCTCGACGTGCGATGCGCGGCAGACGGCAGTCGATTCGGCGACGACGGAGAGTTGTTCACGCCCAAGGAATTTCACGTCTCGCCGTTCCTGGACATGCAGTACGACTACCGCTGGCGCCTGACGCGCCCGGCACACGATCTGCGGCTGCACATCGAAAACCACCGCACGCCCAGCCGATCGGGGCGCATCGATTTCGAGGCGTCGCTCAAGCTGCACCGCACCGAACTCACGACCTGGTCGCTGGCGGCCGTGCTCTGCCGCTATCCGCTGATGACGCTGCAAGTCTTCCTGGCGATCTATTGGCAGGCATTCCGGCTGTGGCTCAAGCAAGTCTCCTACGTGCCCCATCCGCAGACAGACAAGCGATGGGATGATCGGAGCGTCAGACGCGTTTCCCGAGATCCGCACCATGCCGAGTTTTAGAAGGTTCACTGATGGTTCCGAGATCAACTCCAGCTCCACAACCTGCACCGTCATGCTGGGATCGACTTGCGCGGCGCAGCGTGCAGGGGCGATTGTCGAAACTGAGTCGTGGCGAGTTGGTCCTTCGCGACCCGCTCGGACGCGTATCCCTCGGCGCGGCGGACGACTTGTCGGCCGTCGTGCAGATCCACCATCCGAGGTTTTATCGACACGCCCTGTTCGGCGGGACGCTCTCCATCGCGGAGTCCTATCTCAATGGCGACTGGGATTGCAATGACTTGCCAAGCCTGTTCCGGATCCTCATTCGGAACCTTGATACGTTCAGTCGATTGGAAGGGCCGCTGGCGAGCGTCGTCGGCGCCGTCCATCGAATCTATCATGCCTGCCACGCCAATACCCGCTGGGGCAGCCGCAAAAACATTCGGGCCCACTACGATCTCGGGAACGAATTTTTCGAACTCTGGCTCGACGAAACGCTGGCGTATTCGTGCGGAATTTTTCCTCACGCCGAGGCTTCGCTGCGGGACGCCTCTCGTGAAAAGTTCGACCGCGTCTGCCGTCGCCTGGCGCTCGAAGCCTCGGATCATGTCCTGGAGATCGGGTCCGGTTGGGGGGGATTCGCCCTGCATGCCGCCGGAAAATACGGCTGCGAAGTGACGACCACGACCATCTCGCCGGCACAACACCAGCGGGCACAAGAACGGATTCGCAGTGCCGGCCTGTCCGACCGCGTT
The DNA here is from genome assembly GCA_964504645.1 of uncultured Planctomycetaceae bacterium. Taxonomy (GTDB): domain Bacteria; phylum Planctomycetota; class Planctomycetia; order Planctomycetales; family Planctomycetaceae; genus CAZDGB01. The sequence goes on along the minus strand of CAZDGB010000031.1, from coordinate 3,930 downwards.
CATCTGCTGCAGCGAGATTATCGAGACCTGACGGGCCAGTTCGACAAGCTGGTTTCCCTCGAGATGGTGGAAGCCGTCGGACATCGCTATCTCGACACGTTCTTTGGCCGCTGCGGCCAGTTGCTTCGGGCAGACGGATCGCTGCTTTTGCAAGCGATCGTCATGCCCGAACGCCGCTACGACCAGTATTTGCAGTCTGTCGATTTCATTCAGCGCTATGTGTTCCCGGGCGGATGCCTGCCATCGCTGCAAGCGATGATTGGGGCGGTCGGCCGGACGACGGATCTGCGTCTGGTCCACGTCGAGGACTTTGCTCCCCACTACGCCGAAACGTTGCGGCGCTGGCGTCAGACATTCTGGAATCGCATCGACGACGTGCGGCGGCTGGGTTACTCGGAACGCTTCATCCGCCTCTGGCACTACTATCTTTGCTACTGCGAGGCGGTCTTTGAAGAGCGGCATATCGGCGTCGTGCAGATTCAATGGGACAAGCCACAATGCCGCCGCGAGGCTCTGCCGAAGACCAGATCCAATGGCCAGGCCTGCCAGTGGCCGCGAACTGTGCCGGCCATCACTCCCCACAAGCACGAGGAGACGCACGCATGTTCTCGCCGCTGACGTTGGGCATCGAACTTGTTGAACGCGGGCTCGTGTCCGACGCCGTGACGCGTTATTTCATCCGCGGTCTTTGTGCCAATCGACTGCGCGATCCCCTGCAAACGACAGAGCCGGATGTGTCCGCAGCACGGCAAGCGTTCATTGCGTCGCTGCGTTCGGGGCCGATCGCGCCCGTGCCGGACAAGGCGAACGAACAGCATTACGAACTCCCCGCCGAGTTCTTCGCCGCGATGCTAGGGCCGCACCGCAAATACAGTTGCTGCTTCTTCGACAACGACGGCGCGAGCCTCGAGCAGGCCGAAGCGGCGGCACTCCAGTTGACGTGCGACCGGGCCGAGTTGGGCAACGGCCAGGAAATTCTGGAACTGGGTTGCGGCTGGGGTTCCTTGTCGCTGTGGATGGCCGAAAAGTATCCCGCGAGTCGGATTACGGCGGTATCGAACTCGGCGGCGCAGCGCGAGTTCATCGAACAGGCGGCGCGGAGCCGGAACATCGCGAATTTGAGTGTGATCACGGCCGACATCAACGAGTTTTCCCCGCCGCATCGCCTGTACGATCGCGTGGTCTCCGTCGAGATGTTCGAACACCTGCGGAATTACCAGGAATTGTTGAGCCGTATCTCCGGCTGGCTCCAGTCAGGCGGCAAGGTGTTCGTCCACCATTTTTGCCATCGCGAACTTCTCTATCCGTTCGAAACGGCCGGCAGCGCCAACTGGATGGGGCGTCACTTCTTCACGGGCGGCATGATGCCCAATGCCAAATTGCTGTCGTGGTTCGACCAGTCGCTGACAGTCTCCCGGCAGTGGGCGTGGAACGGGCGGCATTACCGCCGGACAGCCGACGCCTGGTTGGCGAACCTGGATGCACGCCGCCAGGAAGCGCTGCGAATTCTCAGCGAAGTGTATGGTCCGTGCGATGCGTCCCGTTGGCTGCAGCGCTGGCGGATGTTTCTGCTGGCCGTCTCGGAACTATTCGGCTACGCCTGCGGCGAGGAATGGTTCGTGGGGCACTACCTGCTAGAGCCCGTTTCCGTCCAGCGAAACCTGCAGAGTCGACCATGTCCCCTTTTGGCCTGACCCCGGCGGTCAATCTAGCTGCGCTCGTCGTGCTGATGACCGCGCTGTGGGCTGTGAGCGTTTACGTCCGCGATGCCAGCATCATTGATCCTTGCTGGGGATTGGGCTTCGTATTGGTCGCCTGGTTGTCGCGCGCAGGGAATGGCGCCACAGAGTGGCGCTCGTTCGTGCTGGCCGTATTGACAACGATTTGGGGCGTGCGTCTCTCGTGGTTCTTGCTGCGGCGAAAAATCGGACACGGTGAAGACCGCCGCTATGCCGCCATGCGGCAGTTTCACGGAGATCGCTTCTGGTGGGTGAGCCTCGCGACCGTGTTTCTGCTACAGGCGTTCGTGTTGTGGTTTGTCGCCTGGCCGCTTCAGGCGGCCGCGGCGTTGAAATCCCCGCAACCATTCAGATGGCTGGATGGTCTGGGACTGGCAATGTGGATGATCGGCTTTCTCTTCGAAGCGATTGGCGACTGGCAATTGGACCGCTTTCAGGCGGATCCCGCCAATTCAGGCCGCGTGCTGGATCGCGGTTTGTGGTGGTACACACGGCATCCGAATTATTTCGGAGATTGCTGCGTTTGGTGGGGCGTCTATCTTATCGCCGCCGCGGGCGGCGCCTGGTGGACGGTGGCGAGTCCGTTGTTGATGACACTGCTGCTGCTAAAAGTGTCGGGAGTTTCGCTGCTGGAGCGCACGATCGTCGATCGCCGGCCGGACTACGCCAATTATCAGGCGCGCACCAGTTCATTTTTCCCGTGGCCGCCGTCGCCGGCATCGCAGGATGCCGATCAGGAGTCCAGATGATCCGCTGGGGATTGTGCTGCGCGTTCCGGGATGAGCCGATTAAATTCGCCACGACGACGGCAGCATCGTTGGGCCGGATGAATCGCAGCGATGCGTTCGCCAAGTTGAGTCGCCTGTGTGTGGCGAATGCGGAGGCCTTGCTTGACGCGTTAAAGTTCTGCGCCGACAAGGGCATCGGCTGTTTTCGAGTGAACAGCCAGATCCTTCCCGTCAAAACTCATCCCAGTTGCGGCTATGAAATCCGTGAACTACCTGACGCCGACGAAATCATTCGCAAGTTCGAACTGTGCGGCAGCTTTGTGAAGCAGCACAAACTGCGAACCACCTTTCACCCGGATCAGTTTGTCGTGCTGAACTCACAACGACCCGAGGTGATTGATTCGTCCATCCAGGAGCTCGAATATCAGGCCCAGGTAGCCGAGTGGATTGGGGCGGATGTCATCAATATTCACGGCGGCGGGGCATTCGGCGACAAACAGAAGGCCTTGTCAAACTTCGCTTGCACCCTGGATCGCCTGTCGCATTCCGCGCGAAGTCGACTCACGGTGGAAAACGATGACAAGATCTTCACCCCTGCCGATTTGCTGCCTCTCTCTCGGGCGAATGGCATTCCATTCGTCTACGACGTGCATCATCACCGTTGCCATCCCGATGCGTTGTCGGTCGAACAGGTTACCGTCCAGGCGATGGAAACGTGGAATCGTGAGCCGTTGTTCCATATCTCCAGCCCGCTGGCAGGCTGGCACGGCCCCAAGCCCGAGCGGCATCACGAGTTCATCGAGGCCACGGACTTTCCGGAGTGCTGGCGCGACGTCGATTTAACGGTCGAGATCGAAGCCAAGGCCAAGGAACTGGCCGTGCTGAGATTCATGAAAGCATTTGACGAGCACTGTCGGTCCAGTCATTCCGAGCTGCACTAACGGACTGTGACCAAATGGCCGGCGGCACATCGTCAAGTGATGGACGCTTCGTAGATGCTTTGAATGGATTTATCCAGCGCGGCGTCGAACTCCGCGGCGGATTGCTGGGCGGAGAGGCCCTCCAGCAATGCCCGCGAAAAGCTGGCCACGATGCCGTGATTCTGAGCCAGACGCAAGTTGGCCTCGTCGCGCGAGTAGCCGCCCGAGAGCGCCACGACGCGGACAATCTGGGGATGCCGGACGAAATCGAGGTAGAAATCGGCTTGATCGGGCAGAGTCAGCTTGAGCATGACTTGCCGGCCGGGCAACGCGGCGAGTTTCTCCAAGATGGCTGCCTTGAGCAACGACTCGGCCTGGGCCTTGTCCGGGCAGTGAATGTCGACCTCGGGCTCGACGATCGGCACTAGGCCGGCCTCCAGAATCTGAGCGGCGACTTCGAACTGCTGGCGCACGATCGCTTCGATTCCGGCCGGCTCCGCCTGTTTGATGACGGAGCGCATCTTCGTACCGAAAATGCGCTTT
>CAZDGB010000030.1:5581-33159 GCA_964504645.1 uncultured Planctomycetaceae bacterium | reverse complement strand
GGCCTGCATTTTGACGACATCCGCAAGCTCTTGAAGATTCTCAATAGCCTGGTGGATGCCGGCAACACGGTCGTAGTGATTGAACACAATCTCGACGTGATCAAAACGGCCGACTGGATCGTCGACCTCGGCCCGCACGCCGGCAGCGAGGGGGGCTGGATCGTCGCGGCCGGGACGCCGGAAGACTTGATTCAACCAGTGCCGTCGAAGAAGGGCCCAGGGATTGCAATCCCTGGGCTGCCGAAAGTGCGCTCATTGACGGCCCAGGCCCTCGTCGACGTCCTTCGCGACGGCACTTACGGCGAACGCGAATCGTTCGACCCGACGACCGTACAGCAAAAGCAATCCGGCGATCTTGATTTGAATCAGGTCGGCAAGAGTGCCCAGATGCCGTGGGAGAAGAACGGCAAGCGCTGGCACACGAAGGACCGTGTCGCTCACAACGGCAAGCCGTGCCGGTGGGACGGCAAGATGCTCGAACGGGTTCTCGACGATCTGACGGCGGACGACGAGTTCGCGCCAATCAACTGGAACGACCGCAGCGTGGTGGAACTGGTCGGTCCGAACAAATCGGCCGGCTGGTTCCTGCACGCCCGCACGGCCGACGAGTGGCTGTTGACGCTGCATTTCCGGGTCGCACGGAACACGTTCAACGAGGAAGAACTCGCCGCCGAGCTCGAACTGAAAAGCATCGACGATATGGACGACGTCCCCGTCTACGGCCGGGCGGCGCGGGTTCGCGTTAAGAATGCGAAGCCGCCATGGCAGGATGTGATTATCTCGCTCTGCAAGCCGGAGGAGATCGAGTCTGACGCGTTTCATGAGTTTCTGAAGGAAGCGAAGCGGTCATACCTCGAACGCTCTGCGCCGGAAAAGCTCGATCTCGACGACCTGATGCCGTGGAAGGCGCTGGGCCGCAAATGGCATCTGCTCCGCAAAGGCTTCATGAAAGGCCGCGTCGTCTGGGAGCCGGCGGTGATCGAAGCGCTGACGGGGCTGCTCGACGAACTCTGGCCCGGCGCGAAGACCGACTGGGGCCAGAAGGTGCTCGTGCATTACCATCACGGCTCGCGGAAAATAGCGTCGCTGGTGACCAAGCGGCCTGAGTGGCTGGAACTGGAACTCTACGCGGCGACGGGCTCGATCGCGCTCGGCCGCATCGCCGATCTCGGCGTCGAACCGACGATCGCCCCGCATCGCAGCGGCGAAGACGCCGTCCGCTTGCGGTTCACGAAAACGTCGCATGTCGCTGCGCCAAAGCTGCGTGAGTTTCTGCAGACCTTCGCCCCGAAGACAACCCAGGCGAGCGTCGAGGCGTAAGTCTACTTAGTGGCCGTAATCACCGGCAACCAGGCGCCGACGTTCACCGACCAACCGGGCAGGAGCGTGGTCGAGAGCGTGTCATTGGCGTCGAGAATACGAACGGTTTTCGGATCGGAGTAGCAATAGACCATTCGCTCCTCCGGGGCGGCGACCCAGACCTCACGAACGCCGTAGCGGAAATACTCATTGATCTTTTTGAGCAGTGTGGGATGCTTGTCGCCAGGGCTGAGGACTTCAATCGCCAGATCCGGGATAAGGTCCCAGTCCCCCTCCGGCGGCGGCAGTTGACCGATCGGCCAGCGTTCCGACGAGACGAACGCAACGTCGGGTCGACGCCGCAGGTCGCGTTTCGTGTCCAGGATGAAGACGATTTCCGTTACGACGGTGCCGAGGCGTTGCCGCGAAACGTATTCATCCAGCAGCTTGTAGAGATAGAGCGCGAGCAGGCCCGAATACGCACCCATGGGTTTCTCCACGAATTGGCCATCAACGACTTCGTACAGCATGTCGTCGGGGACGGCTTTTTCCGGCGGACGCGACAAGACGGCGGACATGATTTCATCCTTTTTCCGCAGAACGGCGTAATAACTTCAGTATCGTGGACAAGTCCTCATCGGGCAAGACTGGGAGGCGCTTAGCATGACCTCGCCGTTCCACCGAGACCTGACCGACCCGCGATGGATGTATCTCAAGGTGGCGCTGTTCGTCGCGATCGGCGTCGCATCGGCCGCGCTAATTCTCATCGAGTTGCCGAGTTGGAAGATCGCCGCGCTGCTGGCGCTGGCGATCTGGTCCTTTGCGCGGTGCTACTACTTTGCGTTTTACGTGATCGAGCGGTACATCGACCCGACGTTCAAATTCGCGGGGCTGGGATCGGTTGCGCTGTATGTGCTGCGGCGGAGAAAATCTTCAGCGAACCGCCCTCTCGAGTGACGCTTCAGCACGAGGCCACCCAGGAAAACCAATCGGTGATCCGATCGAACGATGTGGGCGAAAACGTCTCCGTGATATCCAGTTCCACGATTGTGCCATCGCGACGAATCACGGCGGCTTTCACGGTGACCGTCACGGTCTTGTGATCGTCAATCTGAGCGATGTCTTGTCGGATTTCCGGCGAGTCCAAATTTCGCTGTTGGAAAAAGTGCACGGAATTCTCGGTCGCGATGGCTCTCGGCTCTTCGCCTTCGTATTGAACTGTGACGGAATGGATTTCGAGCCGCGCAAACGTTTGCAGTGTATCCTCCACGTGCAGCGAGATGTTAAAGGGAGGACGCACGTAGCCGACATGCAGCAGCGGCGGAAAATTTATCGATTCGGATGTGAACAGCCCGCCGGGATAGGTGTTGATTGAATATTGCAACCCCGTTTCCGTTTGCTGTTGAGTCGCTCCGGAATTGAAGGCGCGAGTCGACACGATGGCGCAGCCGGGAAAAATCCAGGCCGCGGCAACGAACATCCAGACTGCGTTTCGAGCGGGCATCATGGTTCCATTGTCGAAGCGGCAGTTTGTACAGGCAGCAATTATCGGGAGCAATCGCTGACAGCGAGAACGTTGAGCGTGTTCTTTGGGCTTCCCTCAAAGCAAATCGCGTCGTGGCAGAATCTGCCGGAGCATCGATTCCTCCCGAAAGCTCGAAAGAGTGGTGCTATGACGAACGGTGCCCACCATCGTGGGAATCTGAGAAGAGAAATGGGGCAACGGCCGCCCGCGAAGTGCGCCCGCTCCGCACAACCCGCTTTCCCGTCAAGTCCGGCGAAAGTTGCGGCCGATCTAGCAGCGTGAAGGACCGAAGGCCGGGGTGGCGGGCGTCTGCAGAGGGGGCGACATGATCGGATTGCGCACGTCGACATGGATGTTGATGGCCGGCAGCGTGCTGACTTCGCTGTCTGCGCTCGCCGGGGACGGACCCTGGCGATACAGCGACGCCTGGTATGAAGAACGGGCCAGCGACCCGCCCGGCTCGCGGCAAGTCTACAAGTACGGCAAGATGTGGCCGCCGTTCCCCCGTCCGGTCGGGAAGGGGCAGACGTTCTGGCACAAGTACCATCACGCCCACTACTGGCCGAATCCGTACAACTGCCAGGATCGGGAGTACCTCCACAACATCTTCCAGCAGCAGACGAACAACGGCTGGGAGTCCGCCACCACGCTGCACGACTACCACTTCGACTCGGAAACCAACCGGCTGAATACGGCGGGCGAAGCGCACCTGCAGTGGATTCTCACGCAGGCGCCGGCCCAATACCGCACGACGTATGTCGCCCGCGGCCGGAACGAGCAGATCGCCCAGTACCGCATGGCAATGGTGCAGCAAACGGCGCGGGAATTCTGCGGCGACACGCTCCCGCCGATCCTGCTCAAACACGACATGTTCATCGGTCGCCCGGCGATCGAAATCGACACGCTTCGCCGCCTGGAATTGCAGTCGATCCCGCAGCCGCGGCTGTTCACCATCTCCTCGCAGGGGACGAGCAGCGCGAATGGTCCGAGTACGTCGCAGGCCGGCGGCTCAAGCGGCACGCAGCAGAACTCGAACTGAGGTCTGGCGGAGGGGTGAACCCAACGCTGGCGGGTTCGCAGATCGAAGGAAGCCCGGCTTCTTCCAGTTGAAGCCGGGCTTCGGCGCTTGGACTCCCGGGGATTCCGCTATGACGGAGACCGTTCTGCCGATTGATGCCGTTGCGCCGCCGAGCCGGCCGCGCGGGCAGATGTTCGATCTTTACGCGAATCTGTTCCAGGAGGCAGGGACGGATTCGGCGCAGCCCGCGCTGCTCGCCCCGCAATCGGCGACGCCGGCGGCGGCGCCCCGCGCGCCGGTCACGCTACAAGATGCCGGCTTGCAACTCGGTTCGCTATGCGAGCAGATTCTCAAGCAGTTGTATCTGCACGGCACGCTGTGCGGCGACAACGTGGCCTGCAATCTGCGGCTGCCATTTTCGATCGTCGATGAAGGACTGCGGACGCTCAAAGATCAGCGATGTCTCGAAGTGAATTCGGGCGAGCTTGTCGGGCGGGTCTCCTACCGGTTTTCCTTGACCGATCTCGGCCGTAATCGGGCTCGTGAAGCGTTCGATCAATGCCGCTACGCCGGGCCGGCGCCGGTCTCTTTGGAAAGCTACGTCGCGCAATGCCGTAAGCAGGCGGTGGTCGGCATGCCGTGCCGGCCCGATACGCTGGCCAAGGCCTTCGAGAACTTCATCTTCCGCCCCGGTTTGCTGGAGGAACTCGGCCCGGCGATTTGCAGCGGTCGCAGCTTGTTCGTCTACGGGCCGCCGGGCAACGGCAAGACGATGATTGCCAAGGGGCTCGGACGATTCCTGAATTTCTACGGCGGGGAAATCTACGTCCCATATGCGATTCACGCAGAAAACACCGTCATCACGGTCTTCGACCCCGTCGTGCATCAGACAACGGACGACGCGGAACTCGTCCATCGCGGTATCCTCTCGCAACCGTCGGGCAGCCTGGCCTCCACGCTGGTGAATCATCACGAGCCGGTCGATTTGCGCTGGCGGCGCGTGCGGAGGCCGGTGGTGATCACCGGCGGCGAACTGACGCTCGATATGCTCGAACTGCAGTACCACGAAACGGGCCGGTATTACAATTCGCCGCTGCACATTAAGGCCAACGGCGGCGTGTTTCTCGTCGACGACTTCGGCCGGCAACTGGTCAGTCCGCGGGAACTGCTGAACCGCTGGATCGTGCCGCTGGAAGAGCGGATTGACTATCTCAACCTGGAGACGGGCCGCAAACTGACGATGCCGTTCGAGCAGTTCATCGTGTTTTCCACGAATCTTGACCCGAAGGACCTCGTGGACGACGCTTTTTTACGGCGGATTCGGCACAAACTGCGGATCGATCCGCCCGACCGGGATGCGTATGGTCAGATCTTCCAACTGGCCTGCGAGCTGCGCGGCATGACCTACTCGGAACAGGTCGTCGATCACCTGTTCGAAAGGCATTACACTGAACGCAGATTACCCCGTTCCAGCGATCCGCGAGATTTACTGGAGATTGTGACGGCGTTGTGTCGATTTCACGATCAACCGGTGGAGTTAACGGAATCGCTGGTCGAAACCGCCGCCCGCCAGTTCTTTGCGCAGCTTTAGTTAAGAGCTAAGGGCAACAATCCCTTGGCCTAAAGCCCTTAGCCCGCTGCGATCACGGAGGATCGTCATGGCGGAGCTGAGTCGGATCGTACGCGCCTGGGGTGTCGGAGCGGGGCTTTCGGTCGCGGTCGCCGGATGTTCGCTGACCTCCAAAAAGACGGCGGACTCCAAGCCGTCTCCTCCGTCCTCCACGGCCGTTTCGGGTTCCTCGGGCGATTTCGCCCCGGACACCGGCGCCAAGAACCCCGAAAAGGTCCATCTGGCGTACGGACAATGGCAAGAGCAGATGGGCCAGCAAGCCGAGGCCCGCGATTCCTACGGCAAAGTCCTCGCCAAGGAGCCGAAGAATCTCGAAGCCCTGCTCGGCATGGCCCGGCTCGATCAAGCCTCGGGACTGGCGGCCGATGCCGAGAACCGCATCAAGAAGGCGATGAAGATCGCCCCCAAAGATCCGCGCGTGCTGGCGACCTACGGCAACTTCTACGGATCGCAAGGCGACTGGAAGCAAGCCGTCGAAAAGCATCAGGCCGCCGTCAAGCAGGCGCCGGACGATCTGCGCTATCAGTTCCTGCTCGGCGTCGCGCTGGCCCGTTCCGGCGACTTCGACGGCGCGTTCCCCTACTTCATCCGTTCCGTCGGCGACGCCCATGCGCACTACAACATCGGCTACATCCAGTTCGAGACCGGCAACAAGGCCGGCGCGCTCCAGCACTTCGAACAGGCGTTGGCTCTGAAGCCCGATCTCGAAGCCGCCCAGGCGATGGTCGACCGGTTGCATCAGCGCGGCGGCTCGACGATTCTCGCCAACGGCTCGCAAGCCGGCGGACCCGCAACCCCCATCTCCAGCGTCCGCTCGATCCCACTCACGCGGCAGGAAGAAAACATCCCGCTGCACGGCAACCAAGCCTCTTTGCTTCGCGGCGCCCGCCGCTCCGACACGCTGCCTCAGAATTCACCCTACAACCCGCAATCCGGCGCAACCGCCGCGCAGTTGGAACAACAGCGCAACCAGCAACGGTGAGGCGATATCCGCCATCCTGTCCCTTCCCACGCACGAAAAAGATCGTTAAACATTAACGAGACTTTCTTCATGCGGAACCAGGTGACGGATTGCTCGGTTACATCGCTAAACGTCTGCTCTGGATGATCCCCACGTTTTTCGGGATCGTCGTTATCTCCTTTTTCGTCATCCGCTTTGCGCCCGGCGATCCCGCCAGCTTGAAGTTCGGCGGCGCATCGCAAGCCGCGACGGGCCTCGACTCGCAGCGCGGCACCGAGGCCGCCGAAAAAGAGTTCCGCCGCCGCTTTCACTTCGACAAGCCGCTCATCGCGCAGTTCGGGTACTTTCTGCAGCGGCTCGCCACGCTCGATCTGATTCGCTATCAGTCGCGGCAGAGCATCTGGAAGGACATGTGGCCGAAGCTGCAGGTGACGATTCTAATCAATCTGATCGTCTTCGCATTGATCTATCTGATCGCCATCCCTGCGGGAATTGCGAGCGCGTCGAGCCCCCGGTCGCTGACGGATCAAGTCACCACGCTGCTGCTTTTCATGCTCTACAGCTTGCCGTCGTTCTGGGTGGCGGAACTCCTGAAAATGATGGTCACCAGCAGTTGGTGGCGCTACCTCGGCCTGCAATCGTTGCCCGTGCTGGGACTAAAGTCCGACGGTTTTGACCGGATGACGTCGCTTGAGCAGTTTCACGATTACACGCTCCACCTCGTGCTGCCGATCATCTGCCTCACCTACGGCGGGCTGGCCTACATCAGCCGGCAGATGCGGGCCGGCATGCTGGAAGTGATCCGGCAGGATTACATTCGCACGGCTTACGCCAAAGGGGCCGGCAAGCCGCGCGTCATTCTCGTGCACGCGCTGCGGAACAGCCTCTTTCCGGTCATCACGCTGATGGGCAGCCTGCTGCCGTTTCTCGTCAGCGGCAGCCTGATCATCGAGGTGATTTTCCAGATTCCCGGCATGGGCCGCCTGGCCTACGAAGCCGTGATGGAACGCGAATACGATCTCGTGATGATCACGCTGCTCCTCTCCGCCGTGTTGACGCTGTTCGGCATTCTGTTGTCGGACATTCTGTACGCGGTGGTCGATCCTCGCGTCAATTTCGACGGTCGCAGCTGAATTGACTGGTTCGTGTAGGGTTTGCCGAGTCTCAGCGAGGCGAACCAGAATTTGAAGTTAAAAGGCGGATGGGTGGACGGACAGACGCTCGAAACCACGGCGGAGGAAGAGCGGGTGGCCGCGGAACTGATCGGAGTTCCGGCCGCCGCGCCGCCGTCCGTCGTTCACGCCGCTCACGACGGAGACAGCCAGTGGAAACTCATCTGGCGCGAGTTCTCCAAGCGGCGGATGGCGGTCGTGTCGGCGTGGGTGATCTTCCTCTTGATCCAAACGAGCATCTGGGCGCCGTTTCTGGCGAACGATCGGCCGCTGTACTACCGCGGCGCAAATGTGTCCCGCTACGCGCAGTCGGTGCAAACCTGCCAGGGAGCGTTGGCCCAGTTGACCGAGGCCCGCCGCAAATCGGCGGCTCCCCCCGTCGACGTGCAGAACGCCTTGAACCTGCACCTCGGCTTGATGCGGTCGTCGCTCTCTGCTGAGGACGGACAACGGCTCGCAGACTGGAAATCGAAACTGCAAACCGCTCTCACTGAGACGAACTCCGCTGCGGCCATCAAACAATTCGGCGAACTCCGTAAGGCGCTGCGGGAAACGTTTGCGGCGCGGAAGGTAACGCTCGTGCCGCAATCTGCCTGGCCCGTACTGGCGTCGCTCCATTGGCTGGACGTCTTCTTCATGGTCTGGAGCCTCACGACGGTGCTGTCTCTGTTGTGGCGGCGCTGGACATGGGCGCCGAAGCTGCGGACGATTGCCTTTTCTCCGGCCCTGATCCACGTCGGGATCTGGCTCGGCATTCCGCTGGTTGCGGCGCTTGCCTGGAAAGGCTTCATCCCGCCTCGCGAGGACCAGACGCCGTACAAGCAGGGACGGCTCGCTGGCCAGACGGACGACGAAAAGGCAAATGCTTCGGTCTTGTATTCGACGGTTCTCTGGCCGCCCGTGCCGTACGGGTTGTCGGAAAGCGTGCTGGAAAAGAAGAACCAAGCCCCGCCGTGGTGGCCCAATCGATCCGAACCGGGCGCGTCAGCGGCGAACGCGCAGTTAAAAATGTCTGTGGCCCCCAAAACGCCGTGGGACACCCCCCACTGGCTGGGAACCGATGCCCTCGGACGCGATGTTCTCTCGCGGACCATCTGGGGAGGCCGCGTGAGCCTGTCGGTGGGCATCGTCTCGGTGTCGATCTACGTCGCACTCGGCATCCTCATCGGGGCGACGGCCGGATATTTCCGCGGCCTGACCGATTTGCTGATTTCCCGCCTCATTGAAATCGTGATCTGCTTCCCGGCGTTCTTTCTGATTCTCACGATCGTCGCGCTCCGCGGGCCGAGCATCTGGAACATCATGATCGTCATCGGCCTCACCGGCTGGACGGGCGTCGCGCGGCTGATCCGGGCCGAATTTCTGCGGCTCGTCGATCAGGAATTCGTCCTCGCCGGGCGCGCGCTGGGCTACTCCCCCGCGCGGCTCATTTTCCGCCACGTGTTGCCGAACGCGCTCGCGCCCGTGCTGGTCTCGGCCACGTTTGGCGTCGCCGGGGCGATTTTGACGGAGAGCGCTCTATCTTACCTGGGATTGGGAATCACGATTCCGATTCCGTCGTGGGGCAGCCTGCTGCTCGACGGCCGCACGTCGGAAGGCGTCGCCCCGTGGCTGATCGTGCTGCCCGGCTTGGCGATCTTCATCACGATCACCTGCTACAACCTTGTCGGCGAAGCGCTCCGCGATGCCAGCGACCCGCGACTGCGCGGTTCGCGCGCGTAAGCAGGAATGTCGAGTTCTTTGCAAATCGCGCTCGCGAAGAGAATGCGCTACTTCTTTCGCCAACGCTGCGTCCGGTCTTGACGTCCTCTCTAGGAAAGACTACTTTGCGTTGAAAAGTTTATGGGTAGGAAACCCAGCGAGGAGCCACGCATGTCGAATCTCGGACGCGTTCCACTCGCGGATGCGGTGTCGCAGATCGAGGAAATTCAACGCCGCCTGGCCCACGCGGAGACGTTTCGGGGCTACCGCGCGGCGACGATCGCCGGCACCGCGGCGTTCGCCCTTGTCGGTGCGGCGCTGCAAACGTGGCTGGCCCCGCAACCGCTCGAGCAGCCGTATGTTTATCTCACGATCTGGGGTTCGATCGCCGCGGCGAGTCTAGTCGTCAGCGTGGCGCAAGTGGTCTGGCGGGCGTGGACGAGCCGGTCGCCGTTGACGACGCGGCAGACGTGGCTGGCGCTCGAACAGTTTCTGCCGTGCCCATTCGCGGGAGCGGTTGTCACCGTCGTGATTTCGGAACTGGAACCGTCCGCGTTGTGGATGCTCCCCGGACTGTGGAGCCTGTTCTTCGGACTCGGCGTGTGGGCGTCGCGGCGATTGTTGCCGCAGCCGGTCGGCTGGGTCGGTCTCTATTATCTGGTTGCGGGGAGCGTTAGTCTGACGTTCGGCCGCGGCGAATGGGCCTGCTCGCCGGTAGAAATGTTGGCGACCTTCGGACTCGGACAAGCGGCGCTGGCAGTGATTCTGTATCGGTACCTGGAGCATCCCGATGCCACGTAAGCCCCAGAATTCGGAAGCTGCGAAACCCTCAGTCGCGGAGGAGTCAGGCCGGTTCGCCTACGACGGCCTGGAACGGACGCTGCACGAAAAGGCGCGGCTGGGAATTATGACGTCGCTCATTGCGCACCCGCAGGGATTGTTGTTCAACGAGCTCAAGGACCTGTGCGCGCTGACCGACGGAAACTTGAACCGACATCTGAAAGTGTTGCAGGACGAGCAGTTCGTCGAGCTGTGGAAGGGCTATCATCAGCGCCGCCCGCAGACGCTGGTCCGCGTCACGGAACTTGGCCGGCAGCGGTTTCTGGAGTATGTCGCCGTGCTGGAGCAAGTCGTCGCCGACGCGGCGCGCCTCGCTCAGACCGCCGCCGCAACCGCGCCGCAGCCGAATCTGAATCCGCGCTGGGGCTGGGCGCCGGGATAACAGAATCGATAGTGACAGCAGTTTTTTTGACTATTAACTTTGCAACGCAGAGTTGCACGCTTTAGAAGGAGCGGGATCCATGAAAATTCTCCAGGCCAAAGTGATGGGGTTCTGTTTCGGCGTGCGCGACGCGCTGACTCTGACGGAGTCGTTGCCGCGGCCGGAGCAGGTCACGATTCTCGGCGAACTGGTCCACAACGAACAGGTGTTGGTGCAACTCCGGGGCCGCGGGTTTCGCTCGCTGCCGGAGACGCGGCGAAACGAGATTCCGGATTCCTCCGATGTATTGATCACGGCGCACGGCCTGAGCGACGCGCGGCGTGGGCAGCTCTTGTCCGCAGGCAAGACACTGCACGACACCACCTGTCCGCTGGTGCGCAACGTTCATCGGGCCGCGCAGCGATTGGCACAGGAAGGACGCCATGTGATCGTCATCGGGAAGCCACAGCATGTGGAAGTGCTCGGTATCATTGAAGACCTGCCGTCGTGCTCCGTTTTCTCACGGCTGGACGATGTCGTTCCCACCGGCCACACGAAACTCGGCGTGATCAGCCAATCGACCACCAGTCCCGCCGTGGCCGTCGAGGTGCGGCGGCGGATCGTCAAAGTTCATCCCGACGCCGACATCCGCTGGATCGACACCATCTGTCAGCCGACAAAAGACCGGCAGCGCGCGGTCCTCGATCTGTTGCCCATAATCGACGTGCTGGTCGTGGTCGGCGGCGCGCACTCCAACAATTCCCGCGCCCTCGGCGAATTGGCCCGCTCGCGCGGCGTCACAGTCTTCCACGTGCAATCTGCGGAAGAACTGCGGCCCGAATGGTTCCAGCCGGATGATTGCGTCGGCCTCACGGCCGGAACTTCCACGCCGGACGTTGTGATCGACGCCGTGGCCGAAGTGCTCACACGCTGGGCCGCTTCTTTTCCCCTCGTTTCCCAGGAGATGACCCAATGAAGACGATGTGGATGGCACGCCGCGCGGCCAACGACGCCGACGAGTGGATTCGCTATTTCGAGGAGCATGCCACCAACCTGGTGGACTTGCCGTGGGAAAGGATGTCGCGGCTGACGGCGGAAGAACGGCGGCGCGTGTTGCCGTCGATCGCGATCTTTCAATTGGGCGAATCGGGCGAGGGCCGGCATCTGTTTCGCGCGGCAAAACAATGGGCCGAACGTTCGGGCGACTTCGACTACGTCGCGGCGTTGAAGCTGTTTATTGCGGAAGAGCATCGCCATTCACAGATGCTGGGGCGGTATCTCGATCTCGCCGGGCACCCGCGGCTGAAACAGAACTGGACGGATGGCGTCTTTCGGCGACTGCGTCATCTCGCCGGACTGGAGCTGTCGATTACCGTGCTGCTCAGCGCCGAATTGATCGCCATGGTCTACTACGCTGCGCTCCGCAAGGCGAGTGGTTGCCCGCTGCTCGGCGCAATTTCGCGACAGGTGCTGGAGGACGAATGCGCGCACATTCGATTTCAATCGCAACAGGTGGGACGACTGCGGGCCGCGCATCCCACCTGGATGAAGACGGCGCTCGAAGGCTGGCATGCTGGACTATTGACGGCGATTTCCGCCGTCGTGTGGATGACGCATCGCCCGGTGTTCCGCGCCGCCGGGCTGAACTACGCGAAGTTCCTGCGCAAGTTGTGGGGCCAGTATGGTGCGTCGCTGTCGATCATCCGCGCGCAACGCCACATGGAATTGACGAACAACTACCGCCCCGCAATTCCGCCGATTTGCCCGGCGGTGACGTGAAATTCAAAGACGGCGACCATAGATTTTCTCGGATGGACGCAGATTGAACTTCGGAAGTTTATCCCTCATTTGCGGCCACAGGATTTATCTGCGTGAATCGGCGTCCTTCTGCGAAATCTGCGGTTCACTCTTATTTTCCGCCCTCGGAGCGAAGGCAACATCCTCCAATCGCAAATCCTGCCGTAGAAATGCTGCGAATGTTGGTCTTGGCACGTTTCGGCAAAGTGGGTAAAAGCCCGCCGCGTGGCATCGGAATCTCGATGCCGTGGTTCGCCGGGCGTCCGTGTCCGCAGGAGGCAGCATGGATTCAACCATCGTCGTCGTGCCCTGTTACAACGAAGCGCAGCGGCTGGATCGCACACGCTTTCTCGCCTTCGCTCGGCAATCGTCGACCACGCGTTTGCTCTTGGTAAACGACGGCAGCACCGATGGCACCGGCGAGTTGCTGCATCAACTGCAAAGCGAATCCGCGGATCGCATTCTCACGCATTCACTCGCACAGAACTCCGGCAAGGCCGAGGCCGTACGGCAAGGCTTGCTGCGGGCGCTGGCTTACAAGCCGGCTGCCGTCGGCTATTGGGACGCCGACCTCGCCACGCCGCTCGTAGCGATTCCCCAATTCCAGGCCGTGCTCGAGCGCCGCGAACAACTGTCGCTGGTGATCGGTTCGCGGCTGTCGTTGCTCGGCCATGCGGTTCAACGCAATACGCTGCGCAAATATCTGGGCAAGACGTTCGCCCGCGTGGCGTCGATGATGCTCGGCCTGCCGTTTCAGGACACGCAATGCGGCGCCAAGTTGTTCCGCGTCTCGCCGAAGCTGCACACGATTTTTGGCACGCCGTTCGTTACGCGGTGGCTGTTCGACGTTGAAATATTCGCCCGGATGACGCGGCTCATCGGCCGCGACGGCTTGCGACAAAGCTGCTACGAATTGCCGCTCGATGAATGGCAGGAAATCGGCGGCTCGAAACTGCGGCATTCCGATTTCGGCCGCATTGGCCGCGAACTGGCGGCCATCTACTGGAATTATCTGCGGCCGGGCGTGTCGCCGGAGTTCCTGCAACCGCTGCCCACGTTGCCGCTGTTCGGAAAGGCCGCGTAAATCATGTCGATGCCCGCGATGACCGTTCCGCGCCGCCATGCAGGGTTCATTTTTTGGGGCATCTACATCGCGGCGTTCATGGCGATATCGCTCGTCGGGAATTCGCGGAGTGTCACGCCGGCCTATCGCACCGGCGCGCTCGCCTGGAGTCACAGCGAAGCTCTCTACAGCGGCACCGGGGGCGGATTCATTTATTTGCCACAAGCCGCGATTTTGTTCGTGCCGTTCACCTGGCTGCCGTATGATCTTGGCGAAGCCGTCTGGCGAATGGTGTCGATCGGCATGTTCGCGTGGGGACTGATGCGGCTCGCCGGGCTGATGCGCATCCGTCCCGAGGACGCACGGTTCGTGTGGCTGTCGGCGCTCGCGGGTTTGATGGCGTTCGATTCGGCCCGCAACGGGCAAGCCACGCTGTTGATGAGCGGCCTGATGATGCTCGCACTCGCGGACATCGCCGAGGAACGCTTCAGCCGAGCGGCGTGCTGGATCTGCCTGGGATTCGCCGTCAAACCGCTGATTCTCGTGTTGATTCTACTGCTCGCGGCTTTGTATCGCCGCCTGACTTGGCGGCTCGCCGTCGGGATGCTCGTTGTCGTGGCGTTGCCTTTCGTGTTGCAGAATCCTCATTACGTTCTGCAGCAATACCAGGCCGCGTCCGAGGAACTGCGGATCGCCGCCGATTTGGGCGATGAAACGTATTGGGCGAATCTCTTCGGCGCGCTGAAAGTGGGCGGGCTGGACATCGGCGAGCACACGAAACTCGGCGTGCGCCTTGCCGCCGCGCTCGGCACGCTGGCGTTGGCGTTCGGAGTCAAGCGGCAAGGTTCCGCAGCTCGTACGAGCATTTTCCTGTACTCCATTTCCGCGGCATACATTCTGTTGTTCAATCCGCGGACGGAGAACAACACGTACGCTTTGCTCGGCCCGGCGATCGCGCTGGCGTGGGCCAACGCAGATTTGCAGCAGCGGAAACTCGCTGGATTCGGTCTGATCGCGCTCGCGCTGGGAACCGTCGGCAGTTGGGAAGTCGGCCGCCACATTTCGCCGCCGGGTCAAGCCGTGTGGCTCGCGCCGTTGTGCTGCGCGGCCTATGCGGCGTTGCTGGCCTTCAATCACTGGCCATTCGCATTTCGCCGTGCCATCGAGCCGGCGCCGAATGCCGCACCGCTGCTGGGCGACTGCCAGATTGGCCCGGTTTAACGCCGTCGGCGCGAAAGACGTTGTCGACGGGCAGAGATTCATGTAATCTCTTTGATGCGTCAAGCGCATCGTTCGCTGGCGACGCACACTTCCTCGCAAAGGGCTGCGGACTTGATGCCGCGGATGCAGGGACCAATTTCAAGTCTCCGACTTGATGGACTCGTGTCGCGCCGCCGCTGGTTGCAGGCCAGCTTGATGGCGGGCGGCTGCGGTTTGTCTTTGGCTGACGTCTTGCGCTTGCAGGCCGCGTCGTCCGCCGGTCGCTCGCGCGCCGATACCGCCGTGATTCAAGTCTGGCTGGGGGGCGGCCCGAGCCAGTTCGAGACGTTCGATCCGAAGCCCGACGCGCCGCGGGAAATCCGGGGGCCGTATCAACCCATTGCCTCGAAACTGCCTGGCGCTCTCGTCTGTGAGAAACTTCCGCTCACCGCGCAGCTGATGGATCGCTGTGCGCTCCTTCGCAGTTTTACTCACACCACCGACGATCATTTCATCGCCACACATTGGTGCATCACGGGTTATCCCGGCGCGAACGCGCGCCCGTCCCACCCTGCGAACGGTGCGATTGTCTCGCGCTTTCGCGGAGCCCTGCGTCCCGGGATGCCGGCCTACGCGCTGCTGCAGGATTCCGGCCGCGGCACCGAGATCGAACAGACGATGGGGACAGGACACCTCGGGTTGGCGCATGCGCCGTTCCGAGTCGTCCAGGATTGGATGCGGGAGGAATTCGAACTGGCCGACCTCCAGCGGGACACGGCGAATCTCACGCTCGCAGACGACCTCACGCTGGATCGCATGACCGACCGGCGGTCGCTACGTTCCGCGCTGGAGCGCCTGCCGCGAGCGCTGGACCGCGCATCGGCGAGCGTTGCGCAATTGGACGAGTCCAGCCGGCTGGCCTTGGACATGGTCGTCAGCGGAGAGGCCCGGAATGCCTTCCGACTCGACGACGAGCCGCAGGCTATCCGCGATCGGTACGGCCGGCATCGCTGGGGACAGATGGGGTTGCTCGCCCGCCGGTTGGTGGAGGCCGGCGTGACATTCGTCACGTTGAATCTGGCACCGGATTCCCTGTGCTGGGACTGGCATCGCAACGTCGTCGAGCACCGCGGCGCGCCGGACGACGGCTTGGGCCGCGGCATGAATCTCAATGGCCCGCCCCTCGATCAGTTGTTATGGGGGCTGATTCACGACTTGTACGAACGGGGCCTCGATCAAAAGGTCTTACTCGTCGTCTGGGGCGAATTCGGGCGCACGCCGCGCGTGAATCCGACCGGCGGACGCGATCATTGGGCCAAACTCGGAAATCTGCTGCTGGTGGGCGGCGGGCTGACCATGGGTCAGATCATCGGCCGGTCCAGCCCGAACGGCGAACTCCCGATCGAACGCCCAGTCGGTCCAGCCGACGTGCTGGCCACCGTCTACCGCCACTTGGGCATCGACCCCGAATTGACGACCCTCAACGCTGCGGGCCGCCCGATCCCCGTTCTTCCGGACGGACAAGTCATCTCCGAGTTGCTGTGAACTACTCGGCTGCCTGAGAAGCGTTCTTCACGCCAGAAATCTCATAGCAGTGCAGCACGTTGACGCGGGGATCGTAACTCGCGGGCGTTGCGGAAACAGCGTACTCTTCCAGCACCCAGAGCTTGTCGCCCAGGAACGTCGTGCCGCTCACCCGGCTGCATTCGCTGGCGAACTCCGGCATGAGGATCTTTTGCACCGGCTTCGGTTCCCAGGGCCGCTTGGTCTCGTTCATCACCGCCAGGATGTCGTCCCAGCGGAAGAGCCAGAGTTGCGGCGTGTACGGGTAGGCATGCCGTCCCTGGGCTTCGCTGCATTTGTCGACGATGCCGTTGGAGCTCTCTTTGCCGCCATACCAGCCCGGCGCCGTGCCTTTCCGCACCGTGATGCCGATGTATTTCCGCTCCCCCTTTTCGAGAAAGACGACGCTGGTCCAGGAATCGAAGGTCGACCAGTCTTTGCCCACCGGATGTTGCTGATCGTAGATCAGCGCCCAGACGTAGAAGAGCTGCGAGGGATCTCGCCCGTCAATATCCACGGCTTGCAGCCTCGGGCCGCCGTCTTCTCCGTTCTGCCAGAAATTTCCCCGCAAGAATTCGCAGCGCGGATGCCAATCCTCCGGGATCGCTGCCAGAAAACCCGCATGATTCTTGACGATGGGCCGAAGCCCTTGAATCGTAAAAATGTCATGGAGTTTGGTTTCGCTCTCCGCGTCCAGATTGGCGTCGATGGAATTCAGGTTCGCGTACGACGCCGGATCGACGTGATAGTACTTGCCATAGTTGAGCCAGATCTTTCCTTGGTGATAGGCGATTCCCCGCAGTTCCGCCCAATGCGCCATGCTGCCCGTCTTGACCACCGCGGCTTCAAACGCATCCCCCACTTTGACGGGCGTGGTCACCCAACTGGCCTCCGGCGCCTCCGCGGGGTTTCCTTTCGCCGGTTCCGGCAACTCGATAATTCCCACCGCACGTTTCCACGTGACGTACAGCCGGTTTGTCGTCTCCGGCACGGGAGTCATCACCTGGTAGAAGTTGGGATAGTTCGGACCGTATTGCCCTTTCCCCCACGGCGGCATCCGGACCGATCCCAGGTGTTTCAAGTCCGCGATCCCGGACGATTTCTTCGCCTCCTTCTCGCCGTCCTGAACAGCCGGAGCAGCGGGACTCTCCTCCGCAAAACCGGAGCGGCACAGTCCCATCAGCGCCAGCAGACAGATGGCGGTCAAATGGCGATCAGCGGACATGAGCAGGCTCCATCACGGCGGCAACACGCGGTCGAACTCGTGCGTTTCATCTTAGTGTGGCAGCCCATTTTCTGCTTCCCACCTGCCCCGGAAACCGATAAACTTCTGTGTATGTATTTCCGATGCCGAAGGGCTGCGTCCCTGCGGTGCTTGCCAACCAAAACCCCGCCGCTGACATCCCGCCATGCTCCAAATCCAATCCGGTTCCGCCGCGAAAAACTGTCAGGGCTTCACGCGCCGCACGGCGCTCAAGACCGGGTTGCTTGGTCTCTCCGGGCTGTCGCTCGCCGATCTCTTGCGGATGCGGGCCGAAGGGGCCGCGACGAACACCGGCAAATCGGTGATTCTCGTCTGGCTCGACGGCGGGCCGAGCCAGCTCGAAAGTTACGATCCCAAGCCCGAAGCGCCGCGCGAATACCGCGGCCCGTTTGGCGCGATGCCGACCAATGTGCCGGGCATGTTCGTCTCCGAACTCTTGCAGTCGGAAGCGAAGCACGGCGACAAGATGGCCCTCATCCGCTCGGTCCATCACAACACGGGCGACCACTTCGCCGGGGCGCACTGGATGCTCACCGGCAAGTTCGGTTCGACCAGCGTCGACTTGCCGCAGAAGTTCCCCTCGGTCGGCTCGTACATCTCCAAGATCAAAGGCCCGAAGCAGCCCGGCATGCCGGCTTATGTCGGACTGCCGGCCGCGCACGCCGTCTATATCTATCCCGGCTATCAGGGGGCCGCGTATCTCGGTGGCGCGTACAACCCGTTCGACGTCGACAAGGCGTACAGTTATCTGAGCCACGCCTCGGCAAACCCCTCGCGTCCGCCGCAGTGCCTCGAAAGCCTGACCTCGCCCGAGATCGAACGGACCGGCAGCCGGGCCGGCCTGTTGACGTCGCTCGACAAGCTCGAACGCAAGATCGACGCCACGCGGATGATGGATTCGATGGACCGCTACCAGCAGTCGGCGATGTCGATGATCCTCTCCGGTAAGGCGAAAGAAGCGTTCAACATCGACCACGAAGACCCGAAGCTGATCGACAAGTACGGCAACAACCCGTGGGGCCGCTACACGCTGATGGCCCGCCGCGCCGTGGAAGCCGGCGTGACGTTCGTCACCGTCGACATGCCCCACTGGGACAACCACTCCGACGTCGAGAAGGCCCACGCGAACAACTTCCGCGCGATGGATAAAGCCGTCGGCGCGCTGCTCGACGACTTGTCGATTCGCGGCCTGCTCGACGAAACGCTCGTCGTCGTCATGGGCGAATTCGGCCGCACGCCGCGAATCAACAACGGCCAACCCGGCATCCCCATCCCCGGCCGCGACCACTGGGGCGACGCGATCAGCGTCATGATGGCCGGCGGCGGCATCAAAGGGGGCCAGATCATCGGCTCCACGAATAGCAAAGCCGAACACCCCATCGACCGCCCGCTGAAACCGGCCCACATCCTCGCCACGATCTACCACCAGCTTGGCATCGACTTCCACCAAACGTTCCCCGACTTCGCCGGGAGACCGATCCCGATGCTGGCGGAGGGGGATGTGATTCGGGAGTTGGTGTGATCCTTAGCGACGCTTCGCAGAAGCGTGCTTCTGCATTTCAGACTTCACACTATATAATGCGATTGATGACTCTCAGAAATCGCATCACAATCAAGAGTGTGATTTGAAGGTTAGGAGTGCGTAGCGAAATGTGCATACATCATGCATAGCCGGCCTCGTGGCGTCGCCAGTCTAGTCATTTGTTTCATGGCGATCCTTTCCACGGGATTGTTGTTGTCGGATAGTGCGGCTCTTTCTTCGCTGGCGGGGATTCCACGGCTTGCTTCGTCCTCGGCCGACGAGACGCCTTCGCTTCGATTTGTCGGCTTTGTAGTAGAGGATGGCCGAGAATACGCCGTCCTCAAGCTGACCAATCCCCTGCAGAAGCCGATTTTCTACGACGGCTACGATCAAAGCTACCCCCAGTCGTGGTATCAGCGTCGCGTGCGATCCCATTGGGTCGATACCGGATGGCATTGGTGCGGTACCGGCATGGAATTGCACGAACTGCAAGCGGAAAGTTCGATCGAAATGAAGGTTTCGAGTCGCCCCGATGAAAACTGGTATCTCAGCGTCGGCGACCGACCGCCGTATCGTTTGGATGCTCCGCTACGGGTCGGCGTCATGTATGGTTTCAACGCCGACGAGATTGAACGACGGCTGTGGTCCGGCGCGATCCAATTTGACGCGATCCCCATCAATGCGGATGAAGTTGAGTTTGGCCGCGGCGGCGGCTTTTTCTAGAAGTTGAAGCCGCCGGATGCCATGCCCACTGTTGGTAAGTACTGCGCATATATCCCGCGGGGTGGCCCAGACGCTGCTTTGAGCGTCTGGGTTCAGGCGGCATAAACCCGATCTTGCCGCAGAACGCGAACGGCCCCTTCAGGGCCGAACATCGTTCCCCGATTCCCGCTCCCAGGCCGTTGGCCTGGGCTGGTGGAATCGTCCCTTCAGGCCGCCAAGCCATGAATGGGCTGTGGATGTGTGAGTCGTGGGTGTGCGTCCTGCTGCGTCGACGGACGTCTTCGAGCCTTAAAGGCTCATTCCGTCAGCCCAGGGCAACGCCCTGGGAACTCGATGTCGCTGGCCAAGGTGTACTTGCATGCAGTGTTCTCGACCAAGAACCGTGCGACGCTTCTGGCAGAGGAATGGCGGGATGAATTGTTCCGTGTCCTGGGTGGGGCTGCGAACAATCTGGGTTGCCAATCGTTAATCGTGGGCGGTGTCGAGGACCACGTCCACCTGTTGTTTCAACTGGGGCGGACAATCTCGATTGCCGATGCCGTGGGAAAGATCAAATCAACCTCGTCCGCCTGGGTCAATCAGTCGCGCGGTCTCTCGCTGGAGTTTCATTGGCAGGCCGGTTATGCCGCGCTTTCGGTCAGTCAGTCGAATGTGGAAGCCGTGCGCGAATACATTCGCAACCAGGCAGAGCATCATGCGAAGCAGTCGTTCCAGGACGAACTGCGGGAATGGTTGCGGCGCTACGAAATCGAATGGGACGAAAAATACGTCTGGGATTGAATTCGATTGAATCCCCTGTGCGAGTGACGCCCCGGTCAAACGGCGAGTCTGGCCAGCGACCAACCCCGGCGAGAGATCACGGTTCCATCAAGAACTCGATAAACGGGCGGGGTGGCCCTGCTTGATCCACAATCGCATCGAAAACGTGCCACTGCTTGGCCGCTTTGGGCCAAGCAGTGTGACTGGGCTTTCGGCACTGCTTCTCCGCGGACTCCGAAGCAGTGGCACGTCCTTTTGTGGGCCAACCTGGCGATGGATTATCGCTTCTCCCCCTCCGCCAGCCCCGCGATCAATTTTTTCAGCAACCGCGCCAACTGCTGTCGGTCGGCGGGTGTGAGGTGTTCGTAAAGGGCAGTCACAGCGGCGTGATTTGCCATGGCGCTTTCCTTGCAGACCAGCATGCCGGCCGGAGTGATCCGGATGAGAGTGGCGCGGCGGTCATGCGGGTGGGGTTCGCGGACGACGAGGCCTTCGGCTTCCAGGCCGTCGACGAGCTTCGTCACATTTCGCGGCGTCACGGAGAGGTGGCCGCTGAGGTCTGACATCTTGCTGCTTCCCTGGCATTGCAGCGTCATTAACAGTCGCGCCCGCGCGGGGGTGGTGCCGGCTCGGCCCATTTCCTCGTAGATTTTGCGGGTGTACGCCTTGCCGAATTCCGCCATCAGCGGCGCCAGGTCTTCCGGTTCGACCATTCAGGATGTATCCGGCTGGAAATTCGTGTTGACGGATAATGATACCAGTATATAATGAACCGGTACAGTAAAAGAGACTGTGCCTTCTTTCGCACCGGAGTGTTTCATGAGCGTCTCGACGATTCAACCCCAGACGGCGTCCGCGACGGCCGCTCCGCCGATGAAATTGCGGCTCTGGCCGGGAATCTTGCTCGTGTTAGCTTTGTGGCTCGTCCGGGCGTGGGTGTCGACGGGAGAAGGCTCGCCGCTCAAATTTTTCATCGGGTTGTTGATCGCGCCGCTGGCGGTTGCCGCCGGGCTATTGCTCTGGTGGCTGTTCGCCAGCGGCGTGCGCTGGAGCGACCGATTGACGGTGGCCTTGGCGCTGGTGGTTGTCTCCGCCGGCACGGCGCTCATCGCCGGGAACGACTTTCCGATGATGGCTTTGATCCTGTATGCGGTTCCCGTGCTGGCCACTGGATGGGTGGTCTGGCTCTTGTTGAGTTCTCCCCTCAGTTGGCCGATCCGTCGGAACGGACTGATTCTCTTCTTCGTCGCCGTGGGGGCGTTATTCTCGTCGCTGCGGGTGGACGGCATGGACGGCACCTTCGCGGCGAAGTTCAACTGGCGGTGGACGCCGACGCCGGAACAAGTGCTGTTGTCCTCGTTGAAATCGACGAGCGCGGCCCCGGCGGGCAACGGCGACGTCTCCGCGACAGACGCGGCGGAACTCGCAGAACAACCGGGAGACTGGACCGGGTTTCGCGGCCCGCAGCGGGACGGCCGTTTGACCGGCGTACAAATCGAGACGAATTGGGAGCAATCGCCTCCCAAGCTCTTATGGAAACATCGCATCGGTCCCGGCTGGTCGTCCTTCGCGGTGATCGGAGAACGCGTTTTCACGCAGGAGCAGCGCGGCGAGGAGGAATGCGTTGTCTGTTACGATGCCGCCACGGGGAACGAAGTCTGGTCGCACCGGGACGCCACGCGGTTCAACGAGTTGGTCGCCGGCGCGGGCCCGCGCGGCACGCCGACGTTTCATGACGGCAAGATCTATGCGTTAGGGGCCAACGGCAAACTCAACTGCCTGAACGCCGCGGCGGGAAAAACGGTTTGGGTCCGGGATCTGGTGGAAGACGTCGTCGCGAAAATCCCGCAATGGGGCTTCTCGAGTTCGCCGCTGGTCGCGCACGGTTTGGTGACCGTCTTCGCCGGCGCTCCGGAGAAGAAAAGCGTGTTGGCCTATCGCGCCGATACAGGCGAATTGGCCTGGTCGGCCGGCGAAGGAGCGCTCAGCTACTGTTCGACCCAGAACACGACGATCGACGGCGTCGAACAGTTGCTGATCACGACCGACGCCGGCCTGTCGTCGTTCGTGCCGGAAACCGGCGAACTCTTGTGGAGCCATCCCTGGCCGAGCGACGGCGTCGCCCGCGTCGTGCAGCCGGCGCAAATCTCAGAGAGCGACTTATTGATCGGCACGGGCATGGGAATCGGCACGCGCCGGGTCAGCATCACGCGCGACGGCGAGAAATGGCAAACCAGCGAACAATGGACCACCCGCGACATCCGGCCTTACTACAACGACCTCGTCATCCAGGATGAATACCTCTATGGCTTCGACAACAACTTGCTGACTTGCGTGCGCTTGAAGGACGGTAAACGCACCTGGCGCGCTCGCGGCTATGGGAACGGGCAAGTGCTCCTCATCGCCGATCAAAGGCTGCTGCTCGTGCTGACCGAGACGGGCGAAGCCGCACTGGTGGCCGCCGAACCGGAGAAACATCAGGAACTGGTGCGGTTCCCGGCGATCGAAGGCAAAACCTGGAATCATCCCGTGGTGGCGCATGGCCGGCTGTTCGTCCGCAACGCGGAAGAAGCGGCCTGTTTTCAACTCACTCTGCGGGACAATGCCGAACAACACCAAGCCGCCGCCGTTCGCCGCGACGAATAACTGCCGATGGCTTGGGAACCCGGCGGGCGATCACGGTTCCGTCAAAAACTCGATGAACGGCAGCGACTCGTACAGTTCGTTGCCGCCGTGGCCCAGGCCTTTCAGGACCACGATCTGCGCATCGCCGCCCAATGTGCGATAGCGCTCGGCAAGAACGGTGGAGTTCTCTTTCATCGGGACCAGTTCGTCCTTGTCGCCGTGGATGTGCAGGATCTTGACCTTCTCCTTGGCGAGCGGGGCGAGGTTGTCGACGGGATTGAAGTCGGCGATGCGGTTCGTCAACTCGTCGAGCGACAGGCCGTAGTCGAGCCCCTTCTCCGGGAATTGGATCGTGTTGTAGAGTCCCGGCCAGGTGCGGAAATCGGTGGCGGGGCAGATGCCGGCGATGCGCTCGACGCACTCGGGATGCCGGAACGCCCATCCGTAGGCGATCAGTCCGCCGTTGCTCTGCCCGACGAGCCGGCAGCGCTGGTGCAGGTCGTGCTGCTCGATAAGCAGCTTGTAGAACTCGTGGGAGACTTCGGCGGCTTTCGGGCTGCCGCACGACGTGCCGACGTTGATGCCGGCGACATGAAACCCCTTCTCCAGCATCCGCTCGACATAAAACCGATGCTCGACGATGCCGAAACCGTTGTTGATGCCCAGCCAGAATGGGCAGATCCAGATCCAGCGGCGCTGCGGATCGACCTCACCCGTCGGTTTGACGAGATACGCCATGCGGTCGCGGACGCGCAACTCGACGAGTTCGCCATGCTCGTACTTGCCGGCGATTTTCGTGGGAATTGTTTTCACCGCGCGTTGGGCTGCTTCCTCGGCCTCTTTGGCGTCTTTCGATTTCTGGGGCGTTGCGGTGAATGCGATCCCCGGCGTCAACAGGATCAGCAACGCCCACATCGTCAGCCGGACAAAGAGGATTCGGCTCATCGGCTTTGCGCTCCGGAAGGTGTGAATCGGATCAAGCGACGGTTGGCCGTCATCGTACCGCATCACGGCGGAACTCTCGCCGCAATTTGTCGTCCGCGGTGTAGGAAGAGGCAATTGATCGGAACGGAGGGCGATAGTAGACTCTTGTGGACCGCGGCATCGCCGATAGAAGAACACGTCGGGCTGACGCCGCGACGCTTGCCGTTGGAGTGTGGCCCATGTCCGCAACACACGCCCGCCGTAGCTTTCGCTCCGGTTTTCTTCCCCGCCGCGACCTCCTCCGCGCCGGCGTCGCAGGATTGCTGGGGCTGCCGCTCGGGCGGTTGGCGCGGGGAACAGACGCCGTGCACCGGCCGGCGATCAAGTCGTGCATCCTGCTGTTCCAACCGGGCGGGCCGAGTCATCACGACACATTCGACATGAAGCCCGCCGCGCCGGCGGAGATTCGCGGCGAGTTTACGGACATCGCGACCAACGTGCCCGGGATTCGAGTCTGCGAGCATTTGCCCCGGTTGTCGAAGCTCGCCGACCGGTTGGCGATCGTGCGGAGTCTGCATCACCGGATGCGCGATCACAACGGGGCAGCGGTCGAAACATTGACTGGGCACACGCCGTTCGAACCAGACGGCCTGATCTTCGCCGATCACGCCAACAGCTTTCCGTGTTACGGATCGGTCGTGAGCCGGCTGCGTGAGAATCCGCACGCGTTGCCGCCGCACGTCGCGTTGCCGCATGTAGTGACGCGGGTCGTCAAATTGCCGGGGCAAGAGCCGGGTTATCTGGGGCCGGCGTACGAACCGTTCCAAGTGGCGCAAGACGCCAACGTATCCGACTTCCGCGTCGCGGAGTTGTCGTTGCCGCGCGAAACGTCGTTGAATCGTTTGGGCCAGCGCGAATCGCTGCGGCGAACGCTCGATCAGCAAACGCGCTGGCAGGAGCGGGCCGCGGAATCCCTTTCCAATGACGGGCACTATCAGCGAGCCATCGACTTGCTGGGGTCGGACGCCGTGCATCGCGCGTTCGACATCGGCCAGGAAACCCCGGCGACGCGCGACCGCTACGGCTGGACGAAGCATGGGCAAAGCGTGCTGATGGCGCGGCGGCTGGTGGAAGCCGGCGTCCCGTTCGTGACGGCGAACTTCGCGCACGGCGATGCCGACATCGGCGGCGGCGACGATTGGGACACGCACTTCAAGAACTTCAGCATCTTGAAGGACATCGCATTGCCGGCGACCGATCTGGCGTTCTCCGCATTGATCGAAGACCTGGAAACCCGCGGGTTGTTGGACTCGACGCTCATCCTGTGGCTGGGCGAGTTCGGCCGCACGCCGCGGATTACGCCGGCGGAAGGGGGCGGCCGCGACCATTGGCCCGATTGCTTCAGCATCGTGCTGGCCGGCGGCAGCGTCCGCGGCGGAAGCGTGTATGGCGCGAGCGACAAGATCGGCGCATTTCCCGTTGCCGAACCGATGACGCCCGGCGATCTCGCGGCGACCCCCTTCTGGCGCTTCGGCCTCGATCCCACGACGCTGCTGCACGACCTGAAAAATCGCCCCTACCCGCTGGCGACCGGCCAGCCGGTTGAAAAGATGTTTGGTTAATCGTCGGCCCTCGACGCGTCCAAGGAAGGACAAGACTATGAACTGGCCATTCTCCCCATCCTCGGGAATCATCTATACAAATCGCCGAACCGTTCGTATGGTGAAGTCATCTCTATTCGTCCCCTGTGCATCGCAGCTCAGAGACTCCCATGAACGACGAACCCCTTCCTCAGCGCACATCGGCGCGCAAAGGCCAAGCGGCGGCGCGGCGTGAAATGGATCGCCGCCGCTATGAACTCCAGCGGCAAAAACGACAAACGTCGCAGCAGCAGGTGGCGAACGAGTCGATTCGCACGCTGCTGGAAGTCGTCCGCTACTTGAACAGCGTGCAGGACGGCGATGCCTGGCGGATCGAGCAGACGTACAACAAGACGGAGATCGACAAGTCCTCGCGGATTTTGAACTGTCACGAAGAAGACATCATGAACGCGAGCCTGATCACCATGAAGCGGCTGATCCAGTCGCTGTTGCCGCCGGCGGAGAGAGCGAAGCCGCGGACGCAGACCGCCGTGGAGGCAGAACCTGACGCACTGGACGAACCGGCTTAAGATCGCTGACAAAAATGAGCGGCGCCGTTGTTAGTCGCGGCGGTCCGGAATTTGCTTTCCCTCGTCAGGCGAAACAAGAGAACTTTATTCGGGTCCGCGTTGCGTCTCTAGCGATCAGCTTGACCGGACGCCGACCGCCTGACGAGTCACGCCATGAAACTCCACTCCGCACAGCCGTACTGGCTTTTGCGCAACGGTTTGGTCCGCAGCTATCCGTCCTTGCACGAAAACGTGTCGGCAGACGTCGTCGTGATCGGGGCGGGGATCACCGGGGCGATGATCGCCGACGAGCTGACGAAGACCGGAATATCGGTGATCATGCTCGACGGCCGCGACGTCGGGGCCGGCAGCACCTGTGCGAGCACAGCGCTGTTGCAATACGAGATGGACGTTTCGCTGCAGGAATTGCAGGAGCTCTGCGGACCCGTCGCGAATGATCTGTATCGCTCGGGACTCGCCGCCTGCGAGCACGTGCGCCGGTTGAGCGAAGAAGTCGATGCGGACGTCGGATTCCGCTCGCGGCCCAGTTGCTATCTGGCGTCCACGGCCGAAGACGCGGCGAAATTACAAAGCGAAGCCCTCGTTCGGCAGCAGCAAGGGATTCCCGTCGAGTTCTGGGATGAAGCCGCCGTTCGTTCACACTTCGACTTCACAGCGCCGGCGGCGTTGTGGTCGACCGGCGCGGCGGAAGTCGATCCGTATCGGCTCGCCCATGCGTTGCTGCAACGCATCTCCCAGCGGAAGGGAAAAATCTTCGACCGCAGTCCGGTGCGCGACGTGGAACTCCATTCGCAGGGGATCACGTTTCTCACCGAAAACGGCTCGGCGACCGGACGCTACGGGATCATCGCCGCCGGCTACGAGAGTCAGACTTTTCTGCCAAAGCCGGTTGCGAAGTTGATCAGCACGTTTGCGTTTGTCAGCGAGCCGGTGCCGGAATTTCCCGGCTGGCCCGAACGCTGCCTGATCTGGGAATCGGCGCGGCCGTACTTGTATCTGCGGACGACGGCGGACGGTCGCCTCATGGCGGGGGGCGAAGACATCGATTTCCGCAACGAGCGACTCCGCGACAAACTGTTGGAGAGCCGTGTGGCGAAAATCGAAGCGCGCGTTCGCGCAATGTTTCCCCGCATTCCGTTCGTGATCGACTACGCCTGGGCCGGCACGTTTGGCGAGACGCCGGACAATTTGCCGTTCATCGGCCCGCACGCAGAACGGCCGTCGCTGCTGTTCGCACTCTGTTATGGCGGAAACGGCATCACGTTCAGCGTATTGGCAGCGGCAATTCTGAGGGACTATCTCCAGGGCCGGCAGCATCCGCTCGCCGCAGCGGTGGCGTTCGATCGCGAAACTGTGCGGTGATCGCGTTCTCGGCACAGATCGGCGCTATGACCACCGCCATTTGAATCTGCGATTTCGTAGGGTGGGTCGAGGCTCTGCGAGGCCCACCGTCGGAAGGAA
>CAZDGB010000030.1:0-5571 GCA_964504645.1 uncultured Planctomycetaceae bacterium | reverse complement strand
GGGGGGGGCCGGGGGGGGGCCCCCCCCCCCCGCCCCCTAAAAAAACCCCCCACCCGGGGGCCCCCCCCCCCCCCCCCACCCACCCTACTTAAAAAAGGCATGAAGCTTGAGGTCAGTGCGAACCGCAGCTTGCGGCAGTCTGCATGGCTCGCTAGCATCGTCGCAGGTTGGATTTCCATCTCGCGGGCCAAGTTGATCGGAGCATTGAGGAGTTCCCATGCGATTGGCTCAAGCCATCACGCTACTAGCTCTGTTCGGATTGCCGCTGGCGGCGGACGCGAGTTTGGTTGTCTACGAGGGCTTCGATTATGCGAGCGGCTCGCCGCTTGCCGGGCAGAACGGCGGCCTCGGCTGGTCCGGGGCGTGGGACGGCTCCGGATTGTCGGCAACGATGGATGCGGGCTTGAGTTACTCCAATCTTGCGACATCGGGCGGATCGGTTGCGTCCGCGCCGCCCGTTTCCGGGACCGTGGCATTCTATACCCGCCCTTTGAGCGAGACCTACGGCGCCGACAACACCAGCCTCTATCTCAGCTTCCTGTTGCGGCCCGACGAGGGATTCGGTTTCTACGGCGGCTTGAATCTGGAGGGACTCTTCATCGGCAAGTCCGGGCCGGTCGATCTGTATAGCCTTGAAGGGCCGACCGATGCGATCTCGTCGTCCGCCGTCGCGCCCGTCGCCGGCACGACGGTCTTGCTCGTCTTGCATGCCGAGTTCCTGCCGGGCAACGACCGGTTTTCGCTCTACGTGAATCCAACGCCGGGCGGACTGCAGCCCGCGGTGGCGAACGCGGTGAAGACCGACTACGACATGCCGCTTGCCGATTTCATTTACTTGAACAACGCCGGGGCATGGACGACGGACGAAATCCGCATCGGTTCCACGTTCGCATCGGTGACGCCCGCCGCCGTGCCGGAACCGGGTTTCCTCGCGATGTGGGCGATGGTTCCTGTTTTCGTCTTGGCAGGCCGGCGCTTCCGATGGATGGCCTGATCACGTCGGGCTGACGCCTCGACGCTCGCCTGCGCTTCCGTTCCGACGATTTGCTGTTCGTCAAGCGAATTTTCTGCGGATTCGCGTCGTCTTCACGACAAACCCGACGTGTGGCCGATTTTCTGCGAGTTCTCCGCAGAAGCGTGGCAACTCCTTTGTTGTCCGCGCGTTCGCCGGCGGAGCGCGAATTCTGCGATTCGTCTTCGATTTTCTCTCATGCCGCCGCCGATGACTGCGAGGAACGAAACCTCGGAGACTCATCATGCAGCGGGATCAGAAGGTCGGCCTGGCGCTGGGCGTGCTGTTGATCGGGGCGGTCGCGGCATTCTTCTTCCGCAACGAACCGGACCCGGCAAGCCGTATTCCAGCCCTGGAATCGGCGGAGACGGTGAATCGCGAGATCGCCGAGAAGCGATTGACGCCGTACATCTCAGAAGTTGAATCGGTTGCGGCAGAGAAGGAAGTCCCCGCGCGTGCTGCAGTAGCGCGAGCCGAAAGCGATCCCCGCACGGGGGAACGCAAGCTCCCGCGCTGGGAAGAGTTGCAGGCCGAGCAAGACGATCCGTTCACGGGGGACGCGTCGCCGCCGAGCGTCCCGGTTCCGGCGCCAGACCCGATTCAACCCGAAACCGTAACCTCTGTCGCGCCGTCGGAAGCCGCCGCTCCGGTCGTTGAACAGCCGCCGGCGAAGGTCGCCGCTGATGAAGCGTATAAGGCCGAAGCGACGCCTGCAGTTTCGGGCATCGTCCACGAGGTCCAGCGCGGCGAAACGCTGTCGTCGATCGCCGGCAAATACCTCGGCAGCCAGGCAAAGTTCTACGCGATCTACGAAGCGAATAAGGACTTGCTGCGCGACGCCAACGATTTGCAGGTCGGCATGAAGCTGCGCATCCCTGATGCGAAAACCGTTTCGGCGATCGCTCCACCGCCCGTGCCGAAGCGCGCGGTCAAATCGAAAACTCAGCCGGCGGAACAGCCGCCTGCTCAAGTGAAGGATGCCGATTTCGGCGAGAACCCGGCGTCGACGGTCGTGATCGCGCCGACATCCGCCGCGAAAGTCATCGACGCGGATCCTGAAATTACGGAATCCAAAGTCGAGGAGAAACCGCTCGCCGACGAGAAACCGCTGGAACGTCCCCAGATCAAATTCACGCCGGCCAAACGCCGGCCGCGCAAGACGGTGGAGCCGGAATAATCTCCGATCACGCCGGCGGATCGATCACGATCTCGGCCAACAATTCCGACATCCGCTCGCCGCGCGTTCGCTCCGGCTCGCCGCCGCGGGGATCCAGTCCAAGTTCGTGGAGCAGATGCTCGGCCCGTTCGGGCGAGCAGTGGCGTTCCTGCTGTGCGACGAGTTTCTGAAAATTGGCGTCGCGGAGCGCCTCGGCCAGTGTAGGAAACTTCTTCGTCGCGTGATGCGGGTTCGATGCCAACAGCAGTTCCCGGCAGCGCTCGCCGATCTCCGGCCAACCGGCCCGGCACGCTTCCGCCCCGGCGAGCAAAAAGAACTGGTCACGCTTGATCGCCTGCCGTTTCTGATGCGACAGACAGGCAAGCTGCACGTAACAGCCCATGCGGAGTTCGTGGTCGATCATAGAAGTGAGTGGTGAAGCCAATCAGAACGTGCGACATTTCACTGTGCGATGTTCTCCGCCCGCTGTCCACTCTACCAGCGTTCTACCGGGCCGGCGGGAACGGGAATGTGCAACTCGGGAAGTTCGCCGGCGGCGTTTCGGCGGCTGGGGCCATGTTCGATGATGTCGGCCAGCGCGGCTTCGAATTCCGGCTTGGTGCGGGCCATTTGAAATTGATTGCGCAGCGGCGCCGGTACGGTCATCGCCTTGAGATACCAGTGCGCCATTTTGCGGAACGCGCTGATGGCTCGCTCTGTGCCGTGTCGCTCTTCAAGGAAGCTGAATTGCATCCGCAGGAGTCGCAGCCGGTCTTCGAAGGTTCCGGACGGTCCCGGCTCCCCCGTTTGTTCCCACGCGACGAATTGCCGGAAGATCCACGGGTTGGCGAGCGCGCCGCGGCCGAGAGAGATCGCCCGGCAGCCGGTCTCGGCGAACATCGCAATGCCATCGGCGATGGTGCGGATATCGCCGTTGCCGATCACCGGGATCCGTTCCACCGCTTCGACGACCTGCCGGATGCCGTCGCGGCTCACGCGGCCGCTGAACCCCTGGGCTCGCGTCCGCCCGTGGATGGCGACCGCGGCGACGCCGATCTGCTCGAACTCGCGGGCGAACTTCGGCGCAGTGATGGAATTCTCGTCCCAGCCGAGCCGCATCTTGACCGTCACCGGAATGCGTACGGCTTCGACGACGGTTTGCACGAGCCGCAGCGTAGCGTCGGTCTGGCACATCAGGCTCGCCCCCGCGCCGACTTTGGTGACATGCTCGACCGGGCAGCCCATGTTGATGTCGATCGAATCGACGCCGCGGCCTGCGAGCAATTGCGCGGCGTCCCGCAGGACGCTCGGTTCGCCGCCGAAGATCTGCACGGCGAACGGCCGGTCTTCCGGACAGGTCTCGACCAGTTGCCACGTTTTCTCGCTGCCGGCCAGCAACGCCCGGGCGTTGACGAGATCGGTCGTCGCCAGTCCGACGCCGCCCAGTCCGCGGACCACGCGGCGAAACGGCAGATTCGTGTAACCCGCCAGCGGCGACAGCAAATAGCGCGACGGCAGCGTCAGACGACCGATGGACAGCGGCGGCAACTTCGCCAGCCGCTGTCGGATCGATTCGGAGAGTTCGCCTTGCAGCACCGCGTCATCCTACGCCGTCAACTTCTTTTGTAGCGGAAGCCGTGAGACTTCCGACGCTTTGTCGCATTTGTCGGAAGTCTCACGACTTCCGCTACGTCGCAGCGTCATGACCCCATGTTATTTCGGCGCGGCCAATTACTCCACCGCTTCGGCGGCTTCGTGGCGGAACCGGTAGCCGACGCCGCGGACCGTTTCCACGAGTTCCGACCGCTCGCCGAGCTTTTGCCGCAGCGAACGGACGTGGACGTCGATGGTGCGTTCCAGCGCGTTGGCGTCCTCGCCGCGGCAGCGGTCCATCAGCTCATGCCGGCTGTAGGGACGCCCCGGATTGCGGACCAGCGTCCACAGCAGGCGAAATTCGGTCGGCGTGAGATGCAGCTCACGGCCCTCGGCCTTGCAGGTGTGGTGGACGCGGTCGATCTGCAGGCCTGCGATTTCCACCTGATCGGAGGCCGTCTCCGCTGACTGGCCGCGCCGCAAGAGCGCTTTGATGCGATGCACCAGCGGCTTGATCTTGAACGGCTTGGTGACGTAATCATCGGCCCCCATGCTGAAGCCGACGATCTCGTCGACCTCGTCGCTGCGCGCGGTGAGCATCAGGATGCGCGCCGCCTGTGTCTTCGGATCGCTGCGGAGCTGCCGGCAGACTTCGTAGCCTTCGATGACCGGCAACATCAGATCGAGGACGACCAGGTCGGGCTGCATCAGTTGGGCGCGGTTAAGCCCCTCCTGGCCGTCCGCCGCGGTCGCGACCTCGAAGCCTTCTTTTTCCATGTTGTATTTCAGGATGTCGGACAGCGACCGCTCATCCTCGATGACCAGCAGTTTCGGTTTCGTCATCCGTGCCTCTCGAGTCCCGGAATCGCGGCCCACGACACATTCCGCCGCGCGATGTTTTCTGTGGCAATCAACTCACGCCGGCTTTCGAGCGCGATTGAGACGCGGCGTTATTCTGCAACCGCCCGCGGTGGCGGATGATTTCCCCTTGCACGAGATACACGACGTCTTCCGCGATGTTCGTCGCGTGATCGGCGATGCGTTCGATCTGCCGCGAGGCGGAAAACAAATGGATCGCCGGCACGATCAAATCGGGCCGGCGCTTCATCAATTCGGTCAATTCGTCGATGATCTCGCGGTTCAACTGGTCGACGCGGTCGTCGCTCTGGCAGACGTCCCGCGCCAGTCGCACGTCGAGCTGCACGTAGGCGTCGATGCTGCGATGCAGCATGTCGAGCGCGATGCGGGACATGTCCTTGAGCTTTTCGGGGGCCGAAATCTCCGGGCTGGCCACAATGCCGCAGGCGCGCTCCGCGATATTCACGCCCAGGTCGGCGACGCGTTCCAACTCTGCGCTGATCTTCATCACGGTGGTGATGCGGCGCAAGTCGATGGCGACCGGCTGGTGCAGCGCCAGCAGCTTCAGGCATTCCTCTTCGATCTGGACATCCATGACATCGATGGCGTCGTCTTTGGTGACGATGTCTCGCGCTTTTTGGAACTGCGGCGAATGCAGCGTATCGACCGCCTCGTGGATCATTTCCTCCACGTGGCCGCACATCGTCAGCACCTTGCGATGCAGCGAATCGAGGTCGCGAATCATGTGAATCGACATGGGACAACCTTCACCTGCGAGGGGACATTCAAACGTTCGTCCTCCCGAGTTTAGCCGAACCGTCCGGTGATGTAGTCTTCTGTTTCTTTCTGCACCGGGTTTTGGAAGATTTGTTTCGTCGAGCCGACCTCCACCAGCCGGCCGTGGCAGAAGAACGCTGTCTGGTCGCTGATGCGGGCGGCCTGCTGCATGTTG
>CAZDGB010000029.1:28726-33302 GCA_964504645.1 uncultured Planctomycetaceae bacterium | reverse complement strand
GGTTGATGACTGAAAATCGCTGGGAGCTTTCACCCGCCGTGCGCGCGGCGGCGAAAACGGAACTGCCGTTGCGGCTGCCGCGGCCGGAAGAAACCGGTGTGCCCGGCCGTCGGATCGACAGCAGCGCAGCGCGCGATGAGTCTTCGCCGCGGTCGCGAGCGCGTAGCGCGAGTTTGCCGCTCTCGGACTCCGAATTGGAATCGCGGGTGCAAAAAGCGCTGTTGCAGTCGGGCGTCCGTGGCTTCACGCGGCTGCACGCTGAAGTGCGCGACGGCGTCGCCACACTCTACGGCCACTTGCCGACCGACTTCGAGCGCGACCTCGCCGTGCAACTGGTGCGGCGCGTGAACGGACTGGTCGGAGTGAGTCACGAGATCGCCATCGTTTCCGCCAGTTCGAAACCGGTCCACGGCAATCGGACTTGGCGGAACCGGCTGTCGGCGTTGCTCGGAGCCTTCCGCTCGGTGTTATTCGGCGCCGGCGTCGGGAATTGGCCTGCCCGTCGCAGAACAAGAGTCCGGGCGGCTGTCTGCAAACCTTAGTGAATCCAACGAGGCATGGCCGGGCGGCCGGCCGCTATTCGGTCCTTTCCAGGAAAAGTGTGTCGAGATGAAAGCGCGTTTCAGCAAATCGGCGTCCGCAGTGTTCGGGGTGATGGTCCTCAGCGGACTTCTCTCGGGCTGCGGCAAGGCGAAGCAGCCGTGGGAAACTGTGTATCCGGCCAAGGGAGTCGTCCAATACAAAGGCGAGCCCATCGCCGGGGCTCTGATCACCCTCATCCCGCAAGATGGCGACGTACCGGAATCGGTCCGGCCGACGGCCACCACGAATGAGGACGGCTCATTTCAGTTGGGAACCTACTCGAAGAGCGACGGCGCTCCCGCGGGGGAGTACAAGGCCCTGGTGCTGCGTTACACGGTTGTGGGTCCGCCGGATCGCCCGTCTCCCGGCCCGAACAATTTGCCGAAGAAGTACGCCCGGCCCGAGACCACCGATCTGACGGTGCAGGTCGCGGAGGGCGACAACGATTTGGCGCCGTTGGAGCTGCAATAACCGGCGGAACGAACGGATTTGTCCAGAGAGAGGAGAGCGCCATGTGTTGTTGTCGCTGACGCCGCCGAACGACGTGACTGAAATTCACTTTGGGAATCTACGGGCCTCGGCAAAGTGCCGCAGGGCCGGAATTAACTGACCAATTTTGAGGGGAATGACGAACATGCAACGCCTGTCCCGGAAACTTCCGCTGCGCCGCGAGCGGGGCGGATTCACGCTGATCGAACTCTTGGTCGTGATCGCGATCATCGCGATTCTGATCGCGCTGTTGTTGCCCGCCGTGCAACAGGCCCGCGAAGCCGCACGCCGCACGCAGTGCAAGAACAACCTGAAGCAGATCGGCCTGGCATTCCACAACTTCGAGAGCACTTACGGCTACCTGCCGACCAGCTTGCGGCCGGCGGCCACGGGCACGGTCCGTTTCGCCGTGCTGACGGCTCTGCTGCCGTACATCGAGCAGTCGCAGATTTACAACGCTTACAACCAGTCGGTCAACTGGGACAACGTGGCGAACGTCACGCTGGTCAACAACAAGCTTCCGGCCTACATCTGCCCGTCGGACGTCTCCGGCGGACAGTTGGATGGCAGCCCGGTGGCTGGCTCGGGCTGGACGCAGACCGTGTCGTCGACGAGCAGCTACTCGCCGATCTTCGCGATCTCGCCGCTGGTCTACGACAATCTGCTGGTTCCGGACACCAAGCCGGCGACCTACACCGACCCGGCGGATTCGACTAACATCACGGTGCCGGGCTTCTTCCCGAAAAATGCCACGATCGATCCCACGACGGGACTCAACACGCGGCAGGGTAAGAAATTCCGCGATGTGGTCGACGGCCTCTCGAACACGCTCGCTATCGCGGAATCGGCCGGACGTCCGAACGTGTGGCGCAAAGGCAAGCAGTTCGGCTCGCTGCCGACGAACCGGTTGAACTCCGGCGGCTGGGCGCGTCCCGCCAGCGACATCCAGATTTACGGCGAGAAGGCGGATGGCACCGACCTGCTGGGCACGGTCGCCATCAATGCCACGAACGGCTACGACATCGGCGCGCTGACGCCGTATCCGTACACCGCCACGCCGTACGTCTTCGGTGTGCACGGCACGGGCGCCCCGTACTCGTTCCACGTCGGCGGAGCGCACTTCACGCTGGGTGACGGCGCGGTCCGGTTCATCAGCGAGAACATCAGCTTCACGACGTTCATCCGTTTGGCCACGCCGAACGGCGGCGAAGTCGTGGGCGAGTTCTAAGCGATGACTACCAGAAAGAGCCGAGGGGCGCCATCCCCTCGGCTTCTTTCTTCGTCTGTGAAAGACGTATTTCCTCAAAGGAACCGAGGGTCGTTTGCTGCCGCTGACCCGTCCACGGGAGGCTCCATGAATCGACGCAAGTTTCGCTCGCCGCTGCCAGGGTTCGCTCCGGCCTTATCGGCGACGCTGCTCTGGTTGTTTGGATTGCTGGTCTTGCCGCTGTTCGCGTGCCTCTTAAAGGCGGCAACGCTCAGCCCGACGAAGTTTCTGGCCGCCGCGTGGTCGGAACGGGCGAAGGCCGCGTATGCGCTCACATTTGGGGCCTCCGCCGTCGCCGCGGGCGTCTCGGTCGTCTTCGGCCTGTTGATCGCCTGGGTCTTGGTGCGATATCCGTTTCCGGGCCGCAGACTGGTCGACGCCACGATCGATTTGCCGTTCGCCCTGCCGACCGCCGTCGTGGGGTTGGTGTATTCGAGTTTGTACGTGCCGTCGGGCTGGTACGGCCGGTATCTCGTGCCGTGGGGTGTTCATGGGAACAACTCCAGCCTGGCGATGGTGCTGGTGTTGATTCTGCTCGGCTTGCCGTTCGTCGTCCGCACGGTTCAGCCGGTGCTGGAGAGTCTGGAGGGAGATATCGAGGAAGCGGCTGCCTCGCTCGGCGCCTCGCGGATGCAGACATTTTTCCGCGTACTGCTCCCGTCGCTGATGCCGAGCATGATGACGGGCTTCGCGTTGGCGTTCGCTCGCGGCCTCGGCGAATACGGATCGGTGGTCTTTGTGATGGGCAATCTGCCGTACAAATCCGAAATCGCCCCCGTGCTCATCGTCGCGCAGCTGGAAGACTACCGCTATGCCGAGGCGACCGCCGTCGCCGTGATGTTGCTCACCGGATCGTTCGCGTCACTGGGGTTTATCAACTGGCTGGAAGCGAGGAACCGCCGCTATGCATCCTAGCGTCGTTCGCCACAAGCGCACCGCCGGCCGGATGGTCGCCAACGAGCCGGTCTGGCTGAAAGCGCTGTTGATTGGATCGGCGATCCTGATCGTCGGGTGGTTCATCGCCATTCCCGTCACGTTCGTGTTCATCCGGGCGCTGGCCGACGGTTGGCAGGCGTATTTCCAGAATTCGTTCGGCGATCCCGAAGCGCGGCACGCCATCCTGCTGACGCTGTTCGTTGCGCCGATCGCCGTCGCCGTCAACACGGTGTGCGGCGTCGCGGCGGCCTGGACGCTCACGAAGTTTCGCTTCCCCGGCCGGACAATCCTGTTGACTCTGATCGACCTGCCGTTCGCTATCTCCCCCGTCGTCGCCGGCCTGATGATCGTGCTGATCTACGGCCGGCAAGGCTGGCTCGGTCCGTTCCTGCAAGCCAACGGCATCAAGATCGTCTTCTCCTGGCCAGCCATCGTGATCGCCACGACGTTCGTGACGTTGCCGTTCGTGGCGCGCGAGTTGATTCCGCTGATGCAGTCGCTGGGCAATGACGAGGAACTCGCCGCGGTCAGCCTGGGGGCCAACCCGTGGCAGATGTTCTGGCGGGTGACGCTGCCGAACATCAAATGGGCGCTGATCTTCGGCATCATTCAGTGCAACGCCCGGGCGATCGGCGAGTTCGGGGCCGTGTATGTCGTCTCAGGCAAGATCTCCGGCGAGACCGACACCATGCCCGTGCGGATCATGAAACTCTACGAATCACCCGGCCAGCTTCCCGCCGCGTACGCCGTCGCGTCGCTGTTGACTCTGATGGCCCTGGCGACGCTGGGACTCAAACTGCTGGCGGAATACCGCTACGCCGCGGCGCTGGAAGAAGCGGCCGCCAAAGAAGGAACCGCGGAATGAGCATTCGCATTCAACAGATCACCAAGCGGTTCGGCGACTTTGTCGCGTTGAACCGAGTCTCGCTCGATGTGCCGACCGGCGAGCTCACCGCACTGCTCGGCCCGTCGGGTTCCGGCAAGACGACGCTCTTGCGGATCATCGCCGGTCTGGAATCGTCCGATGAAGGGCAGATCCTGTTCGAGGACGAGGACGTCACGTCCCGCGCGGCCCGCGACCGGGACATCGGCTTCGTCTTTCAGCATTATGCCTTGTTTCGGCACATGTCGGTCTTCGAGAACATCGCCTTCGGACTGCGGGTGCGCTCGACTCCCAGGAAAGACGTCCGAGCACGCGTCGAAGAGCTCCTGCATCTCGTCCGCCTCGACGGGCTCGGCAACCGCTATCCGTCGGAACTCTCCGGCGGACAGCGGCAGCGCGTCGCCTTGGCCCGTGCGCT
Organism: uncultured Planctomycetaceae bacterium; assembly: GCA_964504645.1. GTDB lineage: Bacteria > Planctomycetota > Planctomycetia > Planctomycetales > Planctomycetaceae > CAZDGB01. Next base: position 28,727 of record CAZDGB010000029.1, on the reverse strand, counting down.
C
>CAZDGB010000029.1:0-28716 GCA_964504645.1 uncultured Planctomycetaceae bacterium | reverse complement strand
ACCGTTGGTCCTTGGCGCCAAAACTCCAGCGGACGCTCGCCGTGAAACCGCGGATGCTGCTGCTCGACGAACCGTTCGGGGCGCTCGACGCGAAAGTCCGCCAGGAATTGCGGACGTGGCTCCGCAAGCTGCACGAGGAGATGCACGTCACCACCGTGTTCGTCACGCACGATCAGGAGGAAGCGTTCGAAGTCGCCGATCAGGTGGTCGTCATGCGGCAAGGAAACATCGAGCAGACCGGCAGCCCGCAAGACGTGTTCGACCGGCCCGCGACGCCGTTCGTGATGGATTTCCTCGGCAACGTGAACGTGTTCCACGGCCGCGTGCAAGGCGGCCGCGCCGAAGTCGGTCCGTTCACGATGACGATGAACGACTACCAGCACGACGAGCCGCGCGTGGCGACGGCGTATGTTCGCCCGCACGAGTTGGAGATCGAACGGATCGCCTCGCCGTATTCGCTGGCAGGCCGCGTGGTGCAGCTCAATCCCGCGGGCGCCGTGCAAAAGGTGCGCGTCGCGGCGGATGAATTCGGCATCGAACTCAGCGTCGACCTGGTGCGCGACCGGGCCCAGGAGTTGGGTCTGAAAGTCGGCGAACAGGTTCACGTTCGGCCGCGCACCGCTCGTGTCTTCACCCCCGATCAAGACTATGTGATCTGAGCCTGGCGGGGATGCAGCCCGCCGGCTTCTTTTGAGGAGGATGGCATGACAACCACCCGCACCCAATCGACGACGATCGATCCCCCCGACGCCGTGCCGCAGCATGTGGTGCAATCGATTTTGCAGGCGCTCCACGGCCTACGATTCGGGCAAGTGACCGTCATCGTGCAGGACGGCCGCGTAATGCAGATCGACCGCACCGAACGGCACCGGTTCCCGAACGAGAAGTGACCGTGTCAGGTTTCCAGTTTGCGCGTCAGATCAATTCGGCGATCGGCGCGCCTTCGCCGAGAATCGGAATCGGCCGGCCGGCGTGGTCGCGGAACGACTGGTGATAGTCGACGCCTAGGTGGCGATACAGCGTCGCGAGCAAATCCTGCGGCGTGTAGGGCTTTTCGGTCGGGTATTCGGACTTCGAGTTCGTGCCTCCGATGACTTGCCCCATCCGCAGACCGCCGCCGGAAATCAATGCCGTGTAGGCGTCGGGCCAGTGATCGCGGCCGGCCCCTTGCGCATTGGAACTGATCCGCGGCGTGCGGCCGAATTCTCCGAATAGGGCCACCAGAATCTTTCGATCGACGCCGCGCTGGTGGATGTCTTCGATCAATGCCGACAACGCCTGATCGAGATACGGCAGCCGCACGTCCATGTACTTGCCGAAATGTCCCGGCCGGCCGGCGTTCAGAATGTGATCATCCCAGTTGGTGAATTCCTGGCCGTTGTGCGGCGTGTCGATGTAGAGGTTGATCACCGCCGCGCCGGCTTCGGCGAGCCGCCGTGCCAAGAGGCATCCTTGTCCCCAGATGTTGCGCCCGTATCGGTCGCGCAGCGGACCCGGCTCCTGATCGAGATCGAACGCGTTCGCCGTTGCCGGGCTGGTCAGCATGTCGAACGCGAGCTGGCGGAATTCGTCGGTCGTTTCCAGGCTGGGCGACAGATCGCGCCGCAGCCGGTCGAAGTGGTTTCGCAACTGGCGGCGGTCGGCGAGGCCGTCTCCCGCGGCGCCCGTCCACTTGGGAATCGGCAGCTGATATTTGTCCTGCGCCGGATTGCCCGCAGCGAACGCGGCAAAGTGATCGCCCAGGTACGTCGGCCGCGTCATGTAGACCGGATTCGGGACACCGATGTATTGCGGCACGGCGTCGCGATGCGGACCGCGGACCTTCGCAGTCACCATGCCGAAATCAGGGTGCTCGCTCTTCGATTGCGACGTCGGGTCGAGCTTCGACGGCATCTTGCCCGTCAGCGTGATGATGCCGCCATCGCTGTGAATGCCGACCGTATGGTGCAGCGACCGCACGAGCGAAAACTTGTCGGCAATCTTCGCCTGCAACGGAAACTTCTCACAGATTTCCATCCCCGGCACGTTCGTCGCGATCGGCTGGTAGATGCTGCGATATTCCCGCGGGGCGTCGGGCTTCAGGTCGTACGTTTCCAGTTGCGACGGCCCGCCGTGCAGATACAGGAGAATCACCGATGTGTCAGCCATCGCCTGCCCCGCCGCGGCGCGGGCAGCCAACAACTGGGCGAGCGACAGCCCGCCGCACGCCAATCCGCCGAGTTGGAGAAACTCGCGGCGATGCAGCGGCCCGAGGCAACGACGAGGATTCATGCGATCTCCACGCAACAACAGTTGTTGATATATGATATCGTCGGCCATCGGAGCCCACAATTGTGAATCAAAGCCCGCCGTCAGCGACGGCGGGACTCGACTTGGTGACTTTCGCGATCTCGGCGTATGATGCGATGAGACCAGTGTTTTCCGTAGGAGAACTTCGGATGCCCAGGATGGGACCAGCATTTATCGCGTTCGCCGTCGTGTTCGGCATGAGCGTAAGCTCGCTCTCCGCCGCGCCCGGTTGCCCGTTCTGCCCGCCGACGCAGCCGACCTACAGCGAGCAACTGTCGCAAAGCGACGTCGCCTGCCAAGTGAAGTGGGTCGGCGTCACGGAGAAGGCCGACGAAGACGGGGCCGTCGGCTCGGCGACGACGACGTTCGAAGTCGTCGAAGTCATCACAGCCGACGACAAGAAACTCGCACTGAAAACGAAGATCACCGTCGACTTCCTCCGCACCGGCAAGCCGGGCGACCTCTTCCTGTTGATGGGCAAACGGAGCGACGGCGAAATCGCCTGGGGCGCTCCGATAGAAGTCTCGGAAGACAGCTATCAATACATCCGCCAAGCCCCGCCGTTCGATGCCCCCGCCGAGAAGCGGCTCAAGTTCTTTCTCAAGTTCCTGGAAATGCGGGACCCGCAGATCGCCAACGACGCCTTCGCCGAGTTCAGCCGCGCGCGCTATGAAGACGTTGCCGGGTTGTCGGGCCAGTTGCCGCGGGAAAAGATCCGCACCTGGCTCGAAACGCCCGAGACGACGAAAATTCGGCTCGGTTTCTACGGCCTGCTGCTTGGTCTCTGCGGCAACGACGACGACGCGGCGTTTCTCGAAACGCAAATCTTTTCGCCTGTCGCCGAGGACGACGTGCGGTTAGGCATCGATGGCATGATGGGGGGATACCTCTTGCTCCGCGGCGCTCCGGGCCTCGAAAAGCTCGTCGACGGTAAGCTGAAAGTCCCAGACACCGCACGGACGGATTTATTCGCGGTGCTGAATGCTTTGCGCTTCGCTGGCGAATACGCCCGCGATCGCCTCCCCACCGCGCAACTTCAATCCGCATTGCGCTCATTTCTCGACCGCGAGGAATTCGCCGAAATCGTCGTCGCCGACCTGGCTCGTTGGAAAGACTGGAGTGTCCTCGACCGGTTGCTCGCGAACTTCGGCCAGCCGCCGTTTGAGACCGAGAGCGGCAAGCTCAAGGTCATCCAGTTCGCTCAGGCCTGCGCGAAAGACACGCGAACCGATAAGGAAATCCCCCTGAGCGTCGCCGAGGCAAAGAGGTTCCTTGCACAAGTCGAAAAAGAGTCACCCGATCTGATCCGCCAAACGCGCCGCCCGACGCCGATTCAGAAGTAACGAACCATGCTCGACCTCTCCGCCGTTCAGGCCGCCCTGCGCGAATCGCACTTCGACGGCTGGTTGCTCTACGATTTCCGCGGCAGCAACGTGCTCGCTCGCCGCGTGCTTGATCTCGAAGGCCAGCCAACCGGGTCGCGGCGGTGGCTCTACTTCATTCCGACGGACGGTTCGCCGCGGAAGCTCGTGCATCGCATCGAAACTGGCGCGCTCGATCATCTGCCCGGCGAGAAGACGATCTATCTGCGCTGGCAAGAACTCGAAGCCGGCATCAAATCACTGGTGAGCGGCCGTAAAACGATCGCGATGGAATACTCGCCGCGGAACGCTAATCCGTATGTTTCCCGCATCGAAGCCGGGACCGTCGAACTCGTGAAAAGCTTCGGCGTCGACGTCGTCTCGTCGGGTGATTTGGTGCAGCGCTTCGAAGCGTTGTGGGACGACGAGCAATGGGCCATGCATCAGGCCGCCGGCGTCCACACGGATTCGGCGTACGCCGTCGCCTGGCAGTTCATCGCCGACGAGATTCGCCGCGCGGGCTCGGTGACGGAGCTTGCCGTGCAGCAGCGGATCATGCAACATTTTGAGATGAACTATTTGACGACGTATTCCCCGCCGATTGTCGCCGTCAACGCCCACAGCGGGGATCCACATTTCGAAACCGGCACGGCGGAGATTCGCTCGGGCGACTTCGTGCTGATCGACCTTTGGGCGAAACTCAATATGCCGCGGGCCGTCTACAGCGATCTCACGCGGGTCGGATATGTCGGCGAATCGGTTCCGGAGAAGTATCGTAAGATTTTCGACATCGTCGCGAAGGCCCGCGATACGGCGATCGAATTCGTGAAGCAGGCCTTCGCCGAGAATCGTCCGCTGCCGGGTTGGCAAGTCGACGATGCCTGCCGGGCCGTGATCGAGCAAGCCGGTTTCGGCCCACAGTTCGTCCATCGCACGGGGCACAGTATCGGCCAGGAAGTGCACGGCAACGGGGCGAACATCGACAACCTCGAAACGCACGAGGAGCGTCTAATCCTCCCCGGCGCGTGCTTCTCTATCGAACCGGGAATCTACCTGCCGGAGTTCGGCATCCGCTGCGAAGTCGACGTGTTCGTCGATCGGCAGAAAAAAGTGCACGTCACGGCGGGTGAACCGCAACGCGAAGTCGCGGCGATCCTCGCCTAACCGCGGCTTTGGAGATCTGTATGCTGCCGCGCGTGCTCGAACCGGAAGTCATGGACACCGCCGCCGAAGCGGAAGATTACAACGCGATGGACCACTCGACGGTCAATCGTGTATTCGTCGACGATCTGCTCGCGGCAATGTCGTCAATGGCACCGCCAAACGGAAGACCGTGGCAGATCTTTGACGCGGGCACCGGGACGGCCCTCATTCCGCTCGAACTCGTCGGCCGCAAACTGCCAGTGCGAATCACGGCGGCCGATTTGGCGGAAGAGATGCTGGTCGTCGCCCGGCGGAATGTCGCCGCGGCGGGGTGCGAGGATTCCATCCGCCTCATTCGCGGTGATTGCAAGTCGCTCGCCGATGCGGGGGCCAGTTACGACGTCGTCATGTCGAACAGCATCGTGCATCACATTCCGGAACCGGCCTCGGTCTTGCGGGAATGCTGGCGGCTGGTGCGCCCGGGCGGTTTACTTTTTTTCCGCGACCTGCTCCGGCCGGAAAACGAGACGCAACTCGACTATCTGGTCCTAACGTACGCCGGTTCGGCGAATGCACACGGGCAGCAGATGTTTCGCGATTCGCTGCACGCGGCGCTGACGCTGGACGAAGTCGCCGCCCTGGCCCGTGAAATCGGCATCACCGATTTTTCACTGCGCCACACGAGCGACCGTCATTGGACTCTAACAGCGATTCGATAGCGAAATCTGCTGCGCTTCGCGGCGCATCGACGCTCGAACATCGTTCGCGCCGCGAAGCGCAAGCGAGTTTCTTTCGTCCCATCCGCTATCCGCCCTCCGCGATCCGCCATCGTCTCCGAAACTTTGCGCAAACTTCTCAAGGCCCGCAAACAGAAAAGTCGATGGTCAGTGGCGTGCCAATTGGTACACATCCCGCCCGATAGTCCCTGGACCGCAGTTGTCCGCAACCACGGAGCCAACGATGTCTCAAGTCGTGTCCGACGCTCAAGTTCAAACTCCTCAGTCCGCCGACGCCGCCCCGCAGTCGGCCCCGAAAACCAGGACGGTTTGGATGCGAGTCGATCAGGCGCACCCCCGGATGGCCCGTGCGGAAGAGTCGCTCCGCGACCTGCGGACGCGGATGGAGCGGCACCTGGCCCAGGAAGCCCACTTGGGCCGGTTGTATCACGGATGGCAGCAATACTGGTCGGAACAGTGCGACCAGTTGCAGCGGCAAGTCGCCCGGCTGGAAGCCCACATCGCCACGTGGCTGCCGCAACCCGTCACAGCGCCGGTCCTGTCGGTCGTCGACGGAGAATAGGTGAATCGGAATCTGCGAACTCGCAAGCGGTTGGCGTGAGTCGCTTGCGGGTTCGCACTTGGCCGCGGTTACGAAAGGGGCGGCCGCCGATCCTGCCACGGCACAACTTGCTCCCAGACCCGCGCCGCCTGCAATACGCCCAGATCGTCGTACCGGTTCCCGACGATCTGTAGCCCGATCGGCAACCCGGATTTTGTCCAGCCGGCCGGCACGCTCGCCGCCGGCTGACCCGTCAGATTGAACGGGTACGTGAACTGCGTCCATTGCAGCGGACCGAGTTTTTGACCGTCGAACGGATCGGCGTCATCCTTCCCGACGGCGAACGGCGGCACGGCGAGCGTCGGGCTGAGCACCAGGTCATATTGCTCGAACGTCGTGCGAATCCGCTCCCAAAATTCGTGCCGGCCCGCGAGTGCTTTCGAGAAATCGACGCCGCGGAGTTTCAGGCCCTGTTCGACGACCGCCCGCAAGCCGGGATCGAGCAGATCGCCTTGCATCGCCAGTTTGCTTTCGAGCGGACCGGCGGCCGTGCCGAAGAAGAAAATTTGCCAGGCGTGATACGGGTCGAACCAGTCGAGTTTCACTTCCTCGACATGCGCGCCGGTCTCGGCGAATTTCTTCGCCGCCTGCCTGCAGAGCGCCGCGACCTCCGGTTCAACTTTCGCATAGCCTAAGTCCGGGCTGTAGGCGACCCGTTTGCCTTTGATGCCGGCATTCAGATCGGTCGTCCAACGGATTCCGGCGTCGGGCAATGAGAGCAGATCACGCGGATCGGGGCCGGCGAGGAAATCGAGCGCGGCGGCCATATCGCCGACAGTGCGGGTTATGGCGCCGACATGCCGCAGAATCGCCGTGCTGCTGCCGGGCCAGTTCGGAATGCGTCCCAAGCTGGCCTTGAAGCCGACGACGCCGGAGAATGACGCCGGAATGCGCAGCGAGCCGCCGCCGTCGGTGCCGAGACCGATCGGTCCGAGTCCCGCCGCGACCGCCGCCGAAGCGCCACCACTCGAACCGCCGGGCGTCAGATCGGTGTTCCACGGATTGCGAGTGATGCCAAAGACGCGGTTGTCCGTCACTCCTTTCCAGCCGTTCTCCGGCGTGTTCGTGCGGCCGAGGAGCACCAGCCCTGCGTTGCGCAGCCGCTGCACCGCCGGGCAATCCTCCTTGGTGACGTTGTTTTCCAGCAACTTCGACCCGAACGTGGTCCGTGAGCCCTGCACCCACAGGTTGTCTTTGACGTGATACGGCACGCCGTGCAGCGCGGACAGCGGCTTCCCCTGCATCACGGCGTCTTCGGCCTTTTGCGCCGCGCACAGCGCCTCGCCTTCGTGCAGCGTGACATAGGCATTGAGCTGCGGATTGTATTTCTCGATCCGGGCGAAGGCCGCCTTGGTAACCTCCACCGGCGACGCTTTCTTCGTGCGAATCAGCGCGGCAAGCTCGACGGCGGAGAGATAGTCGAAGGATGTGTCGGGCATGAACGGCTCACTATGGATCGTGTTACGGCTTCTCGATCAATCCCAGGATGTTGCCTTCCGTGTCTTTGACGTACGCCATCCACCCGATGCCGGGAATCGGGAACTTGGCAATCGCCAACGTTCCGCCGGCGCTCAGAGCGCTGGCCACGCTGTCATCAACGGATGTCACTTCGACGGTGCAGATGTAGCTGTTCACCGGCTGGCCGTCCGCTGGCGCTGGCCCGTGCCGACGGATGAGGCCGCCGTTGATCCCCGGCTCGTCGTCCGGCCCGGTGATGATGTTCCAGTAGTCCATCGGCCCGTCCCATTTCTGAAAAGTCCACCCGAAGAGCCGTGCATAGAACGCCATCGCCCGCTCGGGTTCCACGGCATGGATCTCGAAATGAACGACGCGCGGCATGGGAGCCTTCTTGTAGGGTGGGTCGAGTCTTCGAGGGCCACCGATTCTCACGAAAGTTAGTGGGCCTCACAAAGCCTCGCCCCACCCTACGATCGTCTTGAAAATCCCTCGTATGCAAGGTTAGCGTAACGGTGTGCATCCCCGAAGTGAAATCTCCGTCGAGGTGATCGATGTCCTCCCCCCTCAAAACTGAATTCAAAGCCGTCCTCGATCAAAACGATCTCGCCGCCCTTGAGCGCGATCTACGGTTTCATCCGACCATCAATCCGTCGCCGAAGGTTTTGACAGCGGCGCAGATCGAGCAGTTCAACACCGACGGCTACATTCGCGGCGTTCGCATCTACTCGGACGACGAGATCGCCGCCATTCGGCGTTACTTCGACGACCTGCTCGCGAAAGTCGTCGCCGCGGGGGGAGACAGTTATTCGATCAGTTCGGCCCATCTGAAATACGGTCAAGTGTGGGACATCCTCACGAACCAGAAAATCGTCGCCTGCGTGAAGGACTTGCTGGGCGAGAACGTCGTCGGCTGGGGATCGCATTTCTTCTGCAAGATGCCGCGCGACGGCAAGCAGGTGGCCTGGCATCAGGATGCGAGCTACTGGCCGCTCTCGCCGTCGAAGGCCGCGACGTGCTGGCTCGCCATCGACGACGCCGACGTCGAAAACGCCTGTATGCGGTTCGTCGCCGGGTCGCATCACCACGGACCGATGACGTTCCGTCCCAGCGATCCGAAGGAGCACAACGTCCTCAACCAGACGATTGAGAACGTCGAGCAATACGGCCGGTTCGTCGACGACATTCTCAAAGCCGGCGAGGCGTCGTTCCATTCCGACCTCTTGCTGCACGGTTCCGAAGCGAACCTGTCGCCGCGACGCCGCTGCGGCTTGACGCTCCGCTACGCCGCTGCCGATGTCCGCGCGCACCTCGATTGGAACCAAAAAGGCGTCTGGGTGAGTGGCCAGGATGCGAGCGGCCATTGGTCGAACCGCCCGCGGCCGGCCGGCGATTGACGATCACAAAGCCGACTAGTGTGACATTTTTTCTTGGCGCACACCTGTACGGTCGCCATAATCCTTGCAGGATTTTCATCCCGACTTACCATTCGTTTTTTCTGTGCGAGGTACTTCATGCCTCCGAGCGACTCCACGCCTCCGGCGAAGCGGCCCGTGAGCAATGCGGCGGGCACACCCCCCAAGAAACCGGCGTCTCAACCTGCAGCGCCCGCGAAGAAAACCGTGCCGAGCACCCGGCAACTGAATCAGCTCGCCGATCTCATCGACGACCTGCTTGAGCGGAATGACTACCCGGAAGTGATCCGCATCATCGAAGAGCTTCCGGCGTCGCAGCGGACGCTGGACCTGAACGAGATGCTGGCGGAAGCTCATCAGCTCAAGCAGCAGGTCGAAAAGCTTGAGTTGGCGATGGAGAAGCATCTCAATCAGCGCGACATCAAGGCGCTGGAGAAGACGGTCGACCGGCTCCTCTCGCTGCGGCCGTCGCATCCGCGCGCGCTGGAGATCGACGACGCCCTGAGCCGCTATGGCAAGAAGGGCATGATCAAGATCCTAAAAGCCGACGGCCAGTTTGACGCCGCGGGGAATTCGCTGGAAACCTGGCAGATCCTGGTCGGGCTGGGAACGATTTTCGCCGTCTTCGTCGGCGTGAGCATCTGGTTTATTGTCTATTTGAAGAAAAGCCAACCGGCGATCGAAGCCGCCGCCGGCGATCTGTTGGCCGACAACAAGGAAGCCGAAGTCGTTCCGGACGAGGGCGTGCAGGGTAATAATCTTGACGCGTATAACCTGCTGCTGGGCAAGCAGGCCGTCGATGCCGCCGGGTTGATGCTGCAGAAGAGATTTGGCAAGGATCGTATTGCGAAAGTGGTGATCGAGAACGTCGGCGAGAAAAGCCCCGAGTTGCATCACTATGTCGAACGTAAGTTGTTCAAACTCGCCTACCCCGAGTACGAAGCCGCGGCCCAGAACGCGGCCCAGGCGACAGAGGCGAACCGCCAGCAAGCCGAGCAACAGGCCCGTGCGCAGCTGCAGGAACAGAAGCGCCACAACCCCTTCGGTATGCACTCCGTCTGGCAGCGGTACACGTACCGGCTGGTGAAGTCCGATATCCCCTATCCCGAAGTCCGCGGCGGCCGCATCCAAGACGGCCAGCTCGTGTACTTCGTCGGCCCCGTGATCGATCTTAACCAGTTCTCCGCGCGGATGAACGTCGGCACGGTGAAGTCGACCGACGCCGGCGCGCGCACCGTCACCGTCGAGTCGGCCATTCCCTCGCCTGTGCCCGATATCGATCTGGAAGAACTCTACATCCAGCACGGCAAAGAATCCGTGGTGGTGTTGGAGCTCAAAGGCGCCAAGGGGGAACAGGACCGTGTGACGTATTTCCTGGAGACACAGCTCACGAAACTCTCGGGCAACGATCAGCGGCTGGTGATGGTCGGGCCGAAACTCCTCGAGCCCGAGCATTACCTCTTCTATCTCGCGCCGATCAAGGACCTGGACGACTTCCTCACCGGCATTGATTTCGGCAACGTCACCGAGCTCGACCGCGACGTACGGAAGGCCGTCGTCGCCGCGAACTTGCCGGCCGATCTGCCCAAGCGGCCGACGGCGGCGGAACTCGCCGAGATGGAGCGCCAGGCTCGAGAGGAAGAGCGTCTAGCCCGTGAGGCTGAACGCCGGCCGCGCGACGGCGAATCCGAAGTCGACTTCTTCCTGCGGGTGGCGCTGGAATCGACGACGCGGGACGACATCGGCAAGGCGGCTCTGGAACTGCTACGGAAGATCGACGTCGATGCCGGCCGTCAAACCGAAGTCGGCGACACCGTCGCGGAGTTGCTCGACAATCGCCCGACGTGGGCGGACGAAAAGCTGCTGATGCAGGTGGCCGAAGTTTGGCACAGCCCGAAAGTCGTCCGCGCGCTGCAGGACAAGTTGACGTCCAATGATTTTCGTTCGAACAAGGAGCAGGTGCTGAAGTCCCTGGGCCGCATCCGCACGCCGGAGAGCGCCAAAGTCATCGCTACGCTGATGACCGACCGCTGGCTGGCGAAGAACGCCAGCCGCGCGCTCCGCGACATGGGGCCGCCCGCGGAAGACACGGTCCTGCAATTGGCGCTCGATCCGTATGACAACATGCGGGCTGAAGCCTACGACATCTTGGCCGAGATCGGCACCGACAAAGGCCTGACGCGGCTAAAGGCGCTCGTCATCAAGGAAAAGAACAAGCAGGGCAAAGAGATCCTCAAGGCGTCCATCGAGCGGCTGACCGCCCGGCTCGAACAGGAGAAGAACGAGCCCCCCGCCGTCGCCGAGAAACCGGCCAAAGCGCCGGCCGTCGCGAGCAACGACGCGCCGAAGTCCGCCCCCGCGGCGGAGGCCGCCGATCCACCGGCGGAACCGGCCGCGAAGCCGGCGCCGAAACCAAAGAAGCCTAAGAAATCGCCTGAAGAGGAAACCGAAGTCGACGTGGCGATCCGCATTCTCGAAGGAGGCGACGCCAATCCGCAGGAATTGGAAGAGGTCCTCAAGACGCTTTCCAATCAGGAATTCGATCCGGCGATCCAGGACGACGTGGCGCAGGGCCTCATCCGCGGTCTCGACAACACCTGGGTCTGGCACCGCCGGGACCACTACATCAAGGCGATGGAAACGTGGATGTGCCCGAAGCTGCTGAAGGAAGTCGGCCGGATGTTGGCCGACGACCACCCGAAGATTCCCAAAGAGGATCTCTTGAAACTGCTGGCGCGGACGCCGTCGGAAGAAGGCGCCGCGATGGCCGCTCCGCTGTTGCGCGATAATTGGCAGGCGAAGAATGCCAGCCGCGCCCTGCGCGATATGGGCGAAGCCGCCGAGAAAACCGTTCTCAGACTGGCGTCCGACAAATTCGCGTCAATCCGGGCCGAAGCCTACGACATCCTGTCGGAAATCGGCACGCAAACCACACTCGACCGTCTGAAAGCGATGGTCGTCAAGGAAAAGGACAAGCAGGCCAAAGAAATTCTCAAGAATTCGATCGAAAGCCTCGACCAGCGGCTGCAGAGCGAGAACGCCGAGAGCTGAATCAAGACTTGAGGCTTGAGACGTGAGGCTTAAGGTCAGAGTAGGAGTCGGCTTTCAATCCACGCTTGCGACTTCCAATCCCTCCAGCCTCGGGTCTCAAGCGGTCTCAAGCGAACTTCTTGCTGCCGCGGATACGCGCCGCTAGAATCAGGGCTCTCGAACTCAAGGGATTCGGCGGCGTCTCGCGCGTGTTCGTTCTGAACGCGCAAGCCGAGTTCTCCCGGTTCGAGAGCGGGAACTTGGTATCCATCGGAGTACGCCGGCGCGGTCTGGCCGGTCAGCCTAAGGAGACTGAGCGGTATGATTGCCGGCCCCAGAAGTTCCGCCATCCAGTCGAGCGTGCTGGTGCTGAATCGCCAGTACGTGGCGGTCCACATTCTCTCCGTCCGACGGGCGTTCTGCCTCCTCTACAAAGGCATCGCCGAAGTCATCTCCGTTGAAGACGAAGTTTTCCAGACCTATTCGTTCGACGATTGGCTCGAAGCCAGCCTGTTGCGGTCGTCGCTGAGACTCGAAGACGACGACGATGAGGCGGAATGGATCCGCTCGGTCAATTTCGAGGTCCAGGTTCCGCGCGTGATCCGGTTGGTCCAATACGAGCGGCTGCCGCGTAACGGCGTGAAATTCAACCGCCGCAACATCTTTCTCCGCGATGAGAACTGCTGCCAGTATTGCGGGCGGCGGTACGGCACGCATCGCCTGAGCCTCGACCACGTGCTGCCGAAATGCCGCGGCGGCCCGACAAACTGGGAGAACATCGTCTGCTGCTGCCTCGACTGCAACGTGAAGAAAGGGGGCCGCACCCCGCACGAGGCCGGCATGGCGCTGATGAAGGCCCCCCGCAAGCCGGCCCGCAACCCGGTGCTGTTCCAGCACCTCAACTCGCGCAAATACCACATCTGGCGGACGTTCTTGAGCGATGCGCGATGAGCCTCAAACCTGCGGTTGCCAATCGCGGGTTTCGTGGAGCGAACTTGATCCATTGAGGCGCTACATCAGCCGCACGTGCTGCACTTGGTTTTGCAGCAGCCATTCGAGAAATCGCTCCTGCTCCTCGGTGATTTCGATCTCGGTCCGCGACGCGCTGTCCAGGGGCGAGACGATGACGATCACGCCGTCGTCGAGAATCCGCCGCGCGTCGTCGGTGCGAATCCAGTATTCCCGCTCGGCAAGCGCCGCTGGCGCGTCCTGCACGCCGGCCGGCGTGGCGAAATACGTGACGTCGTGCCGAAACCGATCCGGCATCGAGAGGATCAGCACCTCGGCGCGATCGACGGCGTGAACGGTGACCGGCATGAGCGTTTCCAGGTTGGATTCAGCCTTATTTTCAGTCTGACCGCCGCGAATACGCGGCGATGATTTTGCGCATCATATCACAGCGGCAAAAAAGCGAATCCCGGTTAGAAGACGAACCGGGATTCTTTCATCTCACGCGAAAAACCGCCGTTCGATCATGGAGAACAATCCCTGCACGGCGATGGCGAGCAGGGCGGCGGGGATCGCACCTTCGAGAATCAGACCGAGGTTGTCTAGCCGGATGCCCGTGATGATCGGCTGGCCGAGGCCGCCGGCGCCGATGAGTGCAGCGAGCGTCGCCGAGCCGACGTTGATCACCGCCGACGTCTTGATGCCTCCCAGAATCGACCGCGCGGCGAGCGGCAGTTCGATCAGCCGCAGCCGCGCGAACTCTGGCAGGCCCAGCACGGCGGCCGATTCCTGCAGCGAGACGGGAATCTCCTGCAGCCCGGTGCACGTGTTGCGGACGATCGGCAAGAGGCTGTAGAGGAACATCGCCGCCACCGCCGGCGGCGCGCCGATGCCCAACAGCGGGATCATCAGCACGAGCAGCACCAGCGGCGGAATCGTCTGCACGATGCCCACGATTTGCAGCACGACGGCGCCCAGCTTCGGAAACTTCGCTGCCAGCACGCCAAGCGGAATCGAAACCACAATCGCCCCGCAGAGCGAAATCGCGACGAGTTGCAGATGTTCCCACAGCCGCTTCAGAATGCGGCCCGCCGCCGTTTCGCGTGGGACCGAGACTTTCATGCCGAGCCGCTCGTTGCAGAACTCGGCTGCGACGACGGCTTCCGGTTCCTTCTCCAGCTTCACGCGGGAATTCAGCGCCCGCATCAGCGTCTCGTCGAACTTCCCCGATAACCGTTCCAGCGGCTCCATCGCCGTGGGAAACCGCTCGGCGAGATCGGCCCGATAGACGAGCAGGCAGTCGTACGGCGGAAAGTATTTTAGATCATCGACCAGCGGACGCAGCCGATAATAAGCGATTTCGGCGTCGGTGGAATACAAGTCGATCGCGTCGAGTTCGCCCGATTGCAGGCCCCGGTATGCCACGTCGTGGTCGATGCTCCGCGGCTCGTGCGGCAAGCGGTATTGCAACTTCAAGCCCGGCCAGCCGTCCTTGCGATGCAGAAACTCCTCGCTGAACCCCAGCTTCAGCTCCGGGTGTCTGCGCAGATCGCTGATCGACGCCACGCCGTGCAGCGCCGCAACTTCCTCCCGCATCCCCAAAACATAGGTGTTGCTGAACCCCAGCCGCGGCGTCGCCTTCACACCAAGCTTCCCGATCGCGGCGATCAATTCGCCGTCGTCCGGCCCAGCGTTGCCGCGCAGAATCTGCTCGCGAATCGTGCCGACGTATTCGGGATAAACGTCGATCTCCCCGGCGAGCAGCGCTTTCCATAGTAGTTCCGTTCCCGCCAACTCCTTGCGAAGGACAGGAATCTTCGCGTCGGCGAGAGTCAACCACACGATCTCGCCGAGGATGACCGACTCTGTAAACGCCTTGCAACCGACGACCAGTTGCCGCTCCTCGGCAAACGCAGGGGTATTTCGCACAGAGACACAGAGGGCACAGAGATAAGAGAGGATGGCAAGTGCGCGGTATTCAAATCTCGTTTTCGGACTCACTTGTGTTTTCTCCGTGATCTCTGTGCCTTTGTGTGAAAACGCCTTTCTCTGCTTTTTCATCCTGGGTTCAGCGGGTCGCGTTGGGCTTGGAGGAAACGGGTGACGAACTCGTCTTGCGGGGAATTCGCGAAGTCCGACATCGTGCCGCGTTGCACGATGCGGCCGTCGCGGAGCAGGATTAGGTCGTCGCCGAAGAACGCCGCTTCGCCGAGGTCGTGCGTGACGATGACCACCGTCTTGTGCAGGGCGCGGAAGATGCCGCGCAAGTCTTCCTGCAGGTCGAACCGGACGAGCGGGTCGAGCGCGCCCATGGGTTCGTCGAGTAGAATCGCCGGTGGATCGAGCATCAGGGCCCGCATCATGGCGACGCGCTGCCGCTGCCCGCCGGAAATCGCCGTCGGATACCGGTCGAGCGCGGCCTTCGGCAATCGCGTGAGGTCGGCCAGTTCCTCGACACGCTGCGCGACTTTCTCCGCCGGCCAGCCGAGATATCTCGCCAACAGGCCGACGTTGGCCCGCGACGTGAGATGCGGAAACAGCCCGCCGTCCTGCAGGACGAAGCCCATTCGCTGGCGGAGTTTCAGGATCGTGTCGTTCGTCAGCGGCTGGCCGTCGAACAGAATTGTGCCGCGGTCTGGCGCGATCAGGCCGACGAACAACCGCAGTAGTGTCGACTTCCCGCAGCCCGACGGCCCGATCAGCACCGCCGTCCGCCCGCGCTCCAGTTTCAGCGAGATCTCGGGAACGACCTCTTTCCCATGAAACGTTTTGACGACGCCCTGTAGCTCAAACATGGTCGCGGTGCCAGTCCGGTTGGTCTCAGGAACTGCTGCAAAATAACAATTCCGATTTGATCCCGGTAATGACCAGGGAATATAGCCACAAATCAGGAAAACCGTCTCTCGCCAAGACGTGAAGACGCAAAGGGCCGCAGAGAAGCAGTAGAAGAGTTTTTCGCACAGAGGCACAGAGGTCACGGAGAAAGAATTTCTAGGCGAGATCCTCCTACTGACTTTGATCTCTGTGTCTCTGTGCGAAACCTGCTTTCCACTCTGCGAACCTTTGCGTCTTCGCGCCTTTGCGAGAGATGCCTTTCCGCCGAAATCCGTTCCCGCGCAGAAGTCTCCCCGGAATTGGCTCGCGACACGCGGCGGCGGACGATTTATGATGGCAGGATGCCCCAACTGGATCGTGAAGAGTACATCGAACAGGCGCATTTCTTCCGCACGATGCGCGAGCGGCTGGCGGAAGAATTGCCGGCGCAGGAGATCCTTGCCGACGTCCGTGAGGAGATTCTCGCCACGACGAAGCTGCCGATGGCCATCGACGTGCTCCGCGGCGAGATCCAGTTGAAGGGCCGCATGAGCGAAGGGATGGCCGCGCTGCCGCATTACTTCACACCGTTTCAGACCTACGTGATGGGCGTGGCCGAACAGGACCGGGCGCGGTTCGATCAGTACACGGCCTTGGAAGTCCTGGAACGCGAGGCCCGCTACCGCGGCAACACCCCAACGTTTGCCGGGCTGTTCATCTACCAGTTCGAGTGCCTGGCGCGGAACCGGCTCGGCTACGAACGGGGCATGGCGGCGATGGCCGAGGACACGTACTTTCCACCGGAGTGGAAGGACTGGATTCTCAAGACGCGCCGACGGCTCGGCGCCCACGAGTTCGCCGACATGATTTATTACCGTTCGGAATACTTCGTCGAGGAGCGCCGGCGGCGGACGGGCAACCCCGACTATCGCCCCGGCGCTCCGGTCCTGTTCAGCCAGCAGGAAGGCCGCATCGCCAAGGCACACCGCGGCAAAGATCCGCTCTATTTGTTTGCCGCGCTGCAACGGCAACTCGGCTACCCGGCGATTCCCCGCGTTCGCCGGGCCGACGACGACCAGCTTCCGCCGCATCTGGAGATGCGGCTGCAACGGCTGGAGAAACGCCTGGGGCTATTGGAATCGGAACAGAAGGGCAAGCTCGATTTGAGCGAGTTTTATTTGAAACCGCCGAAGTTTCCGGGGGACGCCGACGATGGTTGACCGGCAGTTTCTGCCGGTCAACAAACACGCCGCGAGTTTGCATGGGGGCGGTGTTCCGCGGATGTCGAAGACATCGAAGCCCGGCTTCAGCTTTGAGAAGCCCGGCTTCCAACGGGGGAAAAGCATGCGATTGGGAATCCTGGTACTCGTCGCGTCCAGCACCGCGTTCGCCGCCGACCCGCCGGTGCAGCCGCTCTGGTCCGGCCGTCTCGCCGACAAACCGGCTGTCGCTAAGATCAAACCGGCGAGCAATGAAACGGCCGCGCGCGAACCCGACTGGCTCCGCCGTATGGACAAGAATGACCGCGCCACGCTGACCGGCGGCTGGGCGCTGCAGAACTGGTCCGGAGGCACGCAGTCGATCACCTCCGCCGGCGACCGCGACGGCCCGTACGCGCCGAACACCTACCAGGGGGGACAATTCCAGCCGTGGAACAACGTCTCCAACCGGCAAGAGATTCCCAGTTGGAACGACTCGGTACCGAGCTTTCCGCGACAGATGTGGTCGCAGGGCTACGTCAGCCCGAACACGTACTTCGGCGCCGACGCTCAGACGTGGGGCAACATGTCGTCCGGAATGTCGCGACCCAACATGCTCTCCGGTGGCTGGAGCTATGGGCGATAACGCCGTTCGCTTGCGCTTCGCGGGTGCCTGACTCGCGATCTTATCTCATCCCTTCCCTTCGCGTTCTTGGTGTTGGATGATAGGCCCTTTCCATCCGCCCTCCGCGATCCGATATCCGCTATGTTCCCACGCCGCGAAATCGGCCGCACCGGCATCCTCGTCACGCCGCTCGCCATGGGCTGCTGGCCAATCACCGGGATCACGAGCATCGACGTCTCTGTCGAGCAGAGCGAAGCCACGCTCGCCGCGGCGTTCGACGCCGGGCTGAACTTCTTCGACACGGCGTACTGCTACGGCTACGACGGCGAGAGCGAACGGATGATTGCCAAGATCCTCGGCCCGCGGCGAAAAGAGATCGTCGTCGCCACGAAGGGTGGCATCGTCTGGGGGCCGGACAAAAAACAAATCCGCGACGGCCGACCGGAAAGCATACGCCGGCACTGCGAAGAAAGTCTGCGGCGGCTCAAGACCGATTGCGTTGAACTCTACTACCTCCACGCCCCCGATCCCAACGTTCCCGTCGCCGAGTCCGCCGTCGCGTTTCGTGAATTGATCGCCGCGGGGAAGATCCGCGCGGCGGGGTTGTCGAACGCGACGCGGCAGCAGTTGGAGGAATTCCATGCCGTCTGCCCGTTGTCGGCATACCAGCCGCACTACAACATGCTGCAGCGCGAGATCGAAGCATCGCAGTTGCCGTGGTGTGTGGAAAACCAGGTCTCGGCGATGATCTACTGGCCGCTGATGAAGGGGCTGCTCGCCGGGAAGCTGTCCCGCGCACATCGCTTCGATCCGCAAGACGGCCGGCAGAAGTATCCGATGTTCCAGGGCGACGAGTGGCGGAAGACGCACGATTTTCTCGACCGTCTCCGTCCCATCGCGGCGGAAGTGAACACGACGCTCGCGCAGCTCGTGTTGAACTGGACGATCCAGCGTCCCGGCATCGCGGTGGCGCTGTGTGGCGCAAAACGGCCGGAACAAATCCGCGACAACGCCGCGGCGTTGAACTGGCAACTCACGCCCGACCAAATCGCCCGCATCGACCAGGCAATTGCCGACCGCGGCGCCGCAGCTTCACGCGGCGCGGTGTAAGCGGCCTGCTTTGCAAGTACTTTCGTTAAGAAAGATCCAGCCCCGCCGCGCATCTTCCATTGGAAATTCCGCATTTTGCGCGGTAGCCTGATGCACTGTGCAAATTGTCAGGGCCAGTGGAACCGTTTGTCGCTTTGTGCGTCGAAACGGGCACAGCACAATCGATCCGCAAGTTGACTTGCGGGGTTGAACTCTCCCGGGACGGTGCCGACATGCGTATCTCAATCTCCTGCTCGAAATGCGGCCGCGATTTTTCCGCTCCGTCCACTTTCGCAGGACGCCGCGTCAAATGTCCGGATTGCGGCACCGGCGTGCGCGTCACGGGCAGTGCGGCTGCGAGTGGCGACGGCGACGAAGAGGCCGCTCCCCGTTCCTCCGGGACCATGCGCGCCCGTCGTGGCGGTGGCGGTCCCAATCCCAAGGTTGTCGTGGGGGTAATCGGCGGCATTGCGGCGCTCGTCGCCGGGGCGATGGCACTCCAACATATGCCATCGCTTGAACAATTGAGCCGGATGACGCAGGGGTCGACAGTCGTCACCACGCCTCAACCGCCGGCCCCGGTGACGCCGACGCCGGAACCCGAGGCGAAACCGCCCGAGCCGGAACCGACTCCGGAACCGGAACCCGTTGTCCAGGAAACGCCGAAACCGAAAAAGCCGGCCAAACCGAAACGCGACCGCGCACTCGCCGCGGATGAAATCGATTCCGACCGGGGGAACCGCTTGTTCCACAACGTGAAGTCGATCGTGCTAGTGAAGGCGAAAGGCTCGCAGTTCAACGACCCGAAAGGGGGCATCTGGAAACGCGTTCAGGCGAGAACTAAGGTGACCATCGAGAAGATGGGAATCGATTTTTCCACCGCGGGCCGCGCCGCCCCGGACGACGCCGCGCTCTCAATCACCTTGTCGATGCAGCCGGTGAAGAAGGGAACGCCCGGCACGCAGGAACTGCTGATGTCCGCCGAGCTGACGTGCCCCGATCCGGACGCCACCGGCGACGACGCGTATTACGCCACCGTCTGGCGGGCCGAGGATTCGCTGGGGACGATGTCCGCGAAGGCGATCAAGACCGGCAAGCTCTCGGATTCGCTCGACCAGCATCTGACGAGCGTCTACGGAAAATTCCGCCTAGCCCACAGCCGCGCCGCCAAGGGAACCAAAGACACCGCCACGGATAGCACCGCGAGCAGCGAACCCGACGCCGCGGAGTTCGAACCGGTCGAACTGGATTCCGCGAGTCCGGACGATGCGGAAATGGAAGCCTTGGACTCGGAGGAAATGGAAACCCCGGAAACGGACGACACGGAGAGCGAATAGCTGCGCATTCGCAGCCGGGCTTCGAGCCGCGGGTTTCTTCTGGAAATTCGCCATTCGCCTCGCTAGGATCAAACGAGTCCTGATCCCTGTCCTGTCGCCGCGTTCCGGCGTGAACTCGTGGATGCCTGACATGCGCATCAAGATTTCATGTGCGTCGTGCGATCACGAATTCGCCGTCTCCGACGACCTCGTCGGCCGCCGTGTGAAATGCCCGTCGTGCGGCGACCCGGTCCGCGTTACCGCCAACCGCGACGACGAAGACGACGACTGGCCTCCCGTCCGGAACCGCAAAAGTTCCCAGTCCGAAAAACGACCAAAGAAGAAAGCCGCGGCCGGCGGCAGTAATCGCGGGCTGGTGATTGGTCTGGGAGTCGGCGGCGGCGCGGTCATTCTCGGCTTGCTTGGCGTCATCTTGTTTCTGGTGATGTCGCCGTCCAAAGCGCCGCAAGTCGCCAACAACTCTCCCGCGCCGCCGGCTGTGCCGGCCCTCACGCCGGCGACGATTCCCCCGGCGACTTCACCCGCAACCGCGCCTGCTCAACCAGTTGCCGCAACACCCACAACGCCGCCTGCGGCTGTCCAGCCGGCGACAAAGCCGCCCGAAATCGCCGCCAAGCCGCCGCTCAGTTCCCCGCCGGCGGCGGAAGAGCCGGATGATCCAGCGCCGAGTTCCTCCAGTGACGACACAGTTGTCGCCAAGAATGACGCATCGAGCACCGCCGCCGTGCCGGCAGAGCGAACGTCGCCTACGGCGAAAGCTCCCGAGTTGAAGGGCGTGCCGCAGCCGTCGAAGGAAAAGCTCGATCTGCCGCAATTGATCCAGCGCGTCAAACCGTCCGTCGTGCGGATCAACGTGATCTCCTCCGAAGGGGCGAGCACCGGCAGCGGGTTTGTCGTCTCCACCGACGGGACCGTGGTGACGAACTATCACGTCGTCACCAACGCCATGGAAGCCAACGTCGAATTTGCCGATGGCGCGAAAGCAAAAGTCCTCGGCTACCGCTGGCTGGTCCCGAAGGCCGACATCGCGGTCATTCAGATTGACGTCCCCGCCAACAAGCTCAAGCCGGTTCCCGTTTCGCCGGAGCTTCCATTGGAAGGCGAATCAGTCGCCGCATTCGGTGCACCACACGGCCTGTCGTTCACTACGTCGGAAGGAGTGATCAGCGCGATCCGCGGCGAGAAAGACCTTGGCGAGGAAATGGGCCTCGACATGATCGGCACCTGGCTGCAGACCACGGCCCCGATCTCGCCGGGCAACAGCGGCGGGCCGCTGGTCGACAAGTTCGGCAAGGTCATCGGCATGAACACCATGCAGCTCGCCGTCGGACAGAACCTGAACTTCGCCGTCTCCGCGCTGGAAATCAATCGCGCCTTGAGCGAAGTCCCTGGGGGAAAGCCGCGTCCCCTGAAACCCGAAGACCTGAAACCGTACGAACGTCATCTCTCGCGGAAAGTTTCGTCGGATGAATACGACACCGACCGTGGCCGCAAACTGTTCGCCGAGGTCAAAGAGATCATTCTGGTCAGCGGCGCGAACATTCAGAATTTTGATCCGCAAGGGGAAATCTGGAACCGCGTGATCTTGCGCTCGCAAAAGGCGGTGGAGAAATCGGGCATTCAATTGTCTTTTGGCAAATCTCGCCCCGATGTTTCGTTGCTGGTGGTCATTCTGAAGATGGAGCCGTCCCGCAAGGGAACCGACGGCACGCAGGAATTGAGCGTGACCGCGGAACTGATGTGCGTCGATCCGTTGGCGAAGAAGAACGCCGCCCCGCTCGCCAAGGTCTGGAAAGCGGAGGAGAAGATCGGCAGCGTGTCGCTCGCCGCCGCCGCGCAAGGCCGCGTCCCCAAATCGGTGGACGAAAAGTTGAGCGGGTTCTTCGGCAAATTCCGCACGGCGTATAATCGTGCCGTGAAGGCGAATAAGGAGGCGCAGGGCTCTGGCGACAAATAGCTCCGACGCGCCCGATGCCCCCCCGAGCGTTGACGCGCCGCCGCCCGATTCCGGCCGGCTGGGTGCCTTCGACGCCGCCAGTCTGGTGGTTGGCATCGTCATCGGCACGACGATCTTCAAGTTCCCCGGTGTGATTGCCGGGAACACCGCATCCGCGACGCAGCTCTTTGGGTTGTGGCTGCTCGGCGGCGTCCTCGCGCTCATCGGGGCGCTCTGCTACGCGGAACTCGGCGCGACGTACGGCGCGGCGGGGGGCGACTATCACTATCAGACGCGGGCCTTCGGTTCGTGGGCCGGTTTCCTCTTCGGCTGGACGCAGTTCGTCGTGATCCAGACGGTGAACATCGCCATGTTCGCCTCGGTGTTCGCGGAATACGCCGGGAAGACTTATTCGCCGCAGCAGGCCGCGACGCTGTCGCCGCTCGGACTCAATCTCACCGCGGCCGCGACGGTCGCCGCAGTGACGGCCGTCAATCTCGTCGGGCTGCAATCGGGCAAGATTACGCAGAATCTGCTGACGGCAGGCAAGATCGCGGGGATTGCGCTGCTCATTCTCGCCGCCGTCTTCGCGCCGCCGCACGAAGCATCAGCCCACGTCGCGAAGACATCCGGAGATTGGACGGTGGCGCTGATTATGATCCTCTACGCTTACGGCGGTTGGAACGATGCCGCGTTCGTGACGAATGAAATCCGCGATCGGCCGCGGAATGTGCCGCGGGCGCTGACCGCCGGCGTCGGGTTAGTCACGCTCATTTATCTGGCCGTGAACGCGGCATACCTCGGGGTCCTCGGTTTCGCTGGTTTGCAACACGCCGACGACCCGCCGCTGGCGTTGCTCACCGGCTGGTGGGGCGAACCCGGCGCGCGGGCCATGAGCGCCATCGTGATGATCTCGGCGCTCGGTGCGGTGAACGGACTGATTCTGTCCGTCTCCCGCTTGCACGCCGCCGTCGGCCGCGATCATCGCCTGTTCGCGCTGATGGGACGCTGGAGCAATCGGCACGAAGCGCCGATCGGGTCGCTGGTCATCCAGGCCGCGTTCGTCGTCGCGCTGCTGATGCTGGTCGGCACGCCGGCTGGACAAGCGCTATTGGATCGTTTCTTTGCCGCGACACTCGGGCAGACGCTGCCGTGGGGACGGTTCGGCGGCGGTTTCGATCTGTTGTTCGCCGTCGGCGCGCCGGTCTTCTGGACGTTTTTCCTGGCGACGGGGTTGGCGTTCCTGGTGCTGCGCATTCGCGAGCCGCACATCGAACGTCCGTTCCGTGCCCCGGGCTTTCCGGTGACGCCGCTGTTGTTCTGCGCGATGTGCGGTTTCGGTATCTTCGCGTCGGTGCGGTATGCCGGCACGTTCACCTGGCTGGGCGTCGCGCCGGTGATCGCGGGGTTGGCGATTTATTCCATCGAGATGTTGACGTGGGGACCGAAGAAATCCGAAAAATAGCCCCACGCAACGGCAGTACCCGGTCAGCCGCGACGCAACGCGGAGCGCGTTCGGAGGATATACCGTACACCATCAACTTCCCCGCGTTCCGCCGCGCCGTCTTGCGCTGGTCGCAGTTGAACGGCCGCGAGTTGCCGTGGCGGGGCATCGGCGATCCGTATCGGGTGTGGATCAGCGAGGTGATGCTGCAGCAGACGACCGTCGCCGCCGTGATTCCGTATTACGAGCGCTTCCTCGCAAAATTCCCCGATGTGCAGGCGCTCGCCGCGGCGGAAGAAACCGACGTGCTGCGATTGTGGGAAGGACTCGGTTATTACAGCCGCGCGCGGAATCTTCACAAAGGAGCGAAGGAGATCGCTTCGCAGCGCGGCGGCAAATTCCCCCACGACACCGTCGAACTCCAGAGCCTACCGGGCATCGGCCGCTACACCGCCGGGGCGATCGCTTCGTTCGCGTTCGACGAGCGGGCGCCCATCGTCGAGGCGAACACGCTGCGGCTCTATGCCAGGCTGCTCGGCTACGACGGCGACCCGCGTAGCGCCGCGGGGCAACAACTGCTTTGGAAATTTGCGGAAGAGATTCTGCCGAAAGAGAATTCCGGCGCGTTCAACCAGGCGCTGATGGATCTCGGTGCCACCGTCTGCACGCCGAGCGAACCGCGCTGCCCCGATTGCCCGCTGCAAAAGTTTTGCCGGGCCTTATGCGAGAACCGCGTCGCCGAGATTCCGCGGCCTGCAAATCGCCCGGTCCTCACCGACGTCGCGGCGTATGCCGTCGCCATCCGCCGCGACGGCGAATATCTGCTGAGAAGATGTCCGCCGGGAGAGCGCTGGGCCGGGTTG
The DNA here is from genome assembly GCA_964504645.1 of uncultured Planctomycetaceae bacterium. Lineage (GTDB taxonomy): Bacteria > Planctomycetota > Planctomycetia > Planctomycetales > Planctomycetaceae > CAZDGB01. The sequence continues at coordinate 4,430 of CAZDGB010000029.1, read as the reverse complement.
TGGGACTTTCCTCGGTTCGAATCGGAGGAAACGTTTTCGTCGGTCGCCGCGCTGGAACGCCATCTGGTCGAATGCGTTCGGGAATTGACAGGACTGCGGATTGGCCTGGGGCATCAGTTCTCTGAAATCAAGCACGGCGTCACACGGTTCCGCATCACGCTCGGCTGCTTCCTGGCGGAATACGCGTCCGGCGTATTGCGGCCCGACCAAGAGTGGGCTTGGGTCACGCCGGAGAAGTTTCCGGGCTATCCCCTATCCACGACCGGCCGCAAGATGGCGAACCAGTTGCGAAAGCCGCTGTTTTGACGCCGCTGCTACGAAAGACCGACGAACTCGCCAGCGCTAGGTTCGTAGCCCCTTTCCATCGGGGCATGGCGTTTGCATACTGGTGTCACAGCGCCATTTGATTGCCTCTTTCCGGAGCCGTTTGCCGTGCCGTCGCATTCCCCGCGTGAAGTTCTCGCCCTGTGTCGCGAACGGGAGATCGGCGCCGTCGATCTGCGGTTCATGGATTTCCCCGGCACGATCCGCCACTTCACCATCCCCGTATCCGCTTTGACGGAACGGAGTTTCGAGGAAGGTTTCGGGTTCGACGGCTCGTCGCTCCGCGGCTGGCAGCTGATCCACGAGAGCGACATGCTCGTCGTCCCCGCGCCATGTACGGCGTTCGTCGACCCGTTCATGAAACAGACGCTGGTCATGACCGGGAACATCGAAGACCCGATCACGCGCTCGGATTATGCCAAAGATCCGCGCAACGTCGCCCGCAAAGCCGAGCACTACATGAAGCAGACGGGCATCGCCGACGTGGCGAACTTCGGCCCGGAGGCGGAGTTCTTCGTCTTCGACGACGTGCGGTTCGATCAGAACGAGCACGAAGGCTACTACCACGTCGACAGTGCCGAGGGCCAATGGAACCGCGGCCGCAGCGAGCCGGCCGGCAACTCGGGCCACAAGATCCGCTACAAGGAAGGCTACTTCCCCGTCCCGCCGACCGACACGCTGCAGGAGCTCCGCACGGAGATCATGCTCAAGCTGCTCGATTGCGGCGTCGAAGCGATGGCTCAGCATCACGAAGTCGCCACCGCCGGGCAGTCAGAGATCGACCTGAAATACGGCCCGCTTCTGGCCACCGCCGATTCCCTGCTGATTTACAAGTACATCGTCAAGAATACCGCCGCGAAGCACGGCAAGACGGCGACGTTCATGCCCAAGCCGCTCTGGAACGACAACGGCTCCGGCATGCACCTGCATTTTTCGCTCGGAAAGAACGGCACGAACCTCTTCGCCGGCTCGGGCTACGCCGGCCTCAGCGATACCGGCCTGTTCGCCATCGGCGGCATCCTCAAGCACGCCCACGCCCTGCTCGCGTTCTGCTGTCCGACGACGAACAGCTACAAGCGGCTGGTGTCGGGCTTCGAAGCGCCGATCAACCTGAGCTACAGCAGCCGCAACCGCTCCGCCGCGATCCGCATCCCTGTCCACTCGCCGCGGCCGGAGACCCGCCGCATCGAGTTCCGCTGCCCCGATTCGTCGTCGAACCCGTACCTCGCGATGGCCGCGACGCTGATGGCCGCTCTCGATGGCATCCAGCACCGCCTCGACCCCGGCATGCCGCTCGACAAGGACATTTACGACCTCGGCCCGGAGGAACTGAAGGACGTCCCTCGCACGCCGATCTCGCTGGAAGAATCGCTCGCCGCCCTCCGCCGCGACCACGATTTCCTGTTGCGCGGCGACGTTTTCACCGAAGAAGTGATCGACACCTGGATCCGCTACAAAACCGAACGGGAAATCGAACCGTTGCGGCAGCGCCCGCATCCGTTCGAGTTTGCGATGTATTACGATATTTGAAGAACCAGCCCGCAGCGCAAGCAAGGGCGATGCAAGTTTGGGTGTCTGTGATCCATTGCCCTTGCTTGCGCTGCGGGCTGGTTGCCTTTCGCATTACTCCAGTTTCCACCCCTCCGCCGACGCCGTCAGTTTCGTCGCGCCTTTGTAGCGGTCGTAGACTTTGTTCATCTCGTCGACCGAATCGAAGTAGCCGACGATGAACGCGGCGCTGAACGAGTCGCCGGGTTTCACGGGGCGTTCGCCGAATTCTTCGATGAAGCAGATGTAGCCTCGCTCGTGGCACCACGCCTCGGAGACGACGCCCGGCTCAAGCGTCATGCCGGCGATCCACGGACCCATCTGCTTCGTTTCCGGGTTGCGGATTTCATACGCCCGGATCATCCGTTCCGGGATCTTCTGGTCGTCGCGGCGGTAGTTGAACTTCTCGTCCGGAGCGAAGTTTTCGAAGAACTCTTTCGGTTCGAGATAGCCGAGGTAGCTCAAATAGACTTTCGAAAACGTGTCCCCTTTCGTGTGCTTGAGATGCCCCGGCATGTCGACGCGCAGAAACGCCGCGTCGCTGGCGTTGACCATGTCGATCTTCTGCATCGAAATAAAATAGCGCGTGTCTGTCGGGAAGACCGTCAATTGCGTCCATTTCGAACCAGTCTTCTTGCCCGGAGCGGCGGTCTTGTACTGGAACGTCTGCTTGACGGCGACGAAGTCCTTCCCGCGGATCACTTCCGGGTGCATCTCCTTCGCCTGCGTGCAGATTTGAGGTCCCTCGATGGCCCGCTTCTTGCCTTTTCCGTGGTAGCCGTTGCCGGTCTCGTAGACGAGCTCTTTGTTCCCTGCGGCGATGAGCTGATCGCGGTACGCCTCGTCGCCGCCGGGCTCCATGATCCAATCGGCAATGTCGAGCCCATAGCCGAGGTCCCGCGCGCCGGTCTGTTTGTCGACGAATGTCTGCCGCTTGATGCCGGTGACGTAGCCCCGCTTGCTGATCGCCGCCTTAAGCTTGGGCGTCTCGATGCGGAGTTCGTCGTCGGTGTCTTCGACGGTGTAATCCGCGGCGAACGCGATCGACGCAGACAGACACAAGAGCGCGGCGGAAAGGCGAAGCATGATGACCTCATGAAACGGGACATTCATTCGGCGCAAAACAGAAGCCCAGGGATAGCAATCCCTGGGCTTCCGGTCAAACGTTCTCTATTTTGCTTAGGCTGACGGCGAACGTGTTTCTTCCGCTAACGGATTACTTCGTCAATTTGGCATCGAACGTGTTGTCGCCGGTGTTGACGTCGACTTTGAGATCGCTTTTCGTTGTGGTGCGATAGCGTTCGGGGATGTCCTTGCGCTCGGGAGGTTTTTCCGACGGTGGCGTCTTCCCGCCGGCGCCTGCGACGGGAGGCACGAACGCAGGGATAATGGCAACTCGATATTCTCCCGTAGTGACGGGGCTCTCAAAGGTGTATTTGCCCCCCACGTCCAATTTCGCGGAGAACCCTTCGCCGGTCTTAGCGGAATGCAACTGAATCGTGGCGTCTTTGACGGGCGTACCGTCGAACGTGACAGCGCCCTGCAGTTTACCGGTCGGCTTGGCAACCGGTCCGCATCCGACCATCAGAAAACAGCCCAGCAGGGCGGCGAGCGTCGAGTGTTGCATCGAAACCGCGTCTCCATCGCCAAAGAAGAGAAAATGATGAGTGAAAACAACGCGAGCGCCCGGGTCATGCTCCGGGCGCTCGCCTGAATTTAAGCATTAATACTCGCCGACAGTCTGGTTATCGCTCTTATGCGCCAGACGCAGCAGCGTGATAAAATTGATGTTCTCGGACACGAAGACCACGGTCCCGTCACCGCGCAGGAAGTGCGCTCCGCCGGTGTGCCGCGAGGAGAACACATTGCTGCTCATGTAAGGCGTGTCCGCAGCGGTCAGGGGGTTGGTCATGTTGTTGATGCCATACAACACATTGACCAGGTTCTGACAGAACTGATAGCCAGCCGTCGACCCGCCGGGATAGTAGCAGCCTTCCCACGCGCCGCCGCAGTGCTGGCAGGAGCGGTTGTCCAATTCGACTCCCGTCGCATCCACGATCGGCCGGCCTTGCTCGCCGATAACAAAAGTGTTGGAAGTGCCGTCGGTAATCTCCGCAATCGGCACGCCGCCGTTCGCGGCGAGAACGCCGTTCTCGACGTAGTAGCCATAGCCGGAGTTGCCGACGTAATACGTCGTCCCGTTCACGGGGCTGATCACAGCGCCGCTGATGCCCACATAGTGCGGCCGCTGCGACGGCGTGTCGCCACACGTCCGGCCTGAGCCGTACTTTTTCAGTTCGCTAGAAGGGCAATTCAAACCCGGAACGACCAACGAATTGTAAATGGCCGTATTCAGGAACGGACGATACCCGGCGCGCGTGTCGAAATCGGACGTGAAGTTAAATTGATTGAAGGCCGGCGCCTGATCGAGATACGGCAGGATGGCCACGAAGAACGACGCATAGCCCGGATAATTTCCGCCCGGCGGAAACCGCAAGAACGTATCGTGGTAGTTGTGCAGCGCCAGCCCCAGTTGCTTCATGTTGTTGGTGCACTGG
>CAZDGB010000028.1:31039-33652 GCA_964504645.1 uncultured Planctomycetaceae bacterium | reverse complement strand
GGTGAGTGCAGTGGTGCATGGTTATTTCCGTAAGGTGGGTCGAGGCCTTGCGAGGCCCACCGATTCTATTTTTATGTCGCATTTCAATGGTGGGCCTCGAAGACTCGACCCACCCTACGAAGTCCCTCATCGAATCGTGATGAAATCATTGTGATTGAACAGCGCCCGCGTCAGGCTTTCGCGGGCTTTGGTCAATTCGGCGGCGTCTGGGAGGGCGAGGCTTTCGCGGCAGATTTGCAGTTCCTGCGCGGTGGGTGATCGCGACAGAATCCGCTCGAAGAGTTCCGCGACGAAGGCGTCGGGGTCGAGACTCGTTTCTTTCTTTTCGGCGACGATCGCGGCGCTCAACTGGTGAATCAAATCGCTGTTCGTGAGCGCCAGCGCCTGCTGCGGGATGATGCTTCGCGTGCGGCGGTAACAATCGAGCGGGTCCGGGGCGTCGAACAGTTCGCCCAGCGGGCCCTTGCCGCCTCCTTCGGGATGGATGCTGTAATACAGGCTGCGGCGAAACGTCGTCAAAGCCAGATTCGGTTCGAGTTCCTGACCGCCTTGCGTCAGTTCGAGCCGGTTCGCGCAAAACAACAAGCTGTCGCGGACGACTTCGGCTTCCATCCGGCCGACGTTCATCCGCCAAAGGAGCTTGTTCTCCGGATCAAGTTCGACGTTCCGGGCGGCGTCGCCGATCGACGACGCCCGGCGGTACGACTCACTGGTGACGATCAACCGATGGAGGTGCTTCATGCTCCAGCCGTTCTCCATCAGTTCCACGGCGAGCCAATCGAGCAATTCGGGATGTGTGGGCGATGCGCTGTTGCGGCCGAAGTCGTAGACGCTCGTCACCAGTGGCGCATGAAAGTGATGCGACCAGAGGTGATTCACGGCGACGCGGGCCGTCAACGGATTCCGCCGATCGGTGATCCACCGGGCCAACGCGGTGCGGCGGCCGGTGCTCGTTTGCGGATACGTCGAACTGAACGCCGTGTACGTTTCAGCAAGGGCTTCGTTCGAGAGAGCATCGTGCGCCTGTTGCAACGCCTGCCGCGCCGCGGCGAGTTTCCCCACGGCGGCTTCGATTTCCTTGCCGCGATTGGCGTCGTCGGCCGGTTTTGCCTCCGCTTGCGACAATGCGACTTCCTGCGCCAGCACATCGGCTTCGCGCTGACGCACGGCGGCCTCCCGTTCCGCACGGCTGGCGGCGCGGACGGCGGTGGAAATCACTTCGGCGGAGTTTTCACCGAACTTCGCGCGGTCCGCGGCAAGCCGCGCGGCGATGCCGGCCTGTTCCGCTTCCGCGGCGGTAAGACGAGCTTGAGCGGCTTTCAGCCGCAGCGCGGACAACTCGGCCACACGGCGGGCGGCGTCGAGCTTCTGCGAGGCGTCTCTCAAGGCCGCGTTCAAGGCCGAGTTCGACACCGTCGACGTCGCCGGCGCGACGCTGAACTGCGAGATCACCCAGCCGCCGATACCCGCCAGGTCTCCATTGTTGGCGTAGGCCGGCGGCTCGAAGTCGCAGACCATCAACCGGTTCACGGCGGCGTTCGCCGTCGCGGGAGCCGAGAGAATGACATCATCGACGACCGCCGTGCTGCCGGTGCGGGCGTCGAACGAAATGGCTTTGACCGGATCGCCGACGGGATTCCAGCCGTTGAGCGCGATCGCCGCCTGATCGACGAGTAGTTTCTCGTCGTTGAGGCAGCGGACTGTCAGCAGACAGCGGTCGCCTTTCAGATCGAATTGCAGCCGCACGTGGAATCGGCGTTGTCCCCCCGCGAAGTCGTACTGTCCGACGGGGAATTCCGTGAACGATCCCGGTTGATACGACAGAATTTTCCCGTGGTCCCATCCGATGTAACCTGCCGTCAGGCCTTTGACGACATCCTTCGCGAGTTGGAAATTGACGTGGGCGTCTTGAATCACCTGCAATTGGAACTCGAGCGCCGCGCCGTCGGGCAGTTCCTTCAGTTGCGGCAGCCCATTCTGCACCGTGCGGCGGCCGTTGACGGCGTCGAGCACCAGCGACTGCGCTCCCGACAACGCCCCCGGTTGATTCGCCGCGGCGGCTTCCTGTTTCGCGGAATCAAACGCGGCCTCGGCGGCGCGCAGCGCGGCAACGGCTTCCGGCGTCGGCTCTGTTCCCGCGGCTTGCGCGACTTGAAGTTCGTTGGCGGCGCGCGTCACACCGGCTTGGGCATCGGCGAGAATCGTTTCTTGAATGCCGGGCCGCAGACCCGGATACCACGCCAGCGGCGGCAGCGCGCGGGGTTCGATTTGAAATGCCGCGTTCGCCAGAAACGCCGGCACGCCGGGGGTGATCGATCCGCGGTCCTTCACGCGGTTCCGTTCGTCGCCGCCGGTGTAGAACCACGTCGGGGCGTCGGGGGATTTGTCGAAGATGCGAACGAGGCCCAGCCGCTGCACTTTCCGCATGCCGCCGTAATCGTAATCCTGGAATTTCCCCGGGTCAGTTTCGCCGGCGACGCGGTCCTGGCGGATGTAAATCGGCTCGAACACGGCCCGTAACTGGAAATAGTTTTCCTGAGTGATCGGGTCGTACTTGTGGTCGTGACAATGGGCGCAGTTGAACGTCAGTCCCAGAAACGCCTTGCCCGTGTG
>CAZDGB010000028.1:0-31029 GCA_964504645.1 uncultured Planctomycetaceae bacterium | reverse complement strand
CCACGACGTTCCGCATCCAGTCGTTCGCGTTGAGCGAATAGAAATTGCGGATGAGATACCCCGTCGCCACGGCGGCCTCGTCGTCGTCCGGCCGAAGTTCGTCGGCGGCGAGCATTTCCTGCAACATCCGGTCGTAGCCGTGATCCTGATTGATCGATTTCACGATCCAGTCGCGCCACCGCCAGATTTGCGACGCGCTGTTGCGGACGTCGCTTTCCTGCCGGCGGCCGTACCAGTCGCTGTAACGCCAGATGTCCATCCAGTGCCGGGCCCAACGCTCGCCGTGCCGCGGATCGTCGAGCAAGCGATCGACCACGGTCTCCCAGGCCTGGGGCGAATCATCGGCGAGAAACGCCTGCACTTCCTCGCGCGTCGGCGGCAAGCCTATCAGGTCGAGATAAAGTCTTCGCAACTGCGCTTCACGTTTGGCCGCGGGCCGCGTTGTGAGTTTCTGTTGTTCGAGCCGCGCGAGCAGAAACGCGTCGACCGGATGCGCCGCGTTGTTCGGCACGGCGGCCCGCACCGGCGGCTGAAACGACCAATGATCGCGCGGATCGGCTTCCGGCGCTTCCTTTTCCGGCGCTTTCGCTCCTTGCGCGATCCACGCCCGGATTCGCTCGATCTCTTCCGCCGTCAGCGGCTTCCCTTCGGGAGGCATCCGAGTGTCGGCATCACTCGCCGTGATTCGTTCGAGCAACGGACCAGTCGATTCGCCCGCCGCCATCGCCGGACCGCTGTCGCCGCCGCGAACAAGGCTGGCGACCGTATCGACCCGCAGATTTGCTTTCTGCTGTAGCGCCCCGTGACAGGCGAAGCACCGCGCCTTCAGCAACGGCTGAATCTCGCGAAGATAGTCGACCGGCTCGGCGCCACTCGCCATAGACGGCGCGAGTGCGGCCAGTCCCATCCACCACCAGTTTCTCGATGTTCGCATCTGCGTGTCCTGATTGCTCATCGCAACGTCGGCCGCAGCGGCCGCTGGAACGAATAAGTATACTCCACGCGGTACCGCGTTGCACCGGTTTCGTCGTCGCAACTCGATCCGGTTGTCTTTTGGCAATCGGCCAACGTACCATCTGGAAAGACCTCTCCTCGTTCGATCCACTTCGCATTTCCCAATCGAAAAAGGTGATCCTCATGGCGCGAAATGCCCAACTTGGTTGTCTCGCCGGATTGCTGCTCGCGACGTCGGCGTCCTTCGCCCAGGAATCGGACAAACCGAACACCGACGCCGCGCCGATTGTCTCCAGGCCGACCGTCAAAGCCGAAAAAGGCCGGCTCGTCGCCACGGTCACGCTCAAAGGAACCGTCGCGGCGGACAAGCGGAGCGAAGTGAAAGTCCGGCTCAAAGCGTGGCACGGTCCGCTGATCGTCGAAGAAGCCGCGGCTCACGGCGCGACGGTGAAAAAGGGGGACGTGCTGTTGAAGTTCGAGCAGGAGAAGCTCGAAAAACTGCTCGCCGAGACGCGGGAAGACCGCGCATCGGCGGCGCTCGCGATTCAACTCGCCGAGATCGAAGTGCCGCGGATGGAATCGCTCTTGCCGCTGGATCTGCAGGCCGCCGAGCGCGACAAGCAGCAGACCAGCGAAGACCTGGAGCGATTCCTGAAAGTGGATAAGGATCAGGAAATCGAAGCGGCGAAGTTCGCGCTGCGCGGCGCCGAGTTCAACCTCGAGTACGCCCGCGACGAGCTCGCACAGCTCGAAAAGATGTATCAGGACAAGGATCTCACCGAAGAAACCGAGCAGATGATCCTCAAACGGTACAAGTTTCAGCTTGAGTCATCGGAGCGTCATCTTGAAACAACGAAACGGCACACCGAGCAAACGTTGAAAGTTTCCCTGCCGCGGCGGGAAGAATCGGCCAAGCTCGCCGCGGCGAAAGCGGAAATCTCTTTCGGGAAGGCGCGCGACGAACTGCCGCTGCAACTCCGTCAGAGGAAGCTGGCTTTGGAGAAACTCAAGCACGACGACCGCCGCGCGCAAGAAAAACTCGCCGACCTGGAGCACGACTTCGAACAACTCACGATCAAGGCCCCGGCCGACGGACTGGTGTATTACGGCCGCGTCGTGCAGGGACAGGCGACCGGAGCGCAGGCCGCTGCGTTTCTGCCGGGGGGCTCGCTCAACCCGAATGAAGTGGTGATGACGATCGTTTCGCCCGGTAAGAGATATCTTTTCGCTGAAGCCGAAGAGAAAGAGCTCGCCGGCATCAAACCCGGCCAGCCGGCCCGCATCGCGCCGACAATGTCGCCGCGGGAAAAGTTGAACGGCAAGGTGGACCGCGTCGTGCCGGTGCCGCAAAGCGGGAAATACGACGTGGTGATCGCCGTCGCCGACGACGCCCCGGCGTCGTTCGTGTCGGGGATGACAGCGTCCGCGAAGATTGTGACGTACGAGAAGGACAACGCGTTGTTCGTGGCCACCTCCGCCGTGTTCGAAGACGCCGACCAGGAATCGTTCTATGTCTACGAACCGGGCGAGAAACCGAAGAAGAAGACCGTGAAAGTCGGCATCGTGGCGGGGGACAAGACGGAAATTCTCGACGGCCTGAAAGCTGGCGACGAGATTCTCGCCACCAAACCGTGAGCGGGCGAACTTCGAATGGAGGTCCATGTTATGTCCGAATTGGGAAGCCATGCAAATTCTCGCTGCCCATTCCTGACTCGTTACCGTCGAGAAACGCTCGCCCCCTCTCCCCTGCCCCTCTCCCCCGCGGCGGGGGCGAGGGGACTTTTACTTGTGGCGGTTGCTTTTCTCCTTCTCTGCGGCCCGCTGTGCGCGGACGACGTCTCCGCGAAACCCGACGAAGCCAGGCTGCGTCCGGCGACGCCCGCGCCGGTTCCGCCGGAAGATCTCGAAGCCGCCATCGCTCGCGGCGTGAAATTCTTGCTGGAACACCAGAACCGCGACGGGTCGTGGGGTTCGCCGGCCATCCAAGGGGGCGTCCCGATTTTCGCGGGGATTGGCTCACATCATGCGTTCGGCGTGGCGGTGACGGCGATGGGTGTCTCGGCCCTCATCGAAAGCGGCGACACATCGCCGGAAGTCCTCTCGGCACTTGAACGGGGGGAACAGCATCTCATCGAAAAGCTGCCCGACGTTCGCCGCGATGATCCGATGCTGATCTACAACGTCTGGACGCACGCCTACGGCATCCAGGCGCTGGTCCGCATGCATCAGCGGTTGCCGGACGACGCAAACCGTCGCGAACAGATTCGGGCGCTGATTCAAGGCCAGTACGAAAAGCTGACGAAGTACGAATCGGCCCAGGGTGGCTGGGGTTACTACGATTTCGACGGCGGCACGCAGCGGCCTGCGTCGTCGTCCACGAGCTTCGTCAACGCCGCCGTGCTGGTCGCGTTCCGCGAGGCCGACCGCATCGGCGTGCCGCCGCCGGAGAAAATTCTCCAGCGCGCTCTGAAAATGACGAAGGCGCAACGGCTGCCCGACGGTTCGTATCTCTACGGCTACTATCTGCACAAGATGCCGACGCATCCGGTCAACAAGCCGGGCGGCAGCCTGGGGCGCTCGCAGGCGTGCGCGTTGTCGCTGCGCATCTGGGGCGACGAGACGATCACTGACGACGGGCTGGAAACGTGGCTGAACCGGCTGGTGACGCGGAACGGCTGGCTGAGCCACGGGCGGAAGAAGCCGATTCCGCACGAATCGTTCTTTGCCGTCGCCGGTTACTTCTTCTACTTCGGCCACTACTACGCCGCGCTGTGCGTGGAGCAACTGCCACGCGAAAACCAGGACTTCTACAAGCACCACCTCGCCCGCATCCTCCTGGACCTGCAGGAGGCCGACGGCTCGTGGTTCGACTATCCGTTCTACAACTATCACAAAGCCTACGGCACCGCGTTCGCGGTGATGACATTGAATGCCTGCCGCGCCGAACCGCGGAATCAGATTCCGCTCGAGCGGCCGACCAAAAAGGAATAAACCCCGGATTCTTATCTATTCATCCGCGTTGTTTCGTGATCCGGAAAGACACCGATCACAAACGCTCGCGGCACGGGTGTTCAATTCGCTTCGCTTGGAACTTGCCGCTCGCCGCCTATACTAGACGTCTGCAAGCCAACAGGCGGAAACCAATCCATTTGATACGAAGGATGACCGATGAAACGGACGGAAACGACGAAGCTCAAGGGAAATTATGTCACGCTCAAGGGACGGGAGTTGAAGGTCGGCGACGCGGCGCCCGACTTCAGCCTGCAGGACAACGGCCTCGCCGAAGTCACGCTGGCGTCGAGCGCCGGCAAGACGCGGATCATCGCCACGGTGCCGTCGCTCGACACGCCGGTCTGCGCGATGGAGACGAAGAAGTTCAACGACGAGGTGAAGAACCTGTCGAACGTCGAGGTGCTGGTCGTCAGCATGGACCTGCCCTTCGGTCAGAAGCGGTGGTGCGGGGCGGAAGGGGTCACCAACGTGAAGACCCTGTCGGCCCATCGCTGCACCGATTTCGGCTCCGACTACGGCGTCTTGATCTCCGGCGGCGGCCTCGACCGTTGCTTGTCGCGGGCAATCTTCGTGATTGACGCATCCGGCAAGGTGAAGCACGTCGAATACTGCGCTGAAATCACCGAGCATCCGAACTACGACAAGGCGCTCGCGGCGGCGAAGTAAGAAAAGGAAGTTCTCTCGCAGAGACGCAGAGGTCGCCGAGAGAAGTGCAAAGACGACGGACTGTCGGCCCCCCGCAATTCGCGGGGGGCTTTTGTTTGTCGAGGCTTCGCGCGTGAAATAGAAAGCCGTATCCCGTGGCGAAGGCTCGGATCAGCGCCGGGTTGCTGATGTACCGCGCGTGCGGCGGCGCGGTGGAAGTGCTGCTGGTGCATCCCGGCGGGCCGTTCTTTCAAAAGAAGGACGACGGGGCCTGGACGATTCCCAAAGGGGAAGCGGAATCGGAAGAAGGCTTGCTCGCCACCGCGTGCCGGGAATTTCAGGAGGAAACGGGACTCACTGCCGCCGGCCCATTCTTGCCGCTGAAGCCGATCAAGCAGAAGGGGGGCAAGACGGTGCACGCCTGGGCGTTCGCCGGCGATTGCAACCCCGCGGCGATCGTGAGCAACACGTTCACGATCGAATGGCCGCCGAAATCGGGCCGGCAGACGGAGTTCCCGGAAATCGACCGCGCGGCATTCTTCGACCTGGCGACGGCGAAGCAGAAGATCAACCCGGCCCAGGCGGCGCTGATCGATGAACTCGAAGAAAAGGTAAAACAGCAGCCGCGCATGAACTAAGCGGCGCATTGCAATCCGCGCCGCTTACTTCGTGCGCGGCTCTTTGCGCTATAATTGAGAAATCATGGATCATCCTTTCCCACAATTGACCGTACTCTCTTCGCCGCCGATCGACGCGGCGACGCAGGCCATCGATCCCATTTGCAAGATGACGGTCGCCAAGGCGACGGCGTTGTCGGGCGTCAAGGACGGCGAGACGCATTACTTCTGCTGCGAATCGTGCCGGACGAAGTTTTTGCAGCCGAAAGAGACCGTTGCGGCAGCAGGTCCGGTTGCGCGCTACATCTGCCCGATGTGCCCCGGCGTCGAGAGTCCCGTCCCAGCGAACTGTCCGCGCTGCGGGATGGCGCTCGAACCGGAATTCGCAACAGGCGACGACGATCAATCGATGGTCCGCGACATGCGGAACCGCTGGCTGGTCGCCGCGGCGTGCACCGTGCCGATCATGGTGCTGGCGATGGGATCGATGTTCGGCGTGCCGGTGCATGTGTGGCTGTCATCGACTACGAATGGCTGGCTGCAACTGTTGTTGACCGCGCCGGTCATCGGTTGGGCCGGTTGGCCGTTGTGGCGGCTCGGCTGGGATTCGATCCGGCAACGCCACGCCAACATGTTCACGCTGATCTCGCTCGGCGTCTTTGCCGCACTGGCGTTCAGCCTCGTGGCGCTCGTATTTCCGAGCCTCGTCCCCGACGTGCTGCAAGCACACGGCCACGCGCCGTTGTTTTTTGAAGCAGCGGCGAGCATCACCGCGCTCACGTTGTTCGGCCAATGGTTGGAACTGGTGGCCCGCCGCCGCACCGGCTCCGCGTTGCGGGAGTTGTTGGAACTCGCGCCGCCGACGGCGCATCGGCTCGAACACGGCGGTGAGGTCGATGTGCCGCTCGCCGACGTGATGCCGGGCGACTTGCTGCGGATCCGCCCCGGCGAGCGCGTGCCGGTCGACGGCGTCGTCCACGAAGGCAAGTCGAGCGTTGATCAGTCGATGCTGACGGGGGAATCGGTTCCGGTCTCGGTTGGGGCCGGCGATCGCGTGGTCGGCGGGACGATCAATCAAACCGGCACGCTGGTGATGCGGGCCGAGCGCGTTGGCCGGGAAACGGTGCTGGCGCAGATCGTGGATCTGGTCACCACGGCCCAGCGGAGCCGCGCTCCGGCGCAGCGGCTGGCGGATGCCGTCAGCGCGTGGTTCGTGCCGGCGGTGCTATTCGTGTCGCTTGCCACGTTCGCGATCTGGATGACATTCGGTCCCACGCCGCGGCTGCCGCTCGCCGTGGCGAACGCGGTGGCGGTGCTGATCATCGCCTGCCCATGCGCGTTGGGACTGGCGACGCCGATGGCCGTGATCGTCGGCACGGGACGCGGGGCGCGCGAGGGAATTTTGTTCCGCTCGGCGGAAGCGCTGGAACTGTTGCACCGGGTGACGGTGTTCGTCCTCGACAAGACCGGCACGCTGACCGAAGGGAAATTCCGCGTCGTGAACGTGACGCCGGCGGCGGGAACATCACGTGCGGAATTGCTGCGGCTCGCCGGCGCGGTGGAAGTTCCGAGCGAACATCCGTGGGGCCGCGCGATTGTCGATCTTGCGAAACAGGAAGGAATTGAATTGCCTTCGGTGACGGATTTCGCCGCGACGCCCGGGTGGGGCGTGCGGGGGAACGTGGAGAGCCGCGACGTCGCCGTCACGCGTCAAGCGCAGGACTCCGCCGCTGACACGACATCGCGGGCCGCCGTCTTGGTGAATGACCACGAGATCGGCACGATTGAAGTCACCGACCCGATCCGGCCGTCGGCGCAAGCGGCGATCGATGAGCTGCGGCAGCGCGGGCGGAAGATTCTACTCGCCTCGGGCGACGCCGCAGAACGCGCCGCGCACATCGCCCGGAAACTCGGCCTGGAACAAAGCCAGGGCCGCATGCTGCCGACCGACAAGTTCTCGCTCATCCGCGCAGAGCAGCAGCGCGGCGAAACGGTCGCGATGGTCGGCGACGGCATCAACGACGCCCCGGCACTCGCCGCGGCGGACGTCGGCATCGCGCTGGGAACGGGTTCGGATATCGCCAAAGTCCAGGCCGGCGTGATCCTGATGCGCAACGACCTCGCGTCGCTGTCGCAAGCTGTCGCGCTCAGCGACGCCGTCGTCCGCACGATCCGGCAGAATCTCGTCTTTGCGTTCCTCTACAACGGCCTGGGCATTCCGATCGCCGCGGGAATTCTCTACCCGCTGTGGGGCGTGTTGCTTCACCCGATGTGGGCCGCCGCGGCGATGAGCCTGAGCTCCGTATCGGTGATCGCCAACGCACTGCGGCTGCGGCGATGAGCCGGCAGACTCTGTCCGCAGATTTCGCAGATGGACGCAGATTGGGTAGAGGATGAATGGCCGTAAAGAGGTGCAAAACCGCAAAAGGGGATTTCTGAATGGAATTCTTGTTGCGCCATTTGCGCCCAACGAGTTCGGCCTTAATCTGCGTGAATCTGTGAAATCTGCGGACCAGAATTCCTAACCGTTGCGAAATGATACGGCAGCCGGTACGAAATCGGTAAGAAAACCTTAGCGGAGGATGCGGTCGATGCTGCGCTCGTCTTATGTGCTGGGTGGAATGCTGTTGGCCTCGGTCTTTGGCGCGGCGGCGCAGGCCGATCATCTGCGCGATTTGCAGAACAATGCGATGAACGCCGGCAAGGCCGAGTTCGGTTACTGGGGGACGAATCCCAATTCGTATGTTACCTGGAGCAGTCATTCCAACCGCCTGATTCCGGTTTACACCTACGGCACGCTGGACGCCGGCGAGGGGATCGACCTGCGGTCGTACGCGGGGCCGAAGAGTCCATACCGCGATGAGGATCGCTTGCGAAAGATCTACGGCCGGCTGCCGGAAAGCACGCGGCATCCCGACGCGGAGTATCTCGACCAGACAAACATCTACGACTTGCAGATGGCCGCGCTCGCCGCGGGACGGAAATATGTCTTTCTGGTCGTGTTCGACGGCATGGATTGGGAAACAACGCGGGCCGCCGCCATCCACAACGAACAGCAGGTGAGCTATTACTCCGGCCGCGGGACAGGGACGCATTTCCAGAACTACACCGCGAACGGCACGACGCAATTCGGTTTCATGTGCACCAGCCCGCACAACGAAGGAACCAACACCAACGTCAACCGGCAGACCGTCCTCACTCCCGGCGGCAAAATTCCCGGCGGCTACGACCGCGGGCTCGGCGGCCCGAATCCGTGGACGCCCGGCTCCGATCCGCTCTATTCGATCACCAAGAATGATTCGACGCCGCGTCGCCATGCCTACACAGATTCCTCGTGCTCGATGACGAGCATGACGGCGGGGATCAAGACGTACAACAACTCGGTGAACGTCGACCCCGCCGGCCAGCAGGTGCCGACGATCGCGCTGCAAGTTCAGGAAAAGGGAATGTCGGCCGGCGCGGTGAGCAGCGTGCCGATCAGCCATGCGACCCCCGCGTGCTGTTATTCGCACAATGTCGACCGGGACGATTACCAGGACCTGACGCGCGATCTGCTGGGGCTGAATTCGATCAGCCACCCGACGGAACCGCTGCCGGGATTGGAAGTCGTCATTGGCGGCGGCTACGGCGACGTCCGAAAACTGGATGCGAAACAAGGGGAAAATTTTGTCCCCGGCAACGCCTATCTCACCGATGAGGATTTGCATTCGGTGGATAGCCGCTTCGGCGGCAAGTACGTCGCCGCCGTGAGAACCCCCGGCGTGAGCGGCAAGGAGCGATTGCAGCAAGCCGCCGAGGAAGCGAAGCGGAGCAATCGCCGCCTGCTCGGCTTCTACGGCAACGGCAAATACAAAGGCCATCTGCCGTTCCAGACGGCCGACGGCGACTATCTTCCCGCCCGCGGCACGAACCCCGCCGAGGTCTACGATCCCACCGATCTCACTGAGAACCCGACGCTCGCCGACATGACGGCCGCGGCGATCACGGTCCTGTCAGCGAATCCGAAAGGCTTCTGGCTGATGGTCGAGCCGGGCGACGTCGACTGGGCCAATCACGACAACAACCTCGACAACTCGATCGGCGCCGTGAACAGCGGCGACGCGGCGGTCAAAGTGATCACCGATTGGGTCGAGCAGCACAGCAACTGGAACGAATCGCTGCTTATAATCACCGCCGACCACGGGCACTATTTCCACTTCAAAGACGCGGAGAAGCTAATCGCGCCGAAGAGCGAATAGGCGAGCGTCGCGGCGTCAGCCCGACGTGCGCTTCGCGACAAACATTGCGTACGTCGCCGCCCGGAACGATAATGCCATGAACCAGTTCCCGATGCCGGCGAGGGCCGCTATGTCTCTGCTGATTGCTCAGCCCGACAAGACTTGGACAGCCGCCGACCTTGCGCGGCGATTCGGGCCGATGCCCCTCTGGCGTTTCGGCTTTGATCCGCTCCCCGGCGCCGCGACGGAAGACGACGTCGATCGCTGGGAGACGCAGCACGATCTGCTTTACGAACTCATCGACGGCGTGCTGGTGAGGAAAGCTATGGGCAGCTTTGAATCCGTGATTGCGATGGAGATCGCGGCGATGCTGATGTATTTCGTGAAGCCGCGGAAACTCGGTTGGGTGCTGGGCGCCGATGGCATGCTGCGGCTGTGGCCGGGCAGGATTCGCATTCCCGACGTGAGTTTCATCGCCCGCACTCAGACGCCGGATGGCAAGTTTCCCCGCAAGCCGCGGATCGCCAGCTTGTTCCCCGATCTAGCTGTTGAAGTCCTCAGCGAATCGAACACCGCGGACGAGATGGCGGAGAAGCGGAGCGACTATTTCCAGTCCGGCACGCGGCTCGTCTGGATCATCGACCCCGAAACAAAAACCGCCGAAGTCTACACCGGCGTCGATCAACACCAGACGATCCCCGCGGACGGCATCCTCACTGCTGAACCGGTCCTGCCGGGGCTGACGATTCCCCTCTCGACCATTTTCGACGCGTAGGTCCGCCTTGCAGACCGCGGAACACTGAACGAACTCCCCGCGGAAACGCTCGTTGCGAAGAAGACTCCGTGGCATAAACGGCTGTGGGTACGGGTTCTGACGTCCATCGCCGCGTTGCTCTTGATCTGCCTCGTCATCTGGTGGTGGCCGCGGCGGACGGCAGTGGAAATCTGGTGGGTCAACGGCTGGGTCCACAGCAGATTGAATACGGATCAACTGCTGGCGACGTTGGAAGATCCCGCAGTAAAAAGCTGGATCCGCAATCCACGCTACATCCTGATGGTGGCAAACGTATTCGCCCACATCCCGCCCGATCGTGACATCGAGTATGTCAACTTGGAAAGCGCCACGGTCGACGAAGCGTGGTTCATCCGGCTCAATCGGCTACCGCGGCTCGCGGCGCTGTACGTGCGCGGCGATCAACGGGGGCCGGGGCTGTCGCATTTGCAGGATAATCCCGCGTGGAAGCATTTGGTCGTCACAGGGGCCACCGCGGGGCAACTGGCAGAGTTAAACCGACTGCCGCAACTCGAACACGTTACCCTGGACGCTCCTCTCTCCCTCGATGCGGGATTGGAACACCTGGCGACGCTGCCGCGGCTCAATGCGTTGACGTTCTACGGCGTCACGCGACTGAATGAGCATCTCGAACTAATGCCGGAACTTCCGCATGTGGAGTTCTTGAACTTCTACGAGTGCGCCGGCCTCGCAGACGGCGATCTGGTCCACTTGCAAAAGCTGCCGCGGGTGAATTACGTCAACCTCTGGAAATCCGGCACGATCGGCGATGAAGGCCTCGCGCTGCTGGCCGAGTTGCACCGGCTTGAGCATCTCCATTTTCATCGGTCGAACGGCACGATCACGGACGATGGGCTGAAATCGCTGGGCCGCCTCAGGTTGAAAGAACTGTCAATCACCGGAGGGACGCTCACACCGGCGCAACAAACGACGCTGCAGAAATTGCTGCCGGGGACGGCGATGTTTCTGCGCTGAACAGGCTGACGCCAACTCAGAAATTCCGTCGTCGATGGCGTACGGAACCTAATCAACCGCAGTCTATACGTGCTACAGTTGAAAGCGATGGACCGTCCTTGATGTTGCCAAAGGGCAACAGGCTCGCCGGAAAACGCGACGCAGCGGCGAAACGACGGATTGGGACCGATGAAATCCGCCTGCTGGACGCCACACAGTGCACGACTTCATCGCCTTTAGACTTCTGCCGGCCGTTTTCGTGCTGATGGGCATAGTGGCGATTGATCGGCCGAACAACTTCGTCCGGAAGATTGTGCTCGGCCTCCTCAATCATCTGGGCATTTATCTTTGAGCAGGAACCCGCTGCGAGACAACCAGCTCAGCCTGCGTAGAATCCGTTTTTCCGATTCACTCGGTCCTTGTCGCGCGGAACTTCATTCGAAAAAAACGACGGATCGGCCGCAATCGTCAATGCCCCCATCTGAGAGCTAGAATTTGACTGTGCGGGCCATGGGAGAGCGACGATGCACCATTGGCTCGTTTATCGATTGCCCCCCTGGTCCTTTTTGTGATCGGGGTGGCCACGCTCGATTATCGCCTGAACTTCATCCGGCCCCTGTTGTCGAATGTCCGGATCGCGATCAGCCTATTCTATTAGGCAGTCGGAAGCAGGCCTTGCGCTCAGAACAACCGGTTGTAGCCGTTCAGCGCCGCGACGCGGTACGCCTCCGCCATCGTCGGGTAGTTGAACGTCGTATTGATGAAATACATCAGCGTGTTGTGCGGCAGAGGCTGGGCCATGATGGCCTGGCCGATGTGGATGATCTCGGAGGCGTTCGCCCCGAAGCAGTGGATGCCGAGGATTTCCAGCGTTTCGCGGTGGAACAGCAGCTTGAGCATGCCGATGGCGCGGCCGGTGATCTGGGCGCGGGCGATGCTTTTGAAGTGGGCGTGGCCGACTTCGTAGGGAATCTTCGCTTCGGTAAGTTGCCGTTCCGTCTGGCCGATGGAGCTGATTTCCGGGCTGGTGTAGATGCCGGTGGGAATCAGCCGCAAGAGGGATTTGCCGCCGTCGTCGCGGCCGAGGATGTGGCTCGCCGCGAGCCGGCCCTGCGTGTACGCCGCGCTGGCGAGCGCCGGGAAGCCGATGATGTCTCCCACGGCATAGATGTGCGGCACGGCGGTCTGGAAGTGCTCGTTGACGGTGAGATTGCCGCGGGAATCGGGCGTGATGCCGATCGCTTCCAGCCCCATGCCGTCGGAGTTGCCGGTGCGTCCGGCGGCCCACAACAGGACGTCAGTCTTAAGTTGCTTGCCGGACTGCAGCGAGAGAATCACGCCGTCGTCGCACGCCTCGACTTTTTCGTAGGTCTCGCGATGTCGAATGAGGACGCCGCGGTCGCGGAGATGGTAGCTGAGCGCGTCGACGATTTCCTCGTCGAGAAATTCGAGCAAATGGTCGCGCTGGTTGACGAGGTTCACCTTGAGCTCGAGGTTGCGCAACATCGACGCGTATTCGCAGCCGATGACTCCGGCCCCGTAGATGGTGATCGAATGGAAGCGGAAATCGACGTCGAGGATCTTGTCGCTGTCGAAGATGCGGGGATGATTGAAATCGACTCCGGCCGGGCGATACGGCCGCGAGCCGGTGGCCAATACGATCGTCTTTCCTTGCAGCACGGTTCGCGAGCCGGTGGTTTCGCTCACTTCCAGGGTGTGGTCGTCGAGGAACTTCGCGCTGCCGGGAAACACCGGCACGTCGTTGCGGTCGTAAAATGTCCGCCGCATCTTCACTTGCTGCTCGATCACGGTCTTCGCCCGGCGGCGGAGCTGCTGGATCGTGAAATCGACCGAGATGCCGTCTTCGCGGAACAGCGGATTGTTGTTGGCCTCCATCATCTGGAAGATGGCGTACCGCAGCGCCTTGCTGGGAATAGTGCCGCGATGCGTGCAGCTGCCGCCGATGGTCGGGTCGCGCTCGACGACGGCGACCGACAGTCCGTTCTTGACGGCCTGCATGGCCGCGCCCTCGCCCCCCGGCCCGGTGCCGATCACCACCACGTCAAACCGATGTTCCGTCGTTTCAGCCATGAGAGCTCCGGGAAAAGGCGGGAATTTGTGCTCATCGTAGCGGGATTCGGCACGGATTTCCCCGGTCGGTGTTCCGGTTCATCCGCGCACGGGCCATTGATAGGCCGCTTTCGCATTTCCGCCCATCACTTTGCGTTGGATGTCGTCAGTCTGGTCGGCGAGGTAATCGACGACAATCCCTTGCACTTCGGCGAGACTGCCGAAGCGTTCGCTCACCGGCCAATTGCTGCCATATAGCAAACGGTCCGGGCCGAATGTTTTCCAGGCGTGGTCGAGGACCGGTTTGTAGAACGCGACGTCGGTCGGAGACTTCTTGTCGGGCTGCGAAGCTCCTTCCACCAGGGCCGAGACTTTGCAGAACACATGCGGATGTTTCGCCGCGGCCTGCAGGCCGGCGGCCCATTCCTGCGGCGGCGCGTTGCCGTCGATGCGGACGTTCGCCAGGTGATTGACGACGATCCGCAAATCGGGGAATTTCGCCGCAAGCTGATCGACGAGCGGCAACAGTTCCGGCCCGCCGTTGATGTCGAGTTCCAGGTCAGCGAGCATCAGACGTTTGATGTCGGCGAGAAATTCCGGCTGTGTCAGCCCTTTCGCCAGCGGTCCGGAATTCACCCGGATGCCGAGAAACAGCCTATTCTTCGCGAACCGCACGAAATACTTGGCGAACTCCGGCGAGCCGGGCGCGAGGTTGCCGACCAAGCCGCGGATGAATGGATCGTTCTGGGCGAGGTCGAGAATCCATTGGTTGTCTTCGACCCACGGGCTCGCTTCGACGATGACTGTCCCTGCCACGCCGAGCGGATCGCCGAGCCGGCGGTAATCGGCTGGTAAGATCGTGCGGTAGAGCGCCTTGTCATCCTTGCCGGGCCACGGCACTCCCCGCGGCCGCGTAGGGTCGTAGAAGTGGGTGTGGGTATCGATGATTTCGAGCGAGGGCGCGGCCGCGGACTGCGCGGCGGCGGTCAGCGCGCCGAGCCCTGCTGCGACGCTCGCTTGCAGCATCTGGCGGCGTGTCTGCATGATGGAATCTCCGTGGTGAAAAATGTCCCGCCGTCGCCGACGGCGGGCTTTGGTTTAACTCTCAACCCTCAACTCTCGACCTTCAACCCGGCATGATCTTCATCCTCGATAACTACGATTCCTTCACCTACAACCTCGTGCAGCGGTTTGGGGAGATCGACCCGACGCTCGACGTGCGGGTGGAACGGAACAATCAGATCACGGTCGACGAGATCGCGAAGTTGGAGCCGACGGCGATCGTCGTGTCGCCGGGACCGTGCACGCCGAACGAAGCCGGCGTCTCGATGGAACTGATCCGGAAACTCGGACCGACGATCCCCACGCTCGGCGTCTGCCTCGGGCATCAATCGCTGGGACAAGTCTTTGATTCCGCCGTCGTTCGCGCCGAACGGATGATGCACGGCAAAGTCTCGCTCGTTCATCACGACGGCCAAGGCGTTTTCCGCGGGTTGCCGAACCCAATGTCGGCGACGCGTTATCACAGCCTGATCGTGCCGGAAGCGACGCTCGGCCCCGACCTCGTCGTCACCGCCTGGACCGATTTCCCTGGCCACCCGAGAGAAGTGATGGGCTTGCGGCACAAAACGTTCCCCATCCACGGCGTGCAGTTTCATCCGGAAAGTTTCCTCACCGATGCCGGGACTGACCTGCTGAAGAATTTCTTGACGCTGTCCGGCGCGCTCAAACCTTAGCGACGCTTCGGAGAAGCGTCGTACTCGTTTACTTCACGACCACCGGCGCGATCACCTTCGACGCGTGCTCCTTGTTCGTCTCGACCGTGTTGTGGGCGGTGATTTGCCGTTCCGGAGGTTCGATCGTCAGCGGTTCGCCGGTGTTCGGGTTCGGCTCGAAGAAGGGAGCCCCGGTGCTGGCGACCGTGACGCGGATGCGGTGTCCCTTGTTGAACACCTGGCTGAGCCAGCCGACGTCGAACGCGACTTTCGCGACCTTCCCCTTTTCAAGGAAGACCTCTTTCTCGTAGCCGTCGCGGTACCGGGCGCGGCGGATGTAATCGATGATCAGGATCGAGCGGCCGTCGGGATAGACGTCGCTCACGCGGACGATGAAGTCGGTGTCTTTCGCGTCGGAGGTGACGTAGAGCTCCGCCTGCACTTTGCCGGTCCATTCGATCGGCTCGACCAGTTCGTCGGTAGTGAACGTCTTCACCTGCGGATGCCGCTCATACTCCTGGGCGTCCTTCGCGCCGGGGAACGCCGTGCCGGGAATCGGCGCGGGGCGGACGGGATCGGCGTCGAACGCGACGGAGCCTTTCGCTTCCGTCGGCGACGACGTCCGCAGCGCGCCATCGGAGTGGAGATAGTATGCCGTATGATCCGCGGCGATGGGCCAATCGTTCGCCGTCCGCCAGACATTGCCGGGAGCGTCTTGCTCACCGAGCGCGCCCATCACGTAGTAGCGGACGGTCGGCTCCTTCTCGACGCCGTTGTCTTTGCCTTTGAGGTAATGGTCGAACCACTGGAGCATGTGGTCTTCCATCGCGAATTTGGCGTTTTCGGGATAGGTCATCTCGTTGGCGACGTTGGTCTCCTTGAAGCGGCCGTGCAGCCACGGGCCAATGAGGAGTTGCTGCGTGCCGCGCGACTTCGGCCCGCCGTGGTGCTGCCGGCCGATGAAGCTGTCGACCGAGCCGACGCACATGAAGTCGTACCAACTGCCGACGGTGAAGCAGGGGACGTTCATTTTGTCGAAGTGTTTCGTACAGTCTTCGTCGGCCCAGTAGTCGTCGTAATTTTGATGCTTGTACCACTCGACCATCAACGCGTCGTTGTGTTCCGGCACGCGGCAGACCCCGGACATCGTCTTGAACCGCAACGGCCGTTGAATGCCGCCGATTCGATAGCCTTCATGGAACAGGCTGAGGCCCGTGTCGATCATGTATTGCGCCGCCAGATGCGGCGGCTGCGTGACAGCCAGGAAGTTCTGCGCGAAGCCGGCCTGCGAACTGCCAAACGTGCCGACTTTGCCCGTGAACCACTTCTGCGTGCCGAGCCACTCGACCAGGTCGTAGCCATCCTGCCGTTCGCCCCAGGCGAGGTTGCGATAGCCTTCCCACAGGCCTTCGGATTCCTGCGAGCCGCGGAAGTTAGCGAGGACGGTGACGTACCCCCCGCGGGCCAGTTTGGCGAAACTCTTCTGCGTGCCGGGATCGCGTCCGCCGTTGGCGTACCGTTGTTCAAGCAGCACCGGCCACGGCCCGTCGCCTGGCGGAAAAAAGAGAAACGCCGAGAGCTTCACGCCGTCGCGCATCGGGATCATGACGTGCTCGAACCGCACGCCGCCGAGATCGACAGGGTCCGCAGCCGGCGATGACGAAGCAACGAGCAATCCCAGGGCGAAGACAATGATTCCACGGCTCGGCGACATGACGATCTCCTTGCGGCGACGTTTGATCCGAATATTGTGCCACCACGGTACTCGCTTCGGGCGGGAAAATCACGACGCGGTGTATGGGAGAGGTACGAGCGTGGATAGAATCAGGGAAATTGGCCTAGGGAGGACGCATCATGTCGGAATCCGCGGTGAGGCTGCTGGAAGCCTTTGATTCGTTGCCGCCGCATGAAAAGCATGAGGTGATGACGGCGCTGCTTCGAATCAGCAACGAACTGCCGGCAACGCCGATGTCCGACGAAGACCTGACCGGCTTGGCGGATGAATTGTTCCAGGCGCTTCGATGAAGAGGATGTCACGGCTCCCGATTGACCGCGTTCCGCAAACGGATGCACGAAAACTCCAGCGTTGATTCGGCAACTTCTTTCGCCAGCCGTGTCAGGTTCGAGACGACGCGCAATTCCACGTTGCGAGTGACCAACTCGACCAGCGGCTGTTCGATCCGCAGACAGCGTAACGGTTTCACCGCAGTGTGTGAGACGAAGTAGCCGGCATTACGATCGACGCAGACAAATGTCGCCGACGGCAACTCGTAGGCCCAAAGCGTCGTCGACAGTGCTCGCTGAAACCATGCGGCCTCCAGCGCGACGACCGTCGTTGCAGGGGACGGACCAAGAAAGCGTTCCCGATCGGCGGTCGACGTGTGAGCCGAGTCGCGGAACGCGACGCGCGGGCAATCCCGCGGGACGAGATAGTTGGGCAGATGCTCTTCATCGACCGCCCACACGACAGGCTCGCGGACGCCGACATCCAAGTTCGTCGGAAGACGAGGCTCGAAGAGCGCGATGCGATTACTCTCGCTGACGTGCCAAAGTCGCATCGGGCCTTTCCTTGAGTTGTCGTGGGAAATGATTGTGTCCCGCGCGAAGAAATCGGGCAACTTCGCGGGAATGCTCAATCGGAATTCCTGAGCCGGAAGCCGACGGATAGAATCTGTTAGATGACTGCTTTGTGAATCGCTCACCCCCTCACCCTAACCCTCCTCCCCGCAGCGGGGGCGAGGGGACCGGAAAGAAGGTCCAAGTTCCCGATGACCGATACCGCCTTTCAGCGTTGCATCGCTCCCTTGTGCGGGGCGACGTTTGCCGTCGAGGAGACTTTGACGGCGTGTCCCGATTGCGGGGCGCTGCTCGATATTGAATACGATTGGAACCGTCTCCCGGTCCCGAAGTCGTTGCGCGAGTTCGAGGCGCGGTGGAGCCGCCGCCGCGATCCGCTCGATTTCAGCGGCGTCTGGCGGTTTCGCGATCTCTTGCCATTCGCGCAGCCGGAGCAGATCGTCACGATCGGCGAAGGGCAGACGATCTTGCAAACGGCCGATCAGGTCGGCAAATACGTCGGCATGAACGCCGGCAAGCTGCTTCTGCAATACGAGGGGCTCAATCCGTCGGGGAGTTTCAAGGACAACGGGATGACGGCGGCGGCGACGCACGCCAAGATCGTCGGCGCGAAGATCGCCGCGTGCGCCTCCACCGGCAACACCAGCGCGTCGCTCGCCATCTACGCCAGCGCGACCAATGTGTTTCGCGTCGTCGTCTTCGTCGGCAGCGGCAAGATCGCCTACGGCAAATTGTCGCAGGCTCTCGACTACCAGGCTCGTACGCTGCAAATCCGCGGCGACTTCGACGACGCGTTGGCCCGCGTCCGCGAAGTCGCCGGCGAGCGAGGCATCTACCTCTGCAACAGCGTGAACCCGTTCCGGCTCGAAGGCCAGAAGACGATCATGTACCGCGTGCTGGAATCGCTGAATTGGGAGCCGCCCGACTGGATCGTCGTGCCGGGCGGAAACCTCGGCAACTCGAGCGCGTTTGGCAAAGCGTTCGCCGAGTTGAAGCACCTCGGTCTGATTTCGCGCATCCCGCGGCTCGCCGTGATCAACGCCGCCGGGGCGAACACGCTCTATCAGTTGTACGAGGTGCGCGAAGCCAGCTGGAACGCCGGACGGCCCGATGACGCGATCATCAATCAGTACTATGCCGACATGGACGCCGAGCGGCGTCGGGCCTCGACGCTGGCCAGCGCGATCGAGATCAACCGGCCGGTGAACTTGAAGAAGTGTCTCCGCGCCCTGGAGACGTGCGACGGCGTCGTTCGCGAAGTGACCGACCAGGACATTCTCGACGCCAAGGCCCAGGTCGGCGCCGGTGGATTCGGCTGCGAACCGGCGAGCGCGGCGAGCGTCGCCGGGGCGAAACTGCTGCGGCAACAGGGCGTGATCGCCCCGTCGGATCGCGTCGTCTGCATTTTGACCGGGCATCAACTGAAAGACCCGGACGCGACGGTGGCGTACCACTCCGGCGACGCGGCGCTGTTCCAAGAGAAACTCGCCTCGCGCGGTGTCGCGGCGGCGACCTTCGCGAATCAACCGGAAGTCGTCGACAACGACGTCGCGAAGATCATCGCGGCGCTGAGCGACGCTTCGTAGCAGCGTGGTGACGAGCGATTCACAAATGATAAATCCGTCAGACAAGACAAGTTCGCCCGACATGACGGCGAACACAAACCGCATCATGGTCGTGGTGACAACTGTCGTGTTTGCCGGTGTCGAGTGGTTTCTATTTGAACTATTAAGGATGCCCTATCGACCGCCTCATGATATGAGTACCTTCTTGGGTCAAGAAGGGATTGCTGTGGTGCAGTTCATGGTGTTGCTGGCGGTCGGCTGGCTCGTGCTAGTCGCGGTTTGGGCGGCTAGCCTCAAATACACCTGGCATGACGGTGTAGGCTTCGTGCTCTTGGTTGCGATGCTGATTATCGGTATTGGACTGCTCGTGAGATATCCATGGTGGCCGGTGACACCATTTGAACGGCTGGGGTACTGGAGAGCTTTCGCCTCGTAAGTTTGGTTTTATTCTATGGAGTAGAAACTGGGCTTTCTTCGTGTCGGGGACGCACGTCATTAACTGATCGAAAGCCCGGCTTTCCAAAGCGAAAGCCGGGCTTTGTCGCTCCCCGAAATGTGTGTTGCCGTTAGAATGTTCTCCCATGTACGGAATCGGCAAAGCGAATCCCGGTTAGAAGATGAACCGGGATTCCGAACAACTTGAGGAACTCCGATGTCGAGATCTCTCTTTGATCTTTCCCACACCACCGCCGTCGTCATCGGCGGAACCGGGGCGCTTGGTGGGGCGATGGCCGACGCGCTCGCGGCGCACGGGGCGAAAATCGCCATCGTCGGCCGCAACGAGGAACGCGGCCAGGAACGCGTCAAGGCGATTCAATCCGCCGGCGGGACGGCGACGTTCGCGTCGGCCGACGCCGTCGATCGCGTCTCGCTGGCCCGTGCTCGCGACGCCATTCAGGAAAAGCTCGGGCCGATCGACGTGCTGGTGAATGCGGCGGGCGGGAATAAGCCAGCCGCCACGTTGCCCCCAGGCAGCGATTTCTGCCAGTTGCCAGAAGCCGCGTGGAGTGAGGTCTTCGATCTGAACCTCGTCGGCGGCGTTTTGCTGCCCTGCCAGGTCTTCGGCGAGAAGATGGTCGCCGCCGGAAAAGGCTCGGTGATCAACATCGCCTCGCTGTCGGGGATCATTCCGCTGTCGCGCGTCGTGGCGTATTCCGCCGCGAAAGCCGCGGTGATCAACCTGACGCAGTTCCTGGCCCGCGAGTGGGCCACCAAAGGAGTTCGCGTGAACGCCCTCAGCCCCGGCTTCTTCCCCGCCGAGCAGAACAAGAAGCTCCTGTTCAACGACGACGGCAGCTACTCCGACCGCGGCAAGCAGATCATCACCCACACGCCCATGGCCCGCTTCGGCACCGCGGAGGAACTCGGCGGCGCCGTCGTCTGGCTCGCCGCCCACGCCGCGTCGTCGTTCGTGACGGGCCAGAACATCGTCGTCGACGGCGGATTCACGTCAACGACGATTTGACGATCGACATTTCAACTTAGCGACGCTTCGCAAAAGCGTCCCGTCGTCGCCGACGGCGGGCTTTGATTCACTTAACAATTGATCTCAAGGATAACGCGATGCCCGCCCTCCCCATTCGCACCGACGCTTGCCAGCTCGATTTCCTCTCGCTCGGGGCGCTCGTTCATCGGCTCGATCCCGGCCTCATTCCGTTTCGCAAGGCGCGAACGTTCAACATTCACGTCTCCGGCGGCGAGTACAACGTCGCGGCGAACCTCGCCGATTGCTTCGGGCTGAAAACCGGCATCGCCACGGCGATGGTCGACAACGGAATCGGCGAACTCGTCCAGCGCTGCGTTCGTGAGATGGGCGTGACGCCGTTCTACAAGCATTTCCAACACGACGGCGTCCGCGGGCCGAACATCGCCACGGTCTACAGCGACGGGGGCCACGGCGTCCGCGCGCCGGTCGTATTCTACAACCGCGCCAACGAAGCCGGGGCGCTCCTCAAGCCGGGCGACTTCGATTGGAAGTCGATCTTCGCGAATGGCGTGAAGTGGTTCCATTCCGGCGGTATCTTCGCGGCGCTGTCGGAAACGACGTCGCAGGTGATCATCGAAGGGATGAAAGCCGCCAAGGCGTCCGGCGCGATCACGTCGTTCGACCTGAATTATCGCGCGAAACTCTGGTCATCGGTCGGCGGCGATAAAAAGGCCGTCGAAACCATCGGCAAGATCGTCGAGCACGTCGATTGCCTCGTCGGCAACGAAGAGGACTTGCAGAAGGGACTTGGCATCGAAGGGCAGAATGTCGAACACGCGTCGAAGCTCGATCCCCACGCCTTTTTCCAGATGATCGAGAAAGTCACGGCGAAGTACCCGCACATCAAGCTGGTGGCGACGACGCTGCGGGAAGTCCATTCCACGAATCGCCACGAGTGGGCGGCCGTCATGTGGCTCGACGGCAAAACGTACGTCAGCCCGACGCTGCACCTGGACGTGATCGACCGCATCGGCGGCGGCGACGGCTTCGCCGCGGGCCTGTTCTACGGCCTGCTCACCGGCAAAGACTCCGAACAGGCGCTGCGTCTCGGCTGGGCCCACGGCGCCCTGCTGACGACCTTCCCCGGCGACACCACGATGGCGAAACTGCACGAAGTCGAAGCGCTGGCGAAAGGAGGCTCGGCGCGGGTGCAACGGTGACGCCGGCGTGGACATTAGCTTCGCCGGCTGGACGCTGCCGGCAACTTGAAGCGGTGCGGACGCCAGCGGCTGACTCGTTCGATCAATACCACCTCGCCATCATGGACTTTGATGGTGATTTCTCCGTGCTCCAAGTCTTGGAGTACGCGAGAAATCTCGGGAGCCAGATCGATCGCGGCCGGAAGATCCGGAGAAGGATTCGCGGCTCGTGCGGGCAAAGCGGCTGTGGCGGTTTGCATCATCGGTTCCTCTGGATTTCTCGCGGTGGAAACGCAGCGTCGCGGAAGTCGGACGGCTTCCTCAGGCAAAGATTTCGCGGGCGACGTTGCCCCCCACGTCGGTCAAACGGAAATCCCGGCCGGCATAGCGGTAGGTGAGCGCTTCGTGATCCAACCCCATCAGGGCCAGGAGCGTGGCATGCAGGTCCATCGTGTGCATCCGCCCCTCGACGGCATGCGTGCCGTACTCGTCCAGCGCGCCGTAGGTGAAACCGGGCTTCACGCCGGCGCCGGCGAGCCACATCATGTAGCCCGTGATGTTGTGATCGCGGCCGTCGACTCCTTGAGCGGTTGGCAGCCGGCCGAACTCGCTGCCGAAGAGAACGAGCGTGTCGTCCAATAGGCCGCGCTGGGCCAGATCATCCAACAGCGCCGCCGTCGGTTGATCGGTCGCCGCGGCGTTGGCGATCAGGCCTTTGTGCAAATTGTTGTGATGATCCCAACCCGGTTGACGGATCTGCACGAAGCGGACGCCGGCTTCGCTCAGCCGCCGGGCCAACAGGCACTGCCGCGCAAAGCTGCCCGCCGGGCCGGGTTTGACGCCGTACGCGTCCAGCACCGATTGCGGCTCTTGCGAGAGATCGAGCAATTCCGGGACTTTCCCCTGCATGCGGAACGCCAATTCGTAGGACTGAATCACGCCGTCCAGTCCGTCCGGCGCGCCGGGTTCCTCCCGCAAACGGTGATTCAATTCCTGAACGAGATCGATTTGACGCCGTTGCAGAGGCGTGGCGGTTTGGGCTTTCAAGTTGGGAACGTAGCCCGCATCGTTGATTTTCGTCCCTTGAAAGTGAGCCGGCAGAAACGCGCTGCCATAGTTCACCGCTCCGCCAAAGTTCGGCGAGGGGTTGATGGTGATGTAGCCCGGCAGGTCCTGGTTTTCCGTGCCGAGACCGTAGAGCAACCACGACCCGAGCGACGGCCGCGTTTGCGAGACGACGCGGGCCCCGGTGTGGAGTTGAATCACGGCTTGCGGATGGGCCGGAGTGTCGGTGTGCAGTCCGCGAATGTAGCAGAGCTGATCGATCCGCTGTGCGAGATGCGGATAGAGCTCCGAGACCCATCTCCCCGTCTGACCGTATTGCTGGAACTTGAACTTCGAGGCGACGAGCTTGCCGCCGCCGGGCCCCGGCTTGCCGTCGTTTTCCTGCAGCTTCGGCTTGTAGTCGAACGTATCGACGTGCGACATGGCCCCTTCCATGAAGAGGAAGATGACCCGCTTGGCCTTCGCTGGCAGTTGCTGCGGCTTCGGGGCGAGCGGCGTCTCGGCGGCGTTCGCCGGCACATTCGCAGCGTGCGCGGGGCGCTGTTGCAGGCCCAGCAGGCCGGCGAGGGCCATGTAGCCGAATCCGCTGCCGGCCGATTTCAGCAGATGCCGCCGCGTGACGGGCGCCGGCAGTTCAAGGGGCGGGGGAACGT
Organism: uncultured Planctomycetaceae bacterium; assembly: GCA_964504645.1. Taxonomy (GTDB): domain Bacteria; phylum Planctomycetota; class Planctomycetia; order Planctomycetales; family Planctomycetaceae; genus CAZDGB01. The sequence goes on along the minus strand of CAZDGB010000028.1, from coordinate 7,567 downwards.
TCTGCATGACGAGATGCTCCGGTGATTGGATTGTTGATTTCTTAAGGGCCTCCCGGCTTGCAGAGCCAAGCCGGGCTTTGGTGTTTAGCGCACGTAACGAAATTCCGCGGTGCCGATCAGGGCGTGCAGGAAACTGGCCCACGCCGCCGTGCGGGCGTCGCGTGCTTGGATGAGCTCTTCTTGGACGACCGATTCGGTTTGCTCCACGTCGTCGGGATTAGCGGCCTGCGCTGCCAATTCCTGTGCCGAAGCGAGCGTCTGATCTGAGGGGACGACGTTCGCCGGAGTCGTGGCATCCGGCGGCAACTGCGCCGCGAGCGCCGCCTGCTGCTCGCGCTGGGCCACGGCGGCAAACTCGTCTCGCAGCGCTTCCGCCGCGGCGGCGGCGTAATCCGTCAAGTAGAACCGCACCCGGTCCAGCTCGCTGGAGGTCGGCGCGCGTCCAAATAATACGAAGTACGCCTGCGTGATGCGGGCGGCGTCATCCAGTTCAGACCGATCCAGCAACGATTCGGCCAAGGTCAGCGTCTGGCGGCGAATGAACGGATCGTTGAGCAGATACAAGGCCTGCGTCGCTACTGTCGTCGTATCGCGCCGTCCGGTCACCAGTCCCTGGTCGGCGAAGTCGAAGACTTCCAGGGACGGCGGCACCAGCGTGCGGAGCAGCGGCAGATAGACGCTGCGGCGGCGACTGGTCCGCGCCAGTTCCATGATGCGCTGCGATTCCGGACCATTGTTCCGCAGTTCGATCACCCGCAGTTCCTGCGCCGGCGAGCCGTCTGGCCGCGTCTGGTCCAACGTTCCGGCCGCCGCCAGCGCGGCGTCTCGCAGTTCTTCCGCCGACAATCGACGGGGACTGTGCCGCCACAAGAGCTGATTGCCCGGGTCGCGTGCCAAATGTTCCGGCGTGGCGGCGGAACCGAGTCCGTAGGCCCGCGTCAGGACGAGGGCTCGGATGAATCGTTTGAACGACCAGCCGTCGGCGACGAATCGCTGCGCCAGATGGTCGAGCAGTTCGGGATGACTTGGCTTCGCGCCCATCACGCCGAAGTTATCGACGCTGGAGACGAGCCCCGTGCCGAAGAGATGCTGCCAGACGCGATTGACGATGACTCGCGCAGCCAGCGGATTCTGCGGGCTCGTCAGCCACTGTGCCAGTTCCAGCCGGCCGCTGCGATCGGCGGGAATCTGTGGTTGCCCCGCGTATGCGGCCACTTGGAGGAAACCGCGCGGCACAACGGGGCCGAGCTTCTCCGCTTCGCCGCGGATGCGGATTTCCGTATCGCCGATCGTCTGGGCGTCGCGCAATCCCAGGGCGATCTTGCCGCGGGCGGCTGGATCGCTGAGTGCGACGAACTCCGCTTGCAGGCGGTTCCATTTTCGCCGCGCGACTTGGCGCTTGGGTTTGCCGTTCGGCGCCAATTGGTTGCCTTCTTCGGAGTCGCGAATTCTCTCGAAGTCGGCTTTGGCATGGTCCGCGGCGGCCTTCGCGGCCGCCAGCTTGGCGTCATACTCCGGGTCGACCTGCTGGGACTGATCCAGGATCAGCAGCATCTGCGGATCAAAGTAATCGAGACCGCCGCCCCCCATCTTGTTCCGCAGGCCGCTGCACAGATCGGTGCTGTGGAAGATGCCCGCCAGTCCGTAATACTCCTTCGTCGAGATGGGATCGAACTTGTGGTCGTGGCACCGGGCGCAACTGGCGGTCAGCCCCAGAATCGCCTGTGAGAACGTGTCGATCTGCTCGTCGATGTTGTCCATCGTGAAACGGACTTTGAACCGCTGATTGACGTCTTTGACGCCGATCGCCAGAAAGCCGGTGGCGATCAACTGCTCCTGCCGCTGCTCGTCCGAAGCGAACGGCAACTGGTCGCCTGCGATCTGTTCGCGCACGAATTGATCGTAGGGCTTGTCCTTGTTGAAAGCGTCGATGACGTAGTCGCGATAACGCCAGGCATACGGATAGGGCAGATTTCGCGCCGAGCCGGTCGATTCGCCGAAGCGGGCGACGTCGAGCCAATGCCGGCCCCAGCGTTCGCCGAACGCCGGCGATTGCAGCAGCCGATCGACTACGCGGGCTTTCGCTTCGGCGGATTCATCGGCGAGAAACGCCTGAACTTCGTCCGGCGACGGCGGCAAACCCGTGAGATCGAACGTCACGCGGCGCAGCCAGAGCGCGCGATCGGCGTCGGCGACCGGAGGCAAACCGGATTCCTCCAATTTGGCGAGGAGAAAGCGGTCGACGTCGTCCCGCGGCCAGGCCGCATTCTGCACAGCCGGCGGCGCGACCGCTTTGAGTGGCTGCCAAGACCAGTGGTCTTTGCGCAACTGCTCGAAATCGGCCCGATCGGCGGTCAAGTCCGACGGAACCTCGAGGGCTGGCCACGCGGCGCCGTCTTGGATCCACTGCGTCAAGATGCCGATCTGCTCGTCGGAGAGTTTGAACTCCGGGGGCATCTTCAGCTTTTCGTCGGTGTGGCTGACGGCCTTCAGGAGCACGCTCTTCTCCGGATCGCCAGGGACGACCGCGGCTCCCCGGCCGCCGCCCTGCAGCAGTCCGTTGCGGTCGTCGACCCGCAGACCGCCGGCCGCCTTGTTGTCCGCGGAGTGGCAGTTGTAGCACTGATCGACCAAGAGCGGCCGGACCTTCTTCTCGAAGAACTCCAAGGCTGCGGGAGACGGCGCGGCATCGGGCGCGACGTCGTTCGCCATCACAGGGACGGCGGCAACAACGATCAGAGAGGCGAACCACACGAATCGGCGCATGAACGAGTCTTTCATCGCGTTGAACGGGTGAGACAAAATGATTGTGGTGCGGATCATTAGTTGTTCTTCCGGTTGCGATTCGCCTGCTGCGGGCCGGGAATCCATTTCGGGGCGATCAACGTGGCATTCCAGGCGTCCCATTCGTCTTGCAGACGGCTGACCAGTTCCGCATTCTCGGCGGCGAGATCGTGCTTCTCGCCGATGTCCTCCTTGAGGTTGTAGAGCCGGGGCTTCGCATCGCCGCGGACCTTGAGGAGCTTCCAGTCTCCCTGCCGCAGCGCGATCTGCTCGCCGAAGCGCCAGTAGAGCGATTTGTGCGGAGCTTCGGTTTTCTCGCCCGTGATGTGCGGGAGCAGATTGACGCCGTCGAGTTTCGCCGAGTCATCGATCGCCGTGCCTGTCGCGGCCAGAATCGTCGGCAGCAGGTCGAGCTGGATCACCGGTTCGTCATAGGTTTTCCCGGCGGGGACTCGGCCCGGCCAGGACAGCACGAACGGAACCCGGACGCCCCCTTCCCAGGTGGTCGCCTTCTGGCCGCTGAGCGGCGTGTTCGTCGAACCGTTCACGGGCGGGCCGCCGTTGTCGCTGATAAACACGACGAGCGTCCGTTCGGTCAGTTGCTCGGCATGCAGTTTGTCGAGCACTTGGCCGACGGCGTCGTCGAGCGCGGTGAGCATGCCGGCATACGTTCGCCGGCGTTCGTCCGCGATCGACGCGAATCGTTCGAGGTGCTCCGGCTTGGCATGCTGCGGATTGTGAACCGCGTTGAACGGCAGATAGAGAAAGAACGGCTGCGTCTTGTGGCGGTCGATGTAACCGACGGCTTCGCGGGCGAAGGCATCGGTCAGGTACTCCGGTTCTTCAATCGCCTCGCGGCCGCGAAGGATCGAATTGTTGGCGTTGTTCCGATTCGCATTTTTCCGATTGGCGTTCTTCGCATTCGCTTTCTTCGGGTTAGCATTCGCCACTCCGGGGAAGTACGGGTGCGCGCTGCCGAGGAAGCCGAAAAATTCGTCGAAGCCCCGTTCGAGGGGATGAAACTTCGGGGCAGATCCAAGATGCCACTTGCCGACCATGCCGGTGGCGTAGCCGGCCTGCTTGAGCCGCTGCGGCAACGTTTTCTCGTCCAGGCTCAGCCCGAACTCTTCATTCTCGCGACCACCGCCCGGATTGAATTCGTGCCCGAACCGCTGCTGGTAGCGGCCGGTGATCAAGCCGGCGCGTGTCGGACTGCAATACGGCCCCGAAACATAACCCGACGTGCACCGCAGGCCGCCGTTGGCCAACGCATCGAGGCGCGGCGTGGGGATGTCCTTTCCGCCCTGAAATCCGAGATCGCCGTAGCCAAGATCGTCGGCGACGATCAGCACGAAGTTCGGCTTGGCCGATTGTTCCGCGGCCCATCCCGCGGCGACCAGGAACATCCACGGCGTCGTCCACGCCGCCGCCCTGAACAGAATTTTTTTCCTCGACATGATTGCCCCCCTGGAATCGAAATGTGGATTGCGGTAGGCGAAAGCCCGGAGGCGAAATGGCGTTCCTAGTGTAACGCCCCGCCGCCCGAACCTGCGCCGGTTATTTTTGACTCAGTTCGGTTTGGCCGAGATCGAAATCGTGTTGGTTGCGGCCAGGTTTGACCTCGCGCTCGAACTCCGCCCGCAGGTTCTCTCGAACACCGTCCGGCATCTTCAAGGCCGCCGCTTTCCCGGCGTTTTGATCGTCAACATCCTCGTCGAGCGCCAGTTCCTCGCGCTTCGGGGTGCGAACCGTGACGCTGTGACGACCCACGGGCGCTCCCCGCTGCGATCGCGTATACCGCAGCGAGTATTTGCCGTTCGCATCGGCATACGCGGAGCCGTAGGTTCCTGGCGGTTCGGTGGGCTGGAACAGGACATAGGCGTAGGGAACCGGCTTGCCGTTCAACGTCACGGTGCCCTGCACGGCGCCCAATTTCGGCCCTTGCTGTCCGCAACCCGAAACGGCCGCGAGCAGCCAGAGAGCAGCCCAGGCCGCGGAGAAATATTTCTGTTTCACGACATCTCCTCGTCAATTTCGATGTAGACCGGGATCAATACTCGCCCAGCGTCAAACCATCGTTGCGCCGACCGAGCCGCTGATACAGCCCCGTGTTGTTGTTCGGGCTCTGTTGGTTCGGCTGCGCGTTGTTGAATTCGATGTTCTCGCTGAGGAACTGCACGCGGCCATCGGCAAACAGGAAGTGCGCCCCGCCCGCATGCAGGCTGCTGAACCCCCGGCTGGCGACCGGAACTCCGTTCGGCTGCAGCGCCGGATCGTTAATCTTCACGTTCAGAATGGCGAGATTCTGCCGCCCGCCGATGATGCCGTTGCCGTTGTAGTTCCGCTGCCCCAACCAGTTCCCCGCCAGGCCTTGTTCCCAATCCCGCTCGCCGACGACGAACGTGTTGGACGTCCCGTCGATGAAATCGCGGATCGCGACGGCGCTGTCTCCCCAGAAGGAGCCGAACGGATCGCGCCGGGTGTTGATCCATTGAATGGGACGAGACCAGCGAGATCCCGACAAACCGATGTAGTTGGCTGTCGCCATGAACACGGGCTGGTTATTGAAGAACGCCTTGTAGGGATTGGTCCACGCCCGCTCGGTGTTCCAATCGGGGCCGGTGTCTGAAGGGCAGCGGTAGATCGCCAGCGGGGTCTTCGTCAGGCTTTGCGCCGGATTCGCCGTGCTCCGCAGCAGCGTATCGAGGCTCACCGCGTTCACCTGCAGCGAGTTGTAGAGCGCTGCCTGGTCGAGATACGGCAGAATGAACGCCCCCCAGCCGTAGCCTCCAAAATAGGTTCCGGCAGTTCCGTCATCGTCGTCGTTCGGGAGGTCCCCGATATCATTCCGGTTGTGAACGACGCCCGGAGGAAGCGAGCCGAAGACATCGAGATAATTGTGCAGCGCCAGTCCGATCTGCTTGAGATGGTTGCGGCACTGCGTTCTACGAGCCGCTTCGCGCGCCTGCTGCACCGCCGGCAAGAGCAAAGCGATCAGGATGGCGATGATGGCGATCACCACCAGAAGTTCAATCAGCGTGAAACCGCGCCGCGGCGAGCGGATTCGCGGGGCATAGACAAAGGAGAAACGCATTCTTCCTGCTCCAATTCTGTGGAAAATCCGGACACGACTGCGCACAGGGGCCCCGCAAGGCAAAGCAGGGCACTTTGCAGGGCCGGGCGCCAATGTCAGCTACCGACCGCAACGGCGACACGATGCGTGCGTTTCTCCACACGGTGAGCGCAGACCGTCACCGGCCTGGTGTGGAGAGCGTCAGCCTGAGATCTCTGCTCAAACAGTCGAACGGCGACCGCACTTCCTGAGTGGGGAAGGGTCAGCAACAACACAAAGACGACATACGCAAGCTCCTAGTCATGCGTGCACGCCTCTGTTCGTCCAGTGAGCAGCACAAAGAAAGCGTCGTTTAATTACCACCCCTTTTGTGGGTGATTTATTATTTCGAGAGTTGCGGCATCTGTCAACACTGTTTTTCCAACTATTTCGGCAAAATTTCGCTGCCCACGTCAGAAATGGGCTCAAGCCAGCATCTGCCAAATGAATGAACGCCCAGCGACCCGCCGGCGACATCTGGTCCACCAGCCTCGAATTCGTCGTCGCAGCCCTACTTGCGAAACTGTCGAATCTCGTCCGCTAGCAATTCCCAGTCGCCGCGAAAACGGACCGCTCGGTCATCCACATAAATGTGCGCCGGCGGTTTGTGCTCGCAGACTTCATCCACCGCGATTTCGTGCTTGTGCAGCCAGTGTTGCACGGCACGAAGGCCGGCCTCGGTGCGGCAGCGGGCCGAATGCACGACGACGCGATACTGCTGTCGCAACCGGGCCACGGCTTCGCGCGTGCCGTGGATCGGCGGATCGGGAATCACCTCGCTGCCGCACCAACCCGACCGATACGAATGCAACACACCGTCGAAATCCAGGCAGATCGTGCGCCGCGCCCGCACGATGCCGATCTTTTCCAACGACTCCACGGGGACCAAGTGCGTCGCCAGCAGACGGTCGATCGCCTCGTGGCCGTCGAGCCACGGCGTTTCCGCGTAAGGTTCGTCGTTCCAGACGCGCGTGTAGTGCGGCCGTGTGTGATGGCGACCCGGCAATCGCAGCCAACCTCCGTAATGATCCCACTTCGGTTCGTCCGGAAAAATCTCCGGCGCCTCATCCAGGTTCAACCGCGAATAATTCGCCACGAGACTGACGCCAAACTTGTGAACGCTAACCGTTTCCATCGGCTCAGCGAAAATCGTTAGGAGGTGGTACCCGCCGGCACCGTTGGAGTCCATCAACACGGAATCGAGCCCCTGTTGGGACAAGTGCTGTTGCCAGGCACGAACCGCGGCGAGGTTCCCCGCTGCGGAAACCGTCGAGGTCTCGTCGATGTCGTGCAGGTCGATGTCAATCGCGAGCCAGCGCGACGTCAGGTCGCTGCTGGTGCTGTGCAGGCCGAGTTGACCGGCTGGTTTCCGCATCTGGAAGTGCTTGCGTAGCGATTCGTGATCCAGAAAGACCTTGCCTCGCTCATCCCGGAACGGCACCGTGACGACATGCGTTTCTTCGTCGCCGGCGCGACGAACATACCGGCCCCACACGTCCGTCCGGTTGACCAGATGCTGCAATGTCCACTCGGCCAACTCCGGGGCGCGTTCCGCCCATTCGCTGGCGATACGTTCCAGAAATTCCATAGTGGCAATTCAGTCAAACAATCGTCTTGGCGGTTTGATCGGCAAAAGGGCTTCCGGTCCATCCCATTTGTTGCCATTGATCT
>CAZDGB010000027.1:0-34717 GCA_964504645.1 uncultured Planctomycetaceae bacterium | reverse complement strand
CCTCCATTCCAGCCACACACGTTCAATTCACCACCGATACTCTCATAACGACTGGTGCAACCATCGGGGGCAGTCCAGCTCGACAGCGAAAAAGTTACGGTCGCGGGCTGAGAAGTTTCGTAATTAAAGAAGATGTTCTCCTCAGCAACTGATGTGGATCTAAGATCCACCTGATAACCAATGGCTGAGCCGTCCGACCCCTCAATTCGCTCGGGTTTCTTGCTCGATGCCTTTCTTATTGCCGTTGCAAGTATTCGGAATGCAGCTAAAACGGTAGATTTGCCTGTGTTGTTTGGGCCGACGAGGATATTGAACGGCCGAAGTGAGAGCGAAAAGTCTCTAAAGGCTTTGAATCTCTTGAAATGAATTCGCACGTATCGGACAGAATCTGCCATAATTCTCCTCGGAAGCGTCCTGCCAATTTCAGTCAAAGCATTAGTGGAAGTTCTGCAACTATTTGCACTTACTTCAGCTGCCGTTCCGCCACATCAATCGCCTTCAGCAACCCGCGCGCCTTATTGAGCGTCTCCTCATACTCGCTCGCCGGGACGCTGTCGGCGACGATGCCTGCGCCGGCTTGCACGTAGGCTTTGTTGCCGGTCATCACGAGAGTCCGCAACGCGATGCACGTGTCCATGTTGCCGGTGAAATCGAGATAGCCGACGGCCCCGGCGTACGGGCCGCGGCGGTGGGGTTCGATCTCGTCGATGATCTCCATCGCCCGGACTTTCGGCGCGCCGGAGACTGTTCCTGCCGGCAGGCCGGCTCGCAGCGCGTCGAGGGCCGTTTTTCCCGGCTTGAGCTTCCCGGTCACGGTGCTCGACAGGTGCATGACGTGGCTGTACCGCTCCACCGTCAGCAAATCGCTGATCTTCACGCTGCCGAGTTCGGCCACGCGGCCCACGTCGTTGCGGGCCAGGTCGACGAGCATGATGTGTTCGGCCCGTTCCTTTTCGTCGGCGAGCAGTTCCTGTTCGAGGGCCCGGTCTTCCTCGTCGGTCTGGCCGCGGCGGCGCGTGCCGGCGAGCGGGCGGATCGTCGTTTCGCCGTCTTCCACGCGGACCATGATCTCGGGCGAACTGCCGACGAGCGACACGCCGGGCGTCTCCAGGAGAAACATGAAAGGGCTGGGATTGACGACGCGCAAAGCGCGATAGATATCCAGCGGCTTGGCTGTCGTCGACAACGTCAGCCGCTGGCTGATGACGACCTGGAAGATGTCGCCCGCGCGGATGTATTCCTGACACTGGCGGACGGCGTTCTCGAATTCTTCGCGCGTGAAGTTCGATTGGTAGTTCGCCGGCGGATCACCTTCCAATCGGATATCGGCGAGGGGTAATGCCGTCGTTCCGCGTTGCAGCCGCTCGCAGAGTTCGTCGATCCGGTCGCAGGCCTGTCGATAGCCGGCTTCCACGCCGAGTTCGCCGACCGGCGCTTGCGCGACGACGAGAATCGTCTTGCGGATGTGATCGAAAATGATCATCCGGTCGTAGAGCGCGAAGAACAGGTCGGGGACGTGGCGGTCGTCGGTGGGGGCATGCGGAAGATGTTCCGTGTAGCGGACGGTGTCGTATCCCGCGTAGCCGACGGCGCCGCCGAGGAAACGCGGCAATCCGGGAAGCTGCGGCGCGGACAGTGGTTGTAGCTTCTGTTGCAGAAACGTCAGCGGGTCATCGACAGTGCGCCGTTCCGTCCGTCCGGCTTCGTGGAGAACAAGGTCTTTGCCATACGCTTCCAGGATCCAGCGCGGGTCGGCCCCGAGAAAGCTGTACCGCCCGACGCGCTCGCCGCCGATCACGCTTTCAAAGAGAAACGAATTCTCCGCCGGTTTGAGGCAGCCGTACGCGCTGACGGGCGTCAGCGAATCGCTGACCAACTGTCGATACACGGGCACCAGCGACCGGCCTTGGGCCAGTTCGGCAACTTGCGAGAAATCGGGACGGTGGGGAGCCATTCACACTGTGCCTGTAGGGTCGGTTGTGCCCACCCGGATTTGCCGGGAGCCGTCGATTTAGTGGGCACAGCCCACCCGGTGAAGAACGGCCATCGTACCCGGCGGTTCGCGGGATGTCATCGACGAGGCGGCAGCGGCAGGTGTTGCCTGTCGGCATTCTATCTCAAGACATCCCGCCGAGTTAGGACGGTAGGGCTCATTTCGACCCGCCTTGACAGTGATGGGTCCCCAGCTAGAATTGCAAACGGTATCGCCAAGATTTTGCCATTTTTCGCGGATCCGTCCGCGTTACGAGTTTGTTCGATGAAAAAGTGCGACCGCTGCGCCAAGCCCGCCGTGTACCACATCACCGAGATTCGGGATGGCGAGGCCCAGGCCCTGCATTTTTGCGAGCAGTGCGCCAAGCAGCATCTAAGCCATCCGGAGTCGACCTCGGAGCCGGACGATAGTTCGGAAAAAGTCTCCGCCGAAGAGCAGGAAAAGTTCGACGAGGTCGATCAACAAGTCTGCCCGAACTGCGGCATCTCGTTCAAGGAATTTCGCAGTCAGGGGCGGCTCGGCTGCCCGCACGATTACATCGCCTTCCAGGAAGAATTGCTGCCGCTGCTGGAGAACATTCACGGCGAGACGCAGCACATCGGCAAGACGCCCAAACGGGCGCCGCACGCCAGCCAGAGACAGTATCGCCTGATCAAGCTCCGCAACCGGCTGAGGTCGGCGATCGACGACGAAATGTACGAGGAAGCGGCCCGTTTGCGGGACGAAATTCAGACGGCGGAAGCGGAACTTGCGGCGGAAACGCCCCCGCAAAGACCAGCCGAGTGACGTGGGAACGAGGAGCCCTTTGTGGACCTGGAGACTCTGACGCAGACTAGCGGTGAGTGGCTACGAGCCACCGGTCCGGATTCGGACATCGTTATGTCCAGCCGCATTCGTCTGGCGCGGAACCTGGCCCAGTTTCCGTTTCCCAGCCGCGCCGACGACGCCGTCCGCGCTGAAATCGAAGACGTTCTCCGGTCTCGCATCAACAACCTGCCCGGCGACCTGAAGCTCGATTACATCTCCGTCAACGACCTGGAGACGCTTGACCGGCAATTCCTCGTCGAGCGGCAACTCATCAGTCGCGAACATGCCGAGAACCACGGCCAGCGCGGCGTCGGGGTCTCGTCCGAGGAAAACGTCAGCCTGATGATCAACGAGGAAGATCATCTGCGCATGCAGGTCCTCCGCAGCGGTCTCGCTCTCGACGAATGCTGGAAAGAGATCGACCACATCGACGACCTGATGGAAGCCGAAGTCACCTACGCGTTCAGCGAGCAGCTCGGCTATCTGACGGCGTGCCCAACGAACGTCGGCACCGGCATCCGCGTCAGCGTCATGCTCCATCTGCCGGCGCTCGTTCTGACCAAAGAGATACAAAAGGTCTTCCAGGCGCTGCAGAAAATCGGCCTCGCCGTTCGCGGTCTCTACGGCGAAGGCAGCCAGGCGATGGGAGATTTCTACCAAATCTCCAACCAGGTCACGTTGGGCAAGAGCGAAGAGCAACTGATCAAAACGATCAAGGACGTCGTCCCGAACATCATCTCCTATGAACGCCGCGTGCGGACGGCCCTCGTGAAAGAAAACCGCCAGAGCCTGCACGATCAGGTGTCGCGGGCCTACGGCATCCTGAAGAACGCTCAGACGATCACGTCCGAAGAGACGATGCATCTTCTTTCCAGCGTGCGGATGGGGATCAATCTCGGTCTCATCGACGATCTGGAAATCCCCGTCGTCAACGAACTCTTCGTGCACACTCAACCGGCGCATTTGCAAAAGATTCGGCATCAACGCCTGGAGTCCGCCGAACGCAACGTCGTCCGCGCGTCGTACCTCCGGCAACGCTTGGCCCAGCGCCCGCCGAGCGAGAACTAGACCCGTTGAAGTCCCGGCTTTAGCTGGTCTTGTCGGATTCGCGTGTGCTATTCCGCCTGAAAGCAAAACTCCCATAGTTTTGCCGCGCGGCCCCCTGTTCAGTCCGCCGCCCCAACGGCTACAGTAAAGGCTCCCGAATAGCTGTGGTCTAAAGCGGACGGTGCGCGCGAATGCGAACTTGCCTCGTAGTTTTACTGGCGGCGGGCTCGGCGGCTTCCGCCAACGAAAACTGGAACCAGTTCCGCGGCCCGCATGAGGACGGAACTTCCACCGCGACCGGGTTGCCGGTGACATTCGGCGAAGGCTCGCCTGAGATCGTGTGGAAGACCACCGTTCCGGGCCGGGCTTGGTCGTCGCCGGTGATCTGGGACCAGCAGATCTGGCTCAGCAACGCGCCGGAGCTGGTGCCGCACGTCACGCCGGAGAATCCCCGATTGGAGAAACCGCTGCCGATGTCGGCGGTCTGCCTCGATCTCGACACCGGGAAGATTCTGCACGACCTTAAGTTGTTTGACGTCTACACGCCGCAGATCACGCACGAGACGGCGAGCTATGCGTCTTCCACGCCGTACATCGAAGCGGGCCGCGTCTACATGCACTTCGGCGCGTACGGCACGGCGTGCCTCGACACGAAGACCGGCGCGACAATCTGGTCGCGCGACGACATGCAGTGCGATCACTTCCGCGGGCCGGGTTCGTCGCCTGTCGTCTATGGCGATCTGCTCTATCTCACGTTCGACGGCTACGACCACCAGTACTTGACGGCTCTCAACAAGTACACGGGCGAAACCGTCTGGAAGCGCGACCGGGGAATCGACTTCGGGACGACGAACGGTGACGCGAAAAAGGCGTACTCGACGCCGCGACTGATCGAAGCCGGCGGGCGCAAGATGCTGATCAGCCCGTTTGCCGCGGCGACGATCGCCTACGATCCCTTGACCGGCGAGCCGATCTGGATGATCCGCCACGGCGGGATGAACGCCGCGGCGCGGCCGCTATTCGGCAACGGGCTGGTCTATATCAACTCCGCCGACGGCGGCAACCCGCTGATGGCCGTCCCACCGCTCGGGGAAGGGGACATCACCGAGAAAATCGTGTGGCGCACGGCGAAAGCCGTGCCGAAGCGGCCGTCGCAACTGTTGATCGGCGAGTTGCTGTTCATGATGAACGATGGCGGCGTCGCGGCGTGCCTCGATGCGAAGACCGGCAAGGAACTCTGGGCGAAGCGATTGCCCGGCGAATACTGGTCGTCGCCGATCTGCGCCGACGGCTTGATCTATTGCCTCTCGATGCACGGCGAAGTTGTGATCTTCAAAGCCGACCGCAAATTCGAGTTGGTCGCCGAGAACAAGTTCGACGAAGGCTTTCTCGCCTCGCCCGCCGTGGCGGGGAAATCGTTGATTTTGCGCTCGAAGGGGCATGTGTACCGCGTCGAGAAGGCGAAATGAGTTGGCCACAAAAAAGCGCAAACAGGAAATCCCTTTTTTCCTTGTGACTTTTGCGCCTTTTTGCGGGCAATTTGCTCTATATTGTGATGGATGCAATCCATCAGGACAGGGGAGCGATCATGACCAATCGCAGTCAACTCTCACGTCTGCTGCTTGTGTTGACCATCTGCGCTTGCTGTTCTTTGCCAGCCGAAGACCAGCCGGTCGAATTGCCGCGGGAAGGGTCGTGGGCACGGTATCACGTCGCTGAAGACAATGTCACCTACAAGATTTTGATCAAGGTTCTTGGAAGCGAACAGAGAAGTGGAAAGACGTGCCGTTGGATCGAAATCCAGGAGACGAGAGAAGACAACAAAGAAACCTGGCGGTTTCTGATCCCGGTGGAGTCTTTGCTGAAAAGCGAGCGGCCGTTGCAGGAAGCGGTTGCGGCGCAATGGCTGTTCGGAGACGACAAGCTCTTTTCGGAAGAATTGGATTCGAACGGCTTTTACGGCCGGTTTTTACTATTTCTGCCCGCCATGCGGAAGAATACGAAAACCGTGAATATTCCCCAAACGGTGGAATATCAAGCGGGCAAATTGACCGTTCCCAGCGGTCAACAGGGTGTGTATGCCTGCGAACTCTTGAACACGAATTACACCTGGGAATATACGGTCTGGAGCGATCCCAAAGTTCCCCTCGGTCTGGCGCGGAAGTCGATCAAGTTCACGCAGACTCGCAAAGGCCGAGATCCGCTGACATGGACGATCGAGGAGACGCTCGAAGACTGCGGCTTCGACGCCCAGCCCACGTTGCCGAAATGAGGTTTGGCCACAAGAGGCACAAAAGTCACAAAGGGGGTTGGACTCGCCCCTCTTCATGTGATTTTTGTGCCTCTTGTGGCCAATCCTTTTCCTGCCTCTTGAAATTCCGGATGTTCTCATGACCAAGCTCGCTATTCGAATTCTGATGAGCGTCGCCTGCGGAATCGCGGTTCCATTCGGCTTCGCGGCCGACGTCGTCCTCGACCGCTACATTCCGGACATCGACGACAGCACGCATCTGCTGATTCACGATGACATCGAACTGCTGACGGGCGACAACCGATTGCTGGTGCGGTCGTCGAAAGACGAACCCTTCCGCGCGTCGCCGTTGACTGGTTTTGAGGACGCCCATTCCGTCGCCTGGCATCCGGGGAAGAAGCTCTATTTCGCGACCGATACGGCGGGGCATCGCATGTTCTCGTTCCGCGACCCGCTCGCCGAACGCAAAGAGAAAAACGTCGGCACGATCGCCGGGATCAAACTGGACCGGCCGCACGACGTCGTCGTCGATGACGACGGCTGGATTTACGTGGTGAATCCCAATCCGCCGACGACTGTGTTCCGGTTCCGCGACCTCGGCGTCGAAGAGACGGCGCTCGATCTCTCCGCACATCTGACCTATTCGCGGTCGCTGTCGGTCGTGAAGAACCGGCTCTACGTCATCGGCTCCAGCATCGGAAAAGTGGTGAAAGTCGCTGACTTCGCCAAGCAGGAATTCACCGTTCACGAAAGCTTCGGCAAGAAGAAGGATTCGCCGGCGGGAAGCTGGACGACGACGGGCCTCGTGCCAAACGATGCCGACATGTTCGACGGCTGGTGGTACGTGACGTCGTATTTCTGCCCGGAGTACGCAGGCGGCACGAACTGCGATGAACACAAGCTGATTCGTTTCCGTACCTGGGACGATTTCCGCACCGGCCGCTGGGAGGATTTGAGCGGCCTGTTGCCCGAGAAAATCGTCCCGTATTACCTGACGCCGACCGCCGACGCGTTGTACATCGCGGCGTTCGTCCACGAGGAGCCGAAGCATCCCGGTGGGGTGTGGCGCATTCGGAAACGATGAATTTTTCGGCGGTCGACTGGAAACCGCGAACCTCCAGATACCAGCCTGTGTCCGGCTATCGCTGGCATTTTCAGTACCGGCACGCATTTCCTTCCGTGAATGTGAAGGAACCGATCATGGCTGCCCGCTGCTCTGCAATTCGCTGACGCTTCGTCCGTCGCGCTGAACGATCGATGTGAGCCTCGCTGTTCCCAGTGAGCCGCTCTCGATCAACGCTTGCGGGTTCGCACGCCGTCCGCGTGCGCCTTATTTCCTCCACCACGAAAGACCGTTTCATGTCGCAGAAGCGATATCGGCCCTCGCGCCGAAATCCGTTGACTGATTTTTGCAATCAACCCGGTGAAGACGACGGCGTCGATCCTCGCCAGTTGTCTCGCTCGAACTCCTCACGCAAGGACCCATTGGATCGGAAAACATTACAATTGTGCAGCCAGGTGGCGCACGTTATCGAATCGGTCTTGACCGGCGAGCTGCGCGACGAGGACCTCGCGGCGCTGCGGGTCGTGAGCGTCACGCCGCTGTCGCATCGCGGGCGGCTGCTGGTGACCGTTGCGCCCGGACTGGAAGATTCCAGCCCGTTGGCAGAGGTGGTGCTGGCGAAGTTGCAGTCGCGATTGCCGCGGATTCGCGCCGAAGTCAGCGCGGCGATCACGCGCCGCAAGACGCCGGAGTTGCAGTTCTCGTTCGTGCCGAGCGCGCCGGCCGCTCTGTCGAGGGAGCAGCAACGCCATGCGTAAACCAAGTTCCGTGCCGATGAAGATCTGGGCCGACGAGCCGCCTTCCGCAGTGGTGGCGCAGGCGTTGCGGCGGTTGTCGCAGGCGGATGACGTTTGCCGTCTCGCCGTGATGCCCGACGTGCATCTGGCGAACGACGTCTGCAACGGCGTCGTCGTGGCAACTCACGAACTGATCTATCCCCAAGCGGTCGGCGGCGACATCGGTTGCGGCATGCTCGCCGCGGCATTCGACGGAGATATCTCGCCGTTTGATGACGCCGAATGCGCGAAACGCGTGCTGGAGGATTTCGCGCGGCGGATTCCCGCCAATCGTCATTCACAAGAGACGCAGCCGGAGTTGCCTGACGAACTCGCCGAATCAACGCTCAGTGACAACCGAATGCAGCGTGAATCGCAACGCGACGGACGCGTGCAGTTCGGTACGCTTGGTCGCGGCAATCACTTTGTCGAATTGCAAGCCGACGGTGAAGGACGATTGTGGATCATGATCCATTCCGGCTCGCGGGCGATGGGGCAGGCCATCACCGCGCATCATCTGCACCATGCCGAGCGGCACGGCCCAGGCGGCTTGTTGGCGCTCGACAACCGGTCGGAGGGCGGCGCTGCGTATCTCCGCGACATGGCGTGGGCCGTGCGTTACGCCGAGGAAAACCGGCTGGCAATGCTGCGGGCGGCGAGCGGAGTATTGTCGGAATCGCTCGGATATCGTCTCGATGATAAGACGCTGCTCCACGCGCACCACAATCACGTTCGCTGCGAGACGCATTTCGGCCAGCCGCTGTGGGTGCATCGCAAAGGAGCGATGCCGGCGGACGAAGGTTTGTCGGGCGTCATTCCGGGATCGATGGGGACGTGTAGTTTTCACGTCACAGGCCGTGGCTGTGAGGCAGCGCTGCGGAGTTGTTCCCACGGCGCAGGCCGGACGTTGCCGCGGCACGTCGCCCAGCGAACGATCGCCCGGGACGATCTGTTCCGGCAAATGCACCGCGTCTGGTTCGACGAATCGCTGGCCGGCGCGCTCTGCGAGGAAGCGCCGGCGGCCTACAAGGATGTTCGCTCGGTGATGCGCGCCCAGCGCGAACTCGTCCGTATCACGCGGGAGTTGCGTCCGGTCTTGGTTTATAAGGGAACGTAAGCAATTTCACGGCACTCGTTTCAAAGGGCAGTCGATGGAGGAACTGATCGAGGCGTATGTTGCCGGAATCGAATCGGTCCGGCAGGCCATGGAGGGTTTGAGCCCAGCACAACTTCGGCCCCGACCGATCGAGGGCCAGTGGAGTCCGCTGGAAGTCATCTGCCATCTCGCCGATTCTGAAGCTTTATTCGCCGACCGGATGAAACGCGTCCTCGCCGAAGATCGGCCTGCGCTGCCGTTCGCCGATCCCAATCTCTACGTGGCAGCCTTGGCCTATCAGGAACGGGACGCCGCGGAGGAAGTCTCGCTCATCGGGTCACTGCGGCGGCAGATGGCGCGTATTTTGATATCGCAGCCGGCGAAAGCCTGGCAACGCGTGGGAATTCACAGCCGCGACGGGGAACAGTCGCTCGAACAATTGGTCCGTAAAGCGGTGAATCACCTGGCGCATCATCTGGAGTTTTTGCAAGCCAAACGCCGTGCGTTTGAAATCACGTAACGGACGATAACCCTACGACTCGATTAGTAGTGTTCCCAGTTTTTCCAGCGTCTCGGCAACCGTTGCTTTCGGCAGTGCGGCGATGAATTCCACGCGGCGCGCCCGCCAGTCCAGGCACTTCACTTGATCCGCCAGTATGACACCCCCGATGGCGAGTCCGACGGGAAGTTCCACCTCGAACGGGTAGCCCTTTTTCTGATTGGTGATGGGGCAAAAAATCGCCAGCCCTACTTTGCGATTGTAGCTTTCCGGCGACAAGACGACTGCCGGGCGATGGCCTGAGGGTTCGTGTCCCGCTTGCGGATGGAACTGCAGCCAAACCGCGTCGCCTCGCTTAGGCACATAGGACTTGGCGGCTACCACGCTTCCTTCCCTTCTGTCAGGCCGACCTCGTGTTCTGCATGGAGGTTGGCATCCGTCACGCGCGCCAGCAGGCGCTTGAGCGTCCACCGGGGCTTCACGGCGACTGGCGTGACGACCAGTTTTCCTTCGTCCGAAGTCAACTCGACCGCGGTTGCATTCTTCAACCCGATCTCGTCGGCGACCGCCTTCGGAATGCGCAGGGCCAAGCTATTGCCCCACTTTTGAACTTGCGATTTCATGCGATCTTCCCCGAATTTGAGGTACTGTATCTACATTGAGTCTACATTTTTCCCGCTGAATTGAGAACCCCTTTCCCACTGTCATTTGATACACTTTGGCAGACTGTCATTTCCGCCGGGAGACGCGCGATGGCACATGGGCCGCAGTTTCAGCATCCGCGATTTTCGCGCCGCACCGCGGTGCAAGCCGGAGCCGTGGGGTTGCTCGGGCTGGGGACGAACCATCTGCGGACGCTGCAGGGGGCGAATTCCGGCGACGCGCCGCCGACCGCGACAGCGAAATCTTGCATATATATCTTTCTGTCGGGCGGATTGGCTCAACAAGACAGCTTTGACTTGAAGCCCGAAGCCCCGCTGGAAGTCCGCGGCGAGTTCAAGCCGATCCCCACGAATGTCCCCGGCATGCAGGTTTGCGAACACCTGCCGAGACTCGCGCAGCGCAGCCATCAGTGGGCCGTGTTGCGGTCGTTGACGCATCCGACGAACGGCCACACGGAAGGCCATTACTTCATGTTGACCGGGCGGAGCGTGTTGCCGCCGACGTTCAAAGGCGACCGCCAGCCGCGCGACACCGACTGGCCGTCGATCGCCTCGATCGCCGGCGATGCCGCGCCGCGGCGGAACAATAATTTGCCGCCGGCCGTGGTCCTGCCGGAGCGGTTGGTCCATTGGTCGGGCGGCACGATTCCCGGCGCCTATGGCGGCACGATGGGGCATCGCCGCGATCCGTTCTTCATCGAGGCCACGCATTACGGCGACCCGTTCTGGCGCGGCGCGTATCCGGAATACACGTTCCATCAATTGCCGCGGACGAAGGCGACCAGCGTGCCTCCGACCGTGTTTCAGGCGCCGAATCTGAAGTTATCGGCGGAGACGTCGCGCGGCCGGTTCGATCAACGGTTGACGCTGCTCGAGTCGATCGACCATCAACGGCACGCCTTGGAACGCTCGGCGGAGATCGAAAAGTACGATCTGCATCGCGAATCGGCGATTTCGCTCCTCGCCAGCCAGGAGATCCGCCGGGCGCTCGACGTCACACAAGCCGATGACGCCATTCAGGAACGCTATGGACGTAATTCCTTCGGCTGGTCGCTGTTGATGGCCAGTCGGCTCGTGGCGGCCGGCGTGAATCTCGTGCAGGTGAATCTCGGCAACAACGAAGCTTGGGACACGCACGGCGACGCGTTCTGGCGTTTGCGCGACAAACTGCTGCCGCCTACGGACAAGGCGTTGGCCGCGCTCCTGGATGACCTGCAATCACAGGGGCTGCTCGACAGCACGTTGATCGTGATGGCCGGCGAGTTCGGCCGCACGCCCAAGATTTCGCTGCTCCCCGAACACTATGACGCCCCCGGCCGCGATCACTGGGGGGCCGTGCAATCGGTCTTCTTCGCCGGCGGCGGCATCCGTGGCGGCACGGTGGTCGGGGCGTCGGACAAAATCGCGGCGTATCCCGCGGAAGCGCCCCATTCGCCCGAAGACATGGCCGCCACGATTTACGACGCCTTGGGCATTCCGCATGCTGCCGTGTGGCACGACGATCTCGCCCGCCCGCATAACATCTACTACGGGCAACCGATCGCGGAGCTGATGTGAGGGTGAACGTATGAAGCTCTCCCTCTCGGTGCGCATCGTCGAAACTCCTTGTAAGATGAAGCTATTTGTGCCGTTTGAGGAGGTCGTCTCCATTGCGCGGGAGACCGGTTATCAGGCGATCTGCTTGCGGGCCAGCGCCGGTGGCGTCGAGACGCCGATCGCGCGGCTCCAGGAAATGCGGCGGCGCGTCGACGACGCGGGGCTGTTCGTCTCAATGGTCACAGCGGACTTCAACGTGCCGCTGAACAACGAGCGTGGGCCGAACAGTCTGCGCAACATCGGGCCGAGCCTCGACGTCGCCGAGGCCGTCGGCTGCACGCTAATTCGCGTCTGCTTGAAGAAGCGCGACGACATGCCGTTCGCGCGGTCCGCGGCGATCGAGGCGGCAAAGCGCGGCATTCGGTTGGCGCATCAGTGCCACACGTCGTCGCTGTTCGAAGAAGTCGACCCGATGCTCGCACTGCTGGCGGAGATCGGCCAGCCGAACTTCGGCTTGATCTACGAGCCGGCCAATCTGCTGCTCAACGGCCAGTCCTACGGTTTGGACACGCTGCGAAAACTGCGGCCGCATCTGATGAACGTCTATGTGCAGAATCACCGGCTGAATGAACGGGGCACCGAGGAATTGCCGACGTTTTGCCGCGGCAACGTGCGGTTCGATCACCTCGACCCGTGGACTCCCGGCGGCGTCGATTTCGACGTCGTCACGCAGGGACTCCGCGAGATCGGCTACGATGGCACGTTCACGATCCATCAGGCGCAGGGCATTCAATCGGCCGGCGACGCCCGGAACTTTGCCCGGCGATGCGCGGAGTATTTCGGACCGCGCGTTCGGGGGTAAGCAAGAGAAGATTTCCTACAGAACTCGTGCGCCGGCTGCTATTCTGGGATCGCGCCTGACTCCGCCGCGAAAACTTTTTCCGTCGAGGGACTGGATACCTGATGCCCCGCACGCCGTATCTCGCCGCCCCGCCACCGTCCGACAAGATGCCGCCGGGGATTCCGTACATCGTCGGCAACGAAGCGGCGGAGCGGTTCAGCTTCTATGGCATGAAGGCGATTCTCGTCGTCTACATGACGAAGTATCTTTACGACCGCGCCGGCCAGCCGAATTTCATGTCGGACGAAGAGGCGAAGACGTACATGCACGCCTTTGTCGCGTCGGCGTATTTTTTCCCGATCGCCGGGGCCGTGCTGTCCGACTGGCTGTGGGGAAAGTACCGCACCATTCTCGCGCTGTCGCTCGTGTACTGCTTGGGACACTTGGCGCTGGCCGTCGTGCCGGGCCGCGAAGGGTTACTGGCGGGGTTGCTGCTGATCGCCGTCGGAGCAGGGGGCATCAAGCCGTGCGTCTCGGCGCACGTCGGCGATCAGTTTGGCGAGAAGAATCAGTATCTCCTGGAAAAGGTTTTCGGCTGGTTTTATTTATCGATCAACATCGGCGCGTTGATTTCCACGCTGCTCACGCCGTGGCTGCTCGAGTCGGCCTGGATGTTGGAACGCTTCGGGGAGATGAAGACGCATCAGATCGCGTTCGGCGTGCCGGGCGTCTTGATGTTTCTCGCGACGCTGGTGTTCTGGATGGGCCGGCATCGCTTTGTGCATGTGCCGCCGGGGGGAGCAGCCTTTTTTCGCGAGATGCTGGGCGACGACGGCATGTCGGCGCTGATGCGGCTGATCCCGCTCTACATGTTCGTGTCGGTCTTTTGGGCGCTCTATGACCAGACCGGCTCGGCCTGGGTGCTGCAAGCGGAAAAGATGGATCGACACATCATCTGGCCGAACCTGTCGTCGCAATTTCCGTGGATCAGTTTCTCGCAACAGGAAGTGCTGGCCGCGGCGATTCAGGCCGTCAATCCGTTTCTGATTCTGCTGCTGGTGCCGTTGTTTTCCTACGTGATTTATCCCGCGTGCGGAGCGTTCGGAACCGTGACGCCGCTGCGGAAAGTGGCGACGGGCTTCTTTCTGATCGCTGCGGCCTTCGCGATTTCCGGCTGGATTCAGCATCGCATCGACGGCGGCGAAACTCCGTCGGCGTACTGGCAGATTCTGGCCTATGTCGTGCTGACGTCCGCCGAAGTGCTGGTTTCGGTCACGTGCCTCGAATTTTCGTACACGCAAGCGCCCAAGCGCATGAAGTCGCTGGTGATGTCGCTGTATCTGTTGTCGGTGTCTTTAGGCAACATACTGACGTCGGGCGTCAATTGGGGCATTCAGCAACCCGGCTTCAGCGAGACGCTGAAGGGGGAGAAATATTATTGGTTCTTTACAGGTCTGATGACGCTCGCCGCGGTGGCGTTCATTCCCTACGCGATGAGTTATCGCGGCCAGACGGTGACGCAGGACAAGGCGAGCGGCGCGGCGTAAGCCCGCCGTGTGATTCGATGCCACCACACACGTCGCGATTACATCTCGACCCTCGGCAGCCGGGCATCGAGCCAATCTAGCATCTCGCCGCACACGCTCCGCCAGTTGGAATCGTTCAGCAATTCGTGCAGTCCGCCGGGGTATTCGATCAAGCGGGGATTCGGGCTGCGGGTGAGTCGCAGCCATTGAGTGGGGGCCTGCGCGTCGGTGGTCTGGTCGGCGGTGCCTTGCAGCACGAGAATTGGCAGCGCAACTTTCCGCGCATCCCGCCGCGATTTTTCCAGCGCGTCGAGCATGGCGAAGAACCAACGAACGGTGACGGCCCGTTGGATCAGCGGGTCGCGGCGCCGCTGTTCGAGGAACCCGGCGTCCGCTGTCATATTCTGTTCGCGGATGCCCGTCCGCAGATGGGTGCGCGGTGCGAACTTCGCCAGCCAGCGGCCTAGGAACCATTTCCACCGGGGAATGGGCACAGCGATCCCCAACAGGGGCGCCGACAGCACCAGCGCGGTCCATGGTTGCGGACGCGATTGCACCCACCGTGTCATTACCAGCCCTCCCATGCTGTGGCCGAAGAGCGCCGTGTGTGCGGGATCGATCTCGAATTCTCGCGTGATGCAATCGAAGTCGTCGAGATAAACGCCAAACGACGACACGTCGACGCGAGTTCCTCCCGATTGGCCGTGTCCGCGCAGATCGGGCAGAATCACACGCCAGCCGCGGGCGAGAAATTCGGCGACGACGTGGTCGTGACGTCCACCATGCTCGCAGACGCCGTGGCACCAGAGCATCGTTCGCGTGGGTTTCGTGGCCGGTTGATAGTCGCGCACGAATAGCCGCACGCCATCGGCAGCCGTGACCCAACGCGTGCGGACGGGCAGTTCCACTGAAGAAAGCTCCAAGTTCCAAAAACTAATTTACAAACAAATTCCAAAACTCAAATTTCAAATAAACCTACGCCGCCTTGGCATACTTTGGAGCTTGGTTTTCTTTGGAACTTGTTTGGAATTTGAACTTTGAGATTTGGAACTTACTCCAGCAACTTCCGCAACGCGCCGCGCAGTTGTGTCACTTTCACATCCGTCGCGGCGATATTGCCCTGCCGGTCGATCAGCAGCAGGCAGGGAATCAGATCGACGCGGAATCGCTCCGGCGTCTGATTGTCGTTCTTGACGATCGTCCACGGCAACCGCGTTCGTTCCAGGAACTCGGACAGCGCGGCTTCCTCCTCGTCGAAGCTGATGCCGACCATCTCCACGCCGAGCGAGTGAAACTCGGCGTAGAGTTCGCGGAGTTTCGGCAGGTCTTCCAGGCACGGGCGGCAATTCGTGGCCCAGAAGTCGACGAGGATGACTTTGCCTGTCCACGGCGCGATGTCGAACGCCGCGCCGCTGGTGGTCGTGCCGGTGATTTCCGGGACCGGTTTGCCGACCAATTCGAGGCGGGACGTCCGGCGGTCGCACCAGTCTTTGACTTCGGCGTTGAGGAAGAAGGCGCCGGAAAGTTTCTCGTAAACGGCCTGCGCCGCGTCCCGGTCGCCGGAAAGCTGTAGTTGCAGGGCCAGCGTCTGGGCCAGATCGCTGCCGTGCAGCGGCGTCCGCAGTCGGAGTCTTCGGACGAACTGCTGAAAGCCAGCGACAGCTTCCTCCGGCTTGCCGGACTGGGCCAGTCCTATAAGACGCACCTGTTCAGCAAGGGGGATTGTTCCCGGAGTCGCGTCGGGGCTTTGGATGTAAGTCTCTGCCTCTGCTAGGACTTGCGATTCCCAGCCGAACTGGGTGGCCGTTTGGAACAACCAGTGGGCGGCGGCTTCGCGGTCCGCCGCCGTCGGGGATTTCAGATACTGCTGAACGGCGGCGAACGTTTCGGCTGTTCGAGAGGTTAACAATTGAGAGAACGTCGCTGACCCGTCCTCTGCGATCACGACCGGTCTGGAGGCCGTCAGAGCGATCATCAGGGCGCAAGCCGGAACTGTTCGGCGGAACATCTCATGAAATCCTGATCGTGGAGGGGAGAAAACCGTTGTGAGGTTGGAAAATGATTGTAGAGCGGACGCCGTAACCTGCCAACCAGTCGGAATTTGGGATTTGAAGTTTGCTTCGCCGGCAAACTTCCGATAAATTGAAACTGGGCTGTTGTTTAGGTTCGATGACCGGCTGCCCGCCGGTGCTTTCCGACAGGAGTTCACGATGTCTTCCGTGCCCGCACCGCGGCAAGAAGTCTTCGAGATGGAAGTCGAATCGGGATATCTCCCGAAGCGCGACGTTATGGCCGTCGGAACCAGCGTGGCTGTGCACGCCATCACGCTGATCGTGCTGGCATGCCTCCATTTCGAGGTGCTGAGCCACTCGGACCAGACGGTGAACAGCATTCTCACGGAAGACATCGCGCAGCAGTTCAAGTTCGAGGACGTCGTACAGTCCGATCAGATCGGCAACGACGGCGCCTTGAATGCCCCCGGTTCCCCGCAAGATTCCGGCGGCGCGGGAGGCCGCGTCCTCGATACGAATCCGGAAACGCAGGTGCAAAAAGATACCGAGGCCACGTTGGTCCTGGCCGCGCCAGTCGTGGGCGTGAGCGATATTCCGCAACCCTCATCGAAGGCGGAATTAGGGTCGGTCGTGCAGACCCGCGGCACAACCGAACACGCGGGGGGCGTGGAAGGGGCCGTCGATCGGCTCGCGTGGGAAATCGCCAACAGCCTCCGCGAAGGCAAAACGCTGGTGGTGTGGATGTTCGACGTCTCGCCCTCGCTCGCCAAACGCCGCGAGATCATCGCCGACCGCGTGGAGAACGTCTACAAGCAATTGACGGCTCTCAACGTCGAAGCCGACAAGGCGCTGATGAGCGCGGTCGTCGCGTTCAGCGATAAGCACAGTTTCATCACGCCGGACGCGACCGGTGAAGCGGACGAAGTCGTCAAAGCCGTGCGCAGCATTCGTTCCGAAAGCTCCGGCGACGAGAACGTCTTCTCGGCGGTGATCGCCGCGGCGAACAAATATCTGCCGTACCGCACGAAGATGAACCGCAAGATGATGATGGTCGTGGTGACGGATGAAGCCGGCAGCGACGATGCGTATCTGGAGAAGGCGATTGCTTTGACCAAGAAATACGGCATTCGCTGCTACGTGGTGGGCGACGCCGCGCCGTTCGGACGCGCCAGCACCGAATCGCTCTTCACGCTGGAAAACGGCGAAACCGTGATCGGCGTGATGGACAACGGCCCCGAAACCAAATTTGCCGACCTCGTCCGTCTGCCCTACTGGGGCGTGAACGGCTGGGATCTGGACCAGATGTCGTCGGGCTTCGGTCCGTATGCGTTGACACGGCTGGCTGCGGAAACCAACGGGCTGTATCTCGTCTCAAAGGAAACGGGCCGGATGAATTTCAATCCCCAGGTGATGCGGAGCTACGCGCCGGACTATCGGCCCATCGCTTTGATTGAAACCGACGTCAAGAAGAACAATGCCAAGCGGGCGCTGCTGGAAGTCGCCGGTTACACGAAGGAAATCAATCTGCCGGTGCCGCAACTGGAGTTCCCCGCGGAGAACGACACCGTGCTGCGGCAGGCGATCACCGAGGCGCAGCGCCCCGTGGCCGACCTCGATTACAAGCTGACCGAACTGCAGACGCGGCTGGAGCAGGGGGAAAAGGACCGGGCCAAGGTCGGCGACCCGCGCTGGCAGGCCTCGTATGACGTGGCTTTGGGCCGCGTCTTGGCGCTGCGGGTCCGCTGCTACGGTTACAACCTGATGCTCGCCGACATGAAGGTCAATCCGAAGAAGTTCGACAAGCAGGGAAGCAATCGCTGGCGGCTGGTGGCGTCGAACAACGTCAACGCCGGCCAAGCCGTCAAAAAGATGGCGGCCAAGGCGAGCGACTATCTCAACCGCGTGATCGACAATCACGGCGGCACGCCGTGGCAGGTGATGGCCGAACGCGAGAAGAGCGCCGCGCTCGGCTGGGAATGGCAGGAAGAAACCTACACGCCTCCGCCCGCGAACAATGGCGGCGGCGAAGGGAAACGGGGACCGAAAATCGTCGAAGAGACCGACCCGAAAACGGGCAAGAAAACCAAACGCGTGATTCCGGATCAACCTGTGAGACAAAAAATCTAAGCATTTCTCCACGACCCGGCGGCCGCTTACTTCGTTGAGTCGAGATCTTTCATGGCAATAGTTGCGCAGAAAAAATCGCAATACTACTCACTCAGCTTCTCACTCGGGGTGCACGCGGCGGCGCTGCTGCTGATGCTGTTCCTCAAGATCACGCTGCCGGAGCAGACGCTCGACCTCGTCCTCGATTCCGTCTTCTCCGACGAGCGCTTTCAGGAAGAGTTCGAGCACGAGATCGAGTCGACGAATGAAATCGCCACGTCGATGAACGTGGTGGAAAGCAACGCCGCGACGACCGCGACCGGAACGGGCACGGGAGGCGACGGCGGGACTGTGAGTGGCGGTGGCGGCGGGGCTGGAGCCGGCGGTGGCGGCGGGATGTCTCAAAAGCTCGATTCCGCCTCCAGCATTAAGGAGCCGCGCGTCGGCTTCGGCACGGGCGACATCAGCCTGCCCGGCGGCCAGTTCCTGGCCGACGACCTCGGCACGGGCACCGGCGCCATCAAGGGCGAAGTCGGCCGCGTGGTGGAAGGCTACGGGACGGCCCTCAGCCAGCTCACGCAGGAACTCGTTCGCCTGATGCGGGAACAGAAGACGATGGTCGTCTGGCTGTTCGACGAATCGGAAAGCATGCGCGACGACCAGAAAGAGATCCGCGACAAATTCCACAAGGTCTATGAGGAACTGGGCCTGGCTGCCAAGAGCGATTCTCGCCTCCGCGCGTCGGATGAAACCCTGCTGACCTCGATCATGAGCTTTGGCGACAACGTTACGGAGCACACCAAGGGCGCCACGGCCAAGATCCCGGAAATCCGTGAAGCCATGGACAAGATCGAGATCGAGGAGTCGGGCAAGGAAAACATGTGCAAGGCCGTCTCCTTCGCCGTATCGAAGTACAGCCAGCAGGCCCAGAAACAGCACCGGCGACTTGCCGTCGTCATCGTCTCCGATGAATCGGGCGACGACGGCGATCACATCGAAGACGCCATCGAGCGCTGCAAGAAAATCAAAGCGCCGGTCTACGTTCTCGGACGGTATTCGGTCTTCGGCTATCCCTATGCCCGCATGACCTGGACCGATCCGAAATACAAGCTGACGTGGTGGCTGACGATCAATCGCGGACCGGAAACGCCATTCCCCGAACTCTTGCAGACCGACGGACTGCATTCGCGCTGGGACTATGACTCCTCCGGCTTCGGGCCGTACGAGCAGGTGCGGCTGGCCCGCGAGACGGGAGGCATCTTTTTCCTGCTGCCCGGAACCGAGGACAACATCAGCGGGACGCGGTCCGTCGAAGACCGCCGCTTCGACCAACTCGACATGCGCGAGTATCTGCCCGATTTGAGCGCCCGCGTCGGCTATGCCAAGGAGCGGGATTCCAGCAAGTTCCGCAATGTCCAATGGCAGGTGATCAACGTCCTGAACCCGCACAAGGACAAGGAACTGGAGATCCAGGAGATCCACTACAGCGCCGAACCGGAGGCGTTCGACCAGCAGGGAGCGCGCGCATTCCAGCAAGGTGTCCGGTCGCTGCAACTGTTCAACGAGGCGCTGCGGCTGCTGGACACCGTCAAGCCGCTGCGCGCCAAGGAGCAGTCGCAGCGGTGGCGCGCCAACTACGACTTGATTCATGCCCAATGCAAGGCATATCGCGTCCGGTTATTCCAGTTGCTCTTGGCCCTCGACCAGCACAAGAAGAACCGGCCCGTGCCGAAGATCGTCAACGGCGTGCAGAACAACCTGTGGAACGCCGTGCGGCAAAAGATCATGCTGCCTCCCGACCCCGTGCAGGTGAAGCAGACGAAAGTCGACCTGGACGAGCTGAATCAACAGATGGAAGAGGCAACGAAGGAATTCCAGGCCATCATCGAGAACCATCCGCGGACCCCTTGGGCGCGGCGAGCACAGCACGAGATGGACATCGGCTTCGGCATCATGTTCGTCGACGGCTACTACGACTTCTCGGCTTACGCCAACGCCGGCAAAAGCATCAAGGTGCCGACGCCGTAAGCTCCTCAAAGCCGCGGTTGGCAACCGCGGTCTTCTGAACGAAGCCGCGGAAGAAAGAAAACCGCGGTTGCCAACCGCGGCTTTGAGGACACACGCTATTTCAGTTCGAAGCACTTCAGCGTGGTGCGATCGCGCAAATAGTATTTTCCGCCGGCCAGCGCCGGCAGCG
Organism: uncultured Planctomycetaceae bacterium; assembly: GCA_964504645.1. Lineage (GTDB taxonomy): Bacteria > Planctomycetota > Planctomycetia > Planctomycetales > Planctomycetaceae > CAZDGB01. The sequence goes on along the minus strand of CAZDGB010000027.1, from coordinate 14,305 downwards.
CGCGGGTCTGAGATTTGAAAAGCGGAGCCGAGGCGAGTTCCTCGTATTTCTCCGGCGAGAGCTTTGCCAGCCGCAACAGGCCGTCGGTCTGCTGAATCAGCAATTTGCCGTCGGCGGCGATCAGCGTGGCGTACTGAGTGATCGGTTTCATCCAGCGGACCTCGCGGCTTTGGGGATCGAAGCACTTGAGCGACACCGGTCCGCCATCCTGCCGGCCGTCGACGCCGTAGACCAGGCCGTTGTCGACGATGGGTGTGGCGTATTGGCTGGCAAGCAGGTCCGCTTCCTCCCACTGCGTCTGGGCAGCGTCTTGGCCAAGCCGAATCAGCTTGGCGCCGATACCGTAGCTCGCCGTCAAGAGCACGTCGTCGCCGATCATTACCGGGTTGGCGGCATTGACCGTCGGCCCGCGTTGGCCGAACGCAGCGCGGAATCGCTCCTTGCCGTTGGCCGGATCGAGCGATACGAAATTCAGCCGCGTGATGAACAGCGCATGCCGCACGCCGTCCCGCGTCACGGCGATCGGCGAGGAATAGCTGGCGGCGTCGTTCGTGGACGACCACAGCGTTTCGCCGGTCGCGAGGTCGAACGCCACGATGCCGGCCTTCACGCGGCCGCCGACGTTCACCAGCACTTTTTTGCCTTCGACAAGCGGCGTACTGCCCACTCCGAAATAGGCGTCGGGCGGCGAGAAATCCGCGTGGGTCTTGCGCGACCACAGCGGCTTGCCCGTTTTGAACTCCCACGCCGACAGGATACCCTGCGCGCCGAACGTGACCACCGTCTGGTCGTGGATCACCGGCACGCAACGCGGCCCATCGGAATCTTCGATCTGCGGGCGATACGTCGTGGGATAGCCCTGCGACCACAGCCGCGTACCCGTCGCGGCGTCGAACGCCGCGACGGTCTCTTCATCCTGCTCGCGATGAAACACGACGGCGACGCCTTGAGCGACGGCGACGCCGGCATAGCCGGAGCCAACCGGCATCTCCCACGCCAGTTTCGGTCCAGCTTTCGGCCAGGCGTCGGCCAGGGTCTCCTTTTCGGCGACACCGCTCCGCTGCGGGCCGAGAATCTGCGGCCAGTCGCCGGCAATGGTCGTCGCTGCGCCGCACAGCGCAAGCGACGCGGTGATTGCAAATGGAATCAGTCCACGGCGCATGAGGCTCACCCTGCGTGCGAGTGTTTGTTTCGGATGAGCATACTGGCAACGCGTCAGACCGACCATTCCACCCGGCAGCCTTCGCAGCGGAAACCGACCAGCGACGCCGTTCCCGGAATCTCCTGGCCGTTGCGGTTGAGCTGCGCGTCGTCGAGTTCGATCGGCACGACGACCGGGTAGCCGCACGACCGGCAGCTCCGGTTCTCGAACAGCAACCGGGCGCGGGTGATCACGTTCATCGGCGCGGGACGCAGCGCGGGCGTCACGCGAAACTGCAGGATGACAGGCTCGAGGCTCGCTTCGAGCGAGCCGTCTTCTTCCAGCACGTCATCGGGCCAAACAATCCGGTACTCGCTCATCCGTGAGCTCCCCGTTTTGAGGTCACCGTGGCGACGCGAAGTCGACTTGGACCGCGTCGATGAGCGCGTTGCCAATCCTGGCGCGGCCGCTCATGCCCCGATGATCTACACCAAATTTCCTCCGTTGGCAACGGATTTTCGGGATTTCCCGCCAAGAACCGCAACGCCCGTATAGATCGCGGCTACGAACAACGAGTCCGCAGTCGCTCCACATTGGCGAGTTCATAGCCAGGGGATGAGGTAAATTCCTCACGATTCTGCGTGATTCTTTTTTGTGGAAGTTGAATTCTCAAACCGGGAAAGGGAATTCCAGCCGGGGGGACTGACGATTATGATAAGGACTGCTGCAGTTGAGTTTAACGTCGCTGGGGGTGTCGCTGATGGCCGCGTTTCTGGTCCCTGTGGATCCGGGTCTGTGCGTCATCCCGCTCGAAAAAGCGATCGTGCTGATTGGTCGCCAGGCCGACTGCGACGTCTCGCTCACGCAAAGCCGCAAAGTCTCTCGCCGCCATTGCTGCCTAGCCCAGGTCAACAATCAGATCATCGCCCGCGATCTCGGCAGCACGAACGGGATCTATCTCAACGGTGAGCGCGTTAAACGGCAGTGCCGATTGAAACTCGGCGACGAGTTCATGATCGGCGATTTGCGATTTCGGCTGCAAACCGACCCGAAATCCCAACCGGTGGTGCAGGCGCTGCCCGCGCCCGCCAAGCCGAAACCAACGGCGGAAGACGCCTTGGCGACGTTTTCGTCCAAGCCGACTCCCTTCATTCGCGGCGTTCCCGGCGGTGAAATGCCAAGCCTCGAAGTTCCCGTCATCATTCCGGAAGAAGGACACGACTTCGCCGTCGAGTCGTCGCTTCCGCAGTTGCCTCCGCGACGCAGTTCGCAGCCGGTCGACTCTGAAGGCGATGTGATTCCGCTCGGGTCGGACAGCGGCGTTTGATTCTTGTCGCGTTAATGTCCATCGAGACTTCCCATTCTTCCTATCCGTCGTGTTCGCCGCGACTGGATCAGAACCCGGAAGCGGACAATCTCGGAAGTGAACCAAACTCGTCCGGTTAGCCGATCTTCACGGGTGTTGAGATCGGCGTTCCGACGACTCGCCGGGTTGTGCTCCCGGCGGCAGAGCGGATGTTTCTGCGTGATTTCAGGTTGCGTCGCGGCTTAGGCAGCGGCGCGGCCGTCACAGTTGCCTCGGGAAAACTGAAGTTCCCCTCTGAACGCCCCAGATCGGCCGATGCCTGTCGGCCGCACGGGGGGAACTTGTCATGTCTGGCCATCTGCAATTTCGATTTTACGAAACCGCCGTCCTCCGGTACAATTTGCCGGTCGGGGATCGAGACGCGAAGGGAGCCTTCTCTTCGTCAGCGATCTCCCCTTCGGGCCAGGAGGAAAGGACGGACATGGATGTCAGGGGCGTCGGGTCCGCGTTCGGGTCTGTGCCGGTTCGCTCCGTTCCGGGAGCGCCGCCCGCTGGCCGCGAGGCGGCGGTCGGCAAGCCGGTTTCTCCGAAAGACGAACTGGAAATCTCCGCGGCGGGAAAGAAGTTGGATCAATTGAGCCAAACTCCGGAGCTTCGCCAGGAACGTCTGGCCCGCATCAAGGCGGCCATTGAAGACGGAACCTACGACACCGACGCCAAGCTGGAAGCGGCCCTGTCGAAGATGTTCGATGCGTTGGGCATCGATCTCGATACGGACCTGGATTAAATTCGCCGCGGCGGAGCATGAGTCACTCATCGCTGGTTAGTGACCCGCGATTGAACGTCTCATAATTGGCCGCGCGAAGCAGAACGCAGCAGGGGGCGGTCGTGTCTGAGTTGTCGGCGCTGGACGTCGGGGTGATGCCCGTTGACAAGTTTCGGGAGTTTCTGCAGACCAAGGGGCAGCGGCTGACACCCGAGCGTGAAGCCGTCGTCCGCGCGGTCTACGCCAGCCACGACCATTTCGACGCCGACCATTGGGTGAGCACGCTGGCCCCGCAGCCGGGAGGCAAACGGGCCAGCCGCTCCACCGTCTACCGCACGCTGGAACTGATGGAGGAAGCCCGGCTCATCCGTCGGGTCGCCCGCGTGAACGACCGTGCGGTTTATGAGCACGACTACGGCTATCCGCAGCACGACCACCTGATCTGCAAGAAGTGCAATAAGCTCATTGAATTCCCCAACGCCGATATCGCCGCGGTGGTGGAAAAGGTTGCTGCGGAACACGGCTTCCGCATGACGGGCCACCGGCTGGAAGTCGAAGGCATCTGCGCCGAATGCTCCCGCCCGCCGAAGCGCACGCACCGGAAGCTCGAGATGATTTGAGTTGGCGGTTTGTTGGATGTGGGTAGTGAAGTTGTTGGTTGCCAACCACCCACAACCTACTTCTTCCCCGGAATGCTGCGATAGATTCGCATCAGGCCAAGCAGCACGACGAACGCCGCCGCGGCGAGGCCGAATAGAATCATCAGTCCCTCTGCATCGCCGAAGATCCGCTTCGTTGCGTTCCAGAGCGGCCCCCACGCGAACAGGACAGCCAACGCCCCCGCGCCGAGGAACGGTCCATACGGAAGATAAGGTTTGTTCGTCAGCAGTTTGAGCGGCAATCCGACGAGCATTCCCAACAGCGGCGCGAGCAGAAACGCGCAGACCGTCGGCTGCCAGCCGAGGAAGCTGCCGATCATCGCGAGGAACGTCACGTCGCCAAACCCCAGCGTCTCACGCCGCATCAGCGAACTGCTGACAGCCCGCACGGTCCAAACTAACCCGGCCCCGACGATTAGTCCCGCCGCGCTCCACGCCAGGCCGTGCCAATGCTGGTACGTAGCGAACCAATCGGGAAAATAAGGACCGCGCAAATCGGGCACGGCATAGCTCCAGTCGACCCACAAATGAATCAATTGAGCATCACCGATGACAAACGCACCCAGCAATCCCGCGAACATTCCGGGAAACGTGATCTGATCGGGAATCACATAACCGTCCCAATCGACGGCAGTGGCCACGAGAATCAGGCCGATCAACAATTGATGATAAATCCGTCGCAGCACGAATCCCTGTTCGGTCGGTTGAACTTCTGGCGTGAACTGCCCGCCGAGCGACGCGACAACAAACAATCCGCCGCACAGCATTACGTAGGCGAGCGCCAATCCGAACGCCTGTCGTCGCGATTCCGCTGAAGTCCGAGGCGGCACATTTCGCAGCGCGCGATCCTGATGAATCAACCGCTCGGACCACAGACCGAACAACAGTCCGGCCGGCAGCGAAACAAGCAGCGTGAGCCAGAAGGAGATATCGCGCAACATCGGCAAATTGATCAAGACTTTCGCCACACCGATCCGCCCGGAAATTCATACGCCGCGATTGATTCCGGTTTCATCGTGATGCTGTAACCCGGCGCCGTCGCGGGCATGTACCGGCCGTTTTTCATGACGACCGGGTCAAAGAAGTGCTCGTGCAGATGGCCCGAGTACTCGCAGATGCGGTTTTCCAGCGAGCCGCTCACGCAGACGTAGTCGATCATCGCTAGGTGCTGCACGTACTCGCACAGCCCGACGCCGCCGGCATGCGGGCAGACCGGCACGCCGAACTTCGCGGCGAGCAGCAGGATCGCCAGCACTTCGTTCACGCCGCCGACCCGGCAACTGTCGATCTGGCAAATGCCGATCGCGTTCGCCTGCAAGAATTGCTTGAACATCACGCGGTTGGCGCACATCTCTCCGGTGGCGACCTTGATCGGCGCGACGGCTTGGGCGATCTTCGCATGGCCGAGCACGTCGTCGGGGCTGATCGGCTCCTCGATGAACCATGGTTTGAACTCTGCCAGTTCCCGCATCCACGCCACGGCCTGATCGACTTCCCACACCTGGTTTGCGTCGACCATCAGCCGACGGTCCCAGCCGATCTCCTCGCGAATGATCCGGCAGCGCCGCCGGTCGTCCTCCAGATCGCGGCCGACTTTGATTTTGAAAACACTCCAGCCCTTGGCGAGGTTCTCGCGGCACAGTTGCCGGAGCTTGTCGTCCGAATAGCCGAGCCAACCGGCCGACGTCGTGTACGCCGGAAAGCCTTCCCGTTCGAGATGAGCGATCCGTTCCTTCCGCGTCGGCTCCAACTTCTTCAAGATGGCCAGCGCTTCGTCGGGCGTGAGCGCATCGGTGATGTGCCGGAAGTCGATGCAACGGATCATTTCTTCCGCTGGCATCTCGCAGAGGAGACGCCACAATGGTTTCCCCGCGACTTTCGCCTGCAAATCCCACAGGGCGTTGATCACCGCCGCGGCCGCGAGATGGATCACTCCCTTTTCCGGCCCCACCCAGCGGAGTTGGCTGTCGCCCGTGATGTGTCGCCAGAACTTGCCCCAGTCCGCCGTGACTTCTTCCAGCGTCTTGCCGATGACGAGCGGCGCGAGCGATTGAATCCCGGCGACGCACAATTCGTTGCCGCGGCCGATGGTGAACGTCATGCCGTGGCCCGCCAGTCCGTCGCCACGGTCCGTCTTGAGGATGACGTACGCCGCCGAGTAATCCGGATCGGGATTCATGGCGTCAGAGCCGTCCAGCGATTTGGACGTGGGAAACCGCAGATCGTGCGTGACGAAGTCGGTGATCTTGGTGGGCATTTCGGTCCTGTCGGGTAAACCTCGGAAAAATTGGCGGGTGCCCGCGACTCCTGTGGATGTTCTATCCGTGAAGCGTAGCGAACCGCGCCGGGGGTTGACGAGTCTATCCGAGAGGCAAAGAATGCAAAACACTTCTCGCGATCGGCATCTCTCGGTCAATTCTCGCTGCGATGCGGCTTCCATTCCTCTGACCTGAAAGGGCTTTTGGAGATGGAGTACAAGTACCTCAGAGGCAGCGGCGCGCTCCTCGATGGCCGGTCGGAACAGTACCGGCCGCCGGCCCCGATGCCGAATTGGACCGAACGGCTGATTTCCGGGCCGTCGGTCCAGGGGCAACGGCAAATCAAAGACCTCTCGCGGCGAAACATTCCGCCCCAGTTGCTCGCGCTGGTGCCGGAATCGATCGCCCGCTCGCTGCTCGTCATCCCGGTCGAAGCGCACGGGCGGGAATTGATCCTGGCCAGCGCCAAACCCGATGACATCGCCATTCATGATCAGTTGCGTTTCATTCTGAACTGCGATGTACGGCTTGTCTCCGCGCCGCGGCATGAAATTCAAGCCGCAATCGACCGCCACTACGCGAAACTCGAACGCGCATCGGTCGATTCGATGCTCTGCGAGTTCACCGAGACGGCGATCGATTTCGACGAAGTCGATGCAGGTCCGAAGTCGATGCAGCGCGTGCGGGGACTCGGCGCTTATGCCGGCGCTCCGTCCCCTCCGGCGGCTGCAACCCCACTCTACTCCCTGAATGTTTCCCGGCCGCAACCGTCGCCGCCGTTTTCCACAGGAGGCTCCAGCATGTGGTTCTACACCGTCGATGAAGGCCAGCGGGCGTTGATGACGAATCTCGACGGCGCCGTGAGCGTGCTCGTCGGACCGTACCGCGTGTGGCGAGGTTGGCGCCGATTCGAGGCGATGCGGCATCACACGGCGCATCCCGGCGAACTGCTGATCGTGAAATTCCGCGACGGGCACGAAGAGCATCTCGCGGGCCCGGCCGATCTGTGGTTCGATCCACGGCTGCACGAGACAATCGTCAAGCAGGACTGCCTGCAGATCGCCGCGAAGGAAGCCGTCGTCGCCTACCGGCAGGACCACGGCCCGGACCGCCTCACCACGCGGCGGATTATCTACGGCCCGGCTCTCTTCACGCCGGAACCGGGCGAATGGCTGCACACGTTCTCCTGGCATGCGTCGCGCGGCGGCTCAGAAGGCGTGAGGAAGGTGCCGAATGGCCTCGTCTTCCAGAAGCTGTGGTTGATGCCGGACCAGATGTATCACGACGTCCCCGACGTTCGCACCGCCGACGACGCCGTGCTGACCATTCGACTGATGATCTTCTTCGAGCTGACCGACATCGAGCGAATGCTGGTCAACACGCACGATCCGATCGGCGACTTCGTCAACGCGGCGACGGCCGACGTCGTCGAGTTCACCGGCAAGCACGATTTCGAGTCGTTCAAACACAACACGGAAAAGCTGAACGATCTGGCGACGTACAAGACACTGGTTGCCCGCGCCGCGGCTTCGGGGTATCGCATTCACAACGTCGTCTATCGCGGCTACGGCGCGGCGGATTCGCTGCAGCAGATGCACAACCAGGCCATCGAAGCCCGCACCAAGCTGCAACTCGAGCGGGCCACGGAGGAACAGGCCCAGGACCTGGAGAACTTCAAGCTCGAAAGCCAAATGTCGCGGGCCGAAAAACGCCGCGTCGAACAAACCGCCGAAGCGCGTCACTTGGTCGAACTCGCCCGCGAGAAAGCCGAGGCCGACCTCGCGATTCGCGAACGTCAACAGGAATCGCAGCGGCAGCAGAAACTCTCCGACAGCCGCGCCCAGGCCGACATGGAGCGAGTCCTGCACGAAGAACAGCAGACGTTCTACGACCGGCTCCGCGAACTCGGCGTCGACCTGACGAGCTTCCTCACCCAAAACCGGGCCGACAGTGTCATCGAACTCCGCGGCGGCGGTCCGGCCCAGCCGCATCTGCACCTGGAAAAGAACGGTGCGAAGACGTAAGCAAAGAGGGAAACCGCGGATTTCGCAGATGGGACGCAGATTTCCTGCAAAAGACGTGGAATGCAATCCGCATCGAAACTCCTTTGCGGGGGCGATACATGCCTCTCGATTTGCAATTTGCCTTCCCATCCGGTCTTTATCTGCGAAATCTGCGGTCCCTGCCTTTGCAAAACGTCTCCGAAGAACGTGCGTCGCGGGGCGGCTTGGGGTAAACTTGAACATCGTCCGGCATCGACCTCCCTGCGACTATTCCGCCACGTGACTGCCAGCCTCGCCGATATCGACGACGAACTAATGCTCCGTCTGCAGGACGGGGACCGTTTGGCGTTTGATACGCTGGTCGAGCGGCATCAGGGATCTCTGTTGGGATTCTTTATCCGCCAGACGCGCGACCGGCAGCTCTCGGAGGACTTGACGCAGGAGACGCTGCTCAAGGTCTATCATCAGTCGTGGGATTATCTGCCGCGCGGATGCTTCCGCGGCTGGATGTTCCGGATCGCGCGGAACCTCCTGATCGACAATTCCCGCCGCCGCTCGCACGATGCGCTCGTCAAGGCGATTCGTTCCGACAATCATCGCGACGAGCACGACCTGATCGCGCGGATTGCTGAGGAAGTCGCGTCGCCGCTGGACCAGGCCGACCGGCGGGAGCTGGCGCGGCTGGTCGATCAATTGTTGGAGCAGATTCCGGAGGACCAGCGGGTCACGTTTCTGATGCACCACTATTCTGGTCTGAGCCTGCCGGAAGTGGCGCAGGCGATGGAATCGAACTTGCCGACGACCAAGAGCCGGCTGCGGCTGGCCCGCGAGAAGCTGCGCGAAAAACTGGCGGCCCGGGGCGTGTTCGGCCCGGCTGCCGATTCGAACGAGGAAAGCGAGTCGCCATGAGTTACTTCAGCCGTCTAACTGATATCGTGACGTGCAACCTGTCGCAGTTGCTCGCAGAGGCGGACGACCCGGTCAAAGCGCTCCAGGAGATCATAGCCGAGATGCGTGAAGGCCTCGCCGGCGCGAAACGCAGCGTCGCGACGGCGACGGCGTCGGAAGCGCGGCTCGCCGCGGAATTGAGCGACCATCGCCAGCAAGTCGATCAATGGGACCAGAAGGCCCGGCAGGAACTGGCCGCAAGCCGCGAGACGGAAGCACGAAATTGCCTACTCCGCAAGCGGGAAGTCCTCGACCTGATCGCCGGTCTCGAACAGCAGCACCGCGCGGCGACGGCGACGCGGGATCATCTTTCCACCATGCAGCGCGCCTTGGAAGCTCGCCTCGCCGAAGCAAGTCGTCGACTCGAAGAAGCCGGCGCTGTGCCGGCCTTTCCAGAAACTGCGGCCCCCGACTTCACGCCCCCCGCCGCGGCGAGCGACCCGCAGCGCGAGGTCGACGCCGAGTTGGAGAAACTCAAACGGCAGATGGGGCTGCCGTAAGCATTGGGTGGCAGCCGCGTCACATCGGGTGGCCGGGGCTGGACCGACCAACGGGAAGGAAGCCCCGGTCGATCGCGAGAAAACCGGGGCTTCGCCGAAACGGCTCCAGCCCCGGCCACCCACGTTTCGACTTACGCCGGCACCGCTTTCGGCGGCGCGGCATGCGCCGGGCCTTGTTGAGCCCGCGTCACCAGCCACAACAGGACCGGGTTGGCGATGAAGATCGTGCTGTAGCAACCGGTGATCGTGCCGATGATCATCGAGAACGCGAAGACGTGGATGCCGTCGCCGCCGAAAATGTAGAGGATCACCACCACGATCAACACGGTCAGGGCGGTCAGAATCGTTCGCGACATCGTCTGGTTCACGCTCTGGTTGATCATGTCGTACGTGATGTTCGGGTTCTTCCCGCGGATTTCGCGAATGCGGTCGAAGATCACGATGGTGTCGTTCAGCGAATAACCGACGATCGTCAGCAGCGACGCGATCAGCCCCATGTTGACCTTGAAGTCGTCCAGCATCAGCAAATGGCCGATCGGCGTCTTGCTCAGATAAGCGGCGAGGGCGATGCTCCCCAGCGTGACCAGGACGTCGTGCGCCAACGCTGCCACGGCCGCCAGGCCGAAGTAGACCTTCTCGAACCGGAACCACATGTAGATCACGATCATCACCAGGCTGGCGGCGATAGCCCAGAAAGCGTGGGTCTTGGTCTCGTCGCCCACCGATGTGTCGAACGAGTTGATCTCGTCGAACACCGGTTCGTTAGCCATCTGCGTCTCCATGGCGGCGAGCGCGGTTTGCAAATCGGCCGCGTCGACGTCTTTGGCCACGAAGGCCTGCAATTCGGTATAGCGCGCTCCGCCGTCCTGCTTCCCGGCGTCGGCTTGCTTCGTCCCCGCCAGCGATACCAGCGTCTGCGGCGCATCGTACTTTGATTGGCCCGACGCGTTGTGAATGGCCTTCAATTGCTGAGCCAGGTAATCGGCCATCGTCCCTTCCGCGACGCCGCCGCTCAGCTCCAGACGGACCATGTGTCCGCCGAGGAAGCGGTCGGGGTCGATTTTTTCGGCGAGGACACCGGACAGTTTCTCCGGCGAGGCGACCGGCGGGTCGAATTTCAGCGTCACTTTGCGCAGCTGCCGGCCCGGCTCCGAGAACGCCCTGTTCAATTGTTCGCGGACAATTTTCTGATCGTCTTCCGTGGTGCGGATGCGGAACCGGCGGCCCGTCGCGCCGTCGTCGCCCGAAAGCGTCAATTGTTCGAGGCTGACGCCGCCGGGGAATGCCTCGTCGAGCTTCGCTTGCACGTCGTCTGTTATTTGCGGTTCCTGGAACTCGAACGTCACCATCGTGCCGCCGGTGAAATCGATGTCCATGTTGTCCTGGCCGCGGACGTAGAGGGCAATCATGCCGGCGAGAATCACCGAGCCGGAGAGTAAGAACGCGGGCGTGCGCCAGCTCAGGTAGTCGATGTGGGTCTCGCCCAGGAATTGCATCATGTTCAATTTGGTGAGCCACCGCTTGCGTTCGGCGATGTTGAAGCACAAATGGCCGAAGTACAGCACCGAGAACAAGCTCATCACGAGGCCGATGAACAACGAAACGGCGAAGCCGCGAATCTGATCGCTGCCGACCATGTACAGAATGAACGCTGTGATCAGCGACGTGACGTTGCCGTCGAAGATGGCCGAGAACGCTTTGTCGAAGCCGTTCTGGATGGCCATGCGCAGGCTGGCGCCACGGGCGAGTTCCTCGCGCATGCGCTCGTAGATCAGCACGTTCGAATCAACCGCCATACCGATCGTCAGCACGAGCCCCGCCATACCGGGCAGCGTGAACGGCGCTTCGATGAACGCCATCGCGCCGACGACGAGGATCAGATTGAGCACGAGGCACAGGTCGGCGATCAAGCCCGCCGCGCGGTAGTAGACCAGCATGAACACGAACACGGCCAACGCTGAGACGACGATCGCCGTAAGACCTTCCCGCTGCACGTCGATGCCCAACAGCGGGCTGATGGTGAATTCCGACACCGGCGTCGTGATCAGCGGGACTTCCAGCGCCCCGGCGTTGAGCACGCCGATGAGCGCGTCGACTTCCTGCTGCGTGAAGCGGCCGGTGATCTGCACGTTGCCGCTGGGAATGCGGTCGCGGATTTCCGGAGCCGAATGGATCTGGCCGTCGAGCAGAATCGCCAGCCGGCGGCGGAAGCCGTCCGACGCGTTCGGCTGATACTTGCCCGTCAAATCGCCGAAAAGAATGCCGCCTTTGGTGTTCAGACTGAAAGATACCGCCATGCCTTCCGAAGGATCGAGCGAGGCGCCGGCGCGCGTCAGGTATTTGCCGGTGACGGCCCGCTCGGGCGGATCGTGCGCCACGAGGAACTGCCGCACGGTGACTTCGCGTTGTTTCTCGTCGCGGCGTTTGACTTCGCGGACGGCGACCTCGCCGTGCGCGCCCATCTTGTCCTCCTCTTTGGGACTGACCTGCCGCCAGCTGGCGATCACTCGGCCGTCCTTGCGCACTTCGTCGTTCTTCTCGGGCAGTTGCTTGGCCTGCTGAATGATGACGGCGTGATCCCGCTCGTTGGCGAGAATGGCGAATTCCAGGCTTCCCAACTGAATGATGGCCCGCTTCTTCTGCTCGACGACGTCCTTGTCGGCGCCGGGGATGATGACTTCGATCCGGTCGCTGCCGACGCGGCGGACGGTGACTTCCTCCGCGCCGGACGGATTGATGCGCTTGCTGACCGCCTGGACCATTTTTTCCAACAGCGCGGCGTCGATCGTCTTGCCTTCAGCCTTCGCCTTCTCCAGATCGATCTGGTAGACGAGGTTTGTGCCGCCCGCGAGGTCGATACCCATTTTCAGGGCGCTCGTCCAACCTTTGTCGCTCGTCAGTTGCTGATAGACGAACGGCGCGAGGCTGAAGAAAATGGCAAAGAGCACAACGCCGAGTTTGAAGCCCAGGTCCTTCAACCGCAAGGCCTGCGCCAAGAGCGTGCCGAGCACAAACGGCAGGACAAAGACCACGGCTGCCACGGCAAACAATTGCCAGGTCAAACCGGGTTTTTGCGCCTGTTCCACTGCGGCGCCTGCGTCCTGCGCCAAAATCCACGCCAAGTTCGTCCACATGCCGTTCATGCCCGAATTCCATCCTGAGTGAAAACGTTTATCCTTGGTAAATGCGATTGACAGAGAGTCGCGCATCGGCCGGTGAGAGAGTCGGCCCGGCGAGATGATGCTCGCCGTTCGCCGCACTACGCAGGCTTGCCCGCGGACTCGTCTTTCGGCGCCTCTCCGAGCACTTGCGTGATGCTCGAGCGGAGGAACTTGATGCGCGTGTTATCGTCAACTTTGAGAGTGATTTCCTTTCCATCCGCCGAGATATTGGCCACCGTGCCGATGATGCCGCCGCTCGTCAGCACCCGGTCGTTCTTCTTCAAAGCTTTCAGCATCTGATCGCGCTGTTTCTGCTCCCGCCGCTGCGGCAGGATCATCAGAAAGAAAAACAGCACGATCATCGCCAGGATCGGCGGCGACAGGAACGAGAACGGCACCGGCTGCCCGTCGCCGCCGGCGGCTTCCGCCTGCGCGAGCACGAGACACCAGGTCAGGCCGTCAGTGAGCATGAAGAACGACTCAGTTCCGTTGCGGTTTTAATATTTGGCCGACGGGAAATCATCGACTTCCGTCGGGGATTTTCAGGGCAACCAGTTCTCTGACTGAGACTTACGTCGCTGAGCCAAAAACTGAAGCGGGTATCTTATTCAGATTGCGTCCAGCGGGCAAGTTGAACTGTGCGAAACTCTTGCGACTTTCCGACGCGGATCGCTTGCCGCAAGTCGGACATCAACTGCTGATAGTAGGCCAGATTGTGCCAGGATAATAGAATCGGCCCGAGCATTTCCTCCGCCATAAAGAGGTGTCGCAGGTACGCTCGGCTGAATTGCCGGCAGACCGGGCACCGGCACTCGGGGTCGAGCGGCGACGGGTCGGTCCGGTGCTTCAGGTTCCGCATTTTGACCACGCCGCCGCTAGTGAACGCCGTGGCGTTCCGACCGTTTCGCGTCGGCATCACGCAGTCGAACAGGTCGATGCCCCGCAACACGCCTTCCAGCAGGTCGATCGGCCGTCCCACACCCATCAGATAACGGGGACGATCCGACGGCAAACCTGGAACAGTGAATGACAGCGTCTCGTACATCTGCGCGGGATCTTCGCCGACGCTCAACCCGCCGACGGCGTAGCCAGGGAAATCGAGCGGCAACAGTCCGGCGAGCGACCGTTCGCGAAATTCGCGATGGATGCCTCCCTGCACGATGCCGAACAACGCCTGATCGCTGCGTTGTTGTGATTCGCGGCAGCGCGCCGCCCATTTCGTCGTCCGGTCGACGGCGGTCCGCATGAGTTCCGGCGACGCATCGTGCGGCGGGCACTCATCCAGGCACATGATGCAGTCGGCGCCCAATTGCTCCTGGATTTCCACGGCCCGTTCGGGCGTCAAGTCGAGCAAACTACCGTCGATGTGCGACCGGAAAGCGACGCGTTCGTCGTCGATCTTTGTCAGTTTCGCCAGGCTGAAGACCTGAAACCCGCCGCTGTCGGTGAGGATCGGGCCGTCCCAGTTCATGAATTTGTGCAGCCCGCCGAGTTCCGCCACGACCTCCGCACCCGGCCGCAGAGCCAGATGATAGGTGTTCGCCAGAATCATCTGCGCCCCGG